>JAKLDT010000046.1 GCA_022703405.1 Bacteroidota bacterium | reverse complement strand
TCATGGGGAGAGTCCAGTCTTCTGTCTTCAGTCCTGTCTCCTCATCCCACTCCAGATGAAAGTGAACAGTGATTGTCTGCTTAATAAGGCTTGGAGTTGTTGATACAAATCTTCTGATCATTTTTCCGGGTTCGTATTCTCCTTCAAAGTCCATCCTGTTGGATAGTCCGTTAATAATCTGGTGAAGATCAGGAACAAATGTGTCGAATACAAATATCCCGCCGGGATTAAGATGCTCGTACACATTATTCAGGGCTTTTATCTGTTCCTCTTTTTCGAGCAGATGCATAATGACCCTGAATGGAGCCATAATGAGGTCAAATTTAAAATCATACCGGAAGTCGGTGATATTCTGAAGAGACAGACGCTTGTGATCTTTTTGGGGCAGTTTGGAATACAGTACGTTCAGCATCGATTCACTTATATCCAGTCCGTAAATATCTGCACCCTGTTTAAGCGCATCAGTGAACAGACGGCCGGTACCAACACCAACTTCAAGTACTTTTCCTTTTGTATGAGTCATCTTTTCAAGGAAGTAGCTGTGATCAGTGGAATCTCTCACCTGGTGGTAAATTGTATCATAGAAACGGGCAAAGCTGTCGGGATATTTACAGATCATCTTTATGAGGTTTTATTTATTTGCAAGTGATTTTGTATGCAGAAGCAGTTCTTTTCCTCCCCAGGCACCATGGCCGGGAATAACAATTTCGGCTGAAGGAAATTTGCTGATAACCCTGTCTATTGTTTTCGGGTATTCCTTAAGATCTCCGTCAGCTGTGTTGCCCAGGTTCTGTGAGTCGATGCTTTTACACATGCAACCCGGGAAAAGAAGTTTTTCTGAAGGTATCCATACAACTATATTATCGGTTGAGTGGGCAGCTCCCAGGTAATAGCAAAGTATCTCTTTGTCATCCAGCATCAGCTTAAGTGAATCGCTGAATCCGTTCTGAGGGACAGCCTTGCCTTTTGCCCTGGCTATATCAATTGTGACCTTGTTTGCATAAGATTTAATATTCCTTCCATGCAGATAATTCAATCCTCCTATACAGTCATCGTGCCAGTGGTTCGCTACAAAGGCAGTTACTTTTAGCCCCATTTTATCATTGAGCCAGGTAACAAGAGTTTTTGTAAGCGAATCTTTTATCGGTGTATTAAAAAGAATGGCTTCCTTATTGTTTGTAAAAATCAGTTCATTTGATGCAACCCTGCCATAACCACTGATATCTCCGTAAGAAACAGAAAGAAAAGTGTTTGCAGTTAGCTTTATAAGCTCAATATCTTCAGAGATTTTAATTTTTTCCTGGCAGTATACAGGAAACAGAAACAAAATGTGGAACAATGTTAAAACTATGAGCTTTTTCATGCTATTGAACTTGACTACCTCAAAGATTGCAGATTTTTTTATGAAGTACTTAAAATTCTTCAAATTAGTCTTTTCAACTCGGTGCCTCTTCCATCAACCTGCCTTGCATAAAGTATCCTGTCAGTGTATCCGATCCATACCCTGGTGTTATCAGTCAGAATGTAGACGTAGATATGGATGCCGCTTCCTATATCTTCATCCGGTTCACCAAAGAGGTTGATAATCTCAGGATATGTCATTTCTGCTTTTAAGTGTTTCTCAAAATCTGAGACAGAGAGACCATCTTCAGGAATATCCTCATCCCTGCTGCAGGAAACATTCAGGCAGGATATTACAATTATTGTCAGAAATATATACTTTCTCATTTAAAGTGTAATAAATCCCGGTTATATATAACTAACGTTCAGGTTAGTATATTATTATTTCATTCTGATCAGCTCAGTGAAGATTGAGTTCATCTGTTTTGCATAATTTTCCGGATCAGTGACCTTAAAAGTCATTATGATATTTCCGGCAGAATTTTTACTGATGTTCCCTTTTTTATCTGATATCAGTGTATCTGCAAAAAAAGCAAACGGGAAGCTTGAAGCTTCATAGTTTTCAATGTCGAAATATGGAAAAACCGAACATGACCAAAGTGACCTTTCAGGGACACTGTCCCCGGATATGAAATTCTTATAATCTGTCTGGTTAACAGGTTCTTCAAGAAAGCTTATATAATTCGTTGAATCAGGATTATTTGTCAGACAGTAAAGGAAGTAGTTCAGCTGAAGTGAAGTGGCATTCTTAAGGAGTTCTCTGTGATTTCCGCGCCAGAAAGATCCTTTTCCATTGTTTTCCCACAGACCTCCGTCAAAGCATGGCACCCAGTAAAGGTTTGGCATTGAATTCATTACCCTGGCATAAGCTGTTGTGTCAAGACCTACATTGTATTCAGTAAATGTACTGTCACTTGCTTCTCCTGCAAAGATCACAACCTTGCTCACTTTTTCGGAAAACAATAATGAATCGCGGTTAAATGCCGCTGCAAGGTCACGCAGACTTCCTACTGAAAAGATAAGAACCTTTTTTTCTGATTCCCGCAGTACATCTAATATCTTTTCGCAACCATCCTGGAATTCCTTCTGGTCAAGCGCCTTATCTGAAGGATATTTCAGTTTTTCCTTCAGACCTCTGAAGGCACCTGCATTGCGTTCATAAATATGATTCAGCTGCCGGACAGGAATTATCCCGGGATTTTTTTCAGTCATCGCATAATCGATTATCACAGCCCTGATATCAAACCCTTTAACTGAATACATAGCTGCCAGGTCAAAATGATCATCAGCGTCCTGGTGCGGATGATAGAGATCGCTTATCAGAATTACAGGTGTTTTATCGGTTTTTCTCTGGCAGCCGGTTGAAACAAATAAACTGCATGATAGGATGAAGACAAAAAGGGTAATGTTGTTTTTCATAGTGATAATAATCTATAAGAACCTGTTGTATTTATGAAATCAGAGAATCAAGCCTGATATAATTTACAGGATCAGTAATAAATATTTTGTTTATTTCATTTACAAGCTGTTCAAGATCAACTCCTGACTGGTTGGAGAAAATAATAACTGCATATTTTATTGAAGGAATCGTAAATACAATTGTTCTGAATCCTCCATTTGATCCGGTATGAAACACTGTTTTGTTTTTTCCGGTACCTGTGATGAACCAGCCATAGCCGTAGGAAAGATTTTTTGAAGAGTCAATCAGCTTATGTGGAGACTGGGCATCAGAGATAAGTTCAGGATTCAGAACTGAGCTGTTCATTATGGCCCTGATCCATTTAAGATATTCATCTGCAGAGGTATATATGCCACCATCACCCATTGTTGAAAAGAAAAAATTTTCACTGGCGTCTGATCTGACAAAGTGATTATTTTCCTTTTGATAGCCTGTGGCACGCTCAGGTATTTTAAGGTCACCATGGATTACATCACTGTTATCCATACCTAGTGGTTTAAAGATATTTTCCCTGATATACTGAGGATATGATAATCCTGAAACTTTTTCAATTATCTGTGAAAGCAAACAGAATGCAGTATTGCTGTACCGGTATCCCTTACCTGCAGGGAAATAGACAGAGTCAACCGATTTTACTGCATTCAGTGCATCTGCATCATAGAATTGTGTTTTTGATTTCCTGTCAGCATAATCGTAATGGTCTATCAATCCTGAACTGTGACTGAGTAACTGCCGGATTGTGATCGCCGATGCCACATCAGGATTAAAGTCAGGGAAGTACTTTTCTATTTTATCATCAAGAGATAGTTTTTTTTCATATTCAAGCTTCAGGATAGCGTAGGCTGTGAATTGTTTTGTTAGGGAGCATATATTGAAATTTGTGCTGGCTGAAACCGGATTTTTTGAAACAAGATCGGCAAGCCCGTATTCCTTACTGAAAATAATCTGATCATCCTTAAGAATAGCTACAGCCGCACCCGGTCCGTCTGCAGGATACTTTGACGAAAGCAGTTTATCCGCTACGGCTATTTCCTTTTTCATGCAGGACTGGGCTGCGAGGAGTATCAGGACAAAACATCCGCATAAAATAATATTCTTTTCAGGCCTTCTGAAAACCATAGATGCTGTAATTTAGGATAGTTTATAAAAGTAATCAAGAAATTAAGTTTATTGAATCTTTCAAGGAATTAACTTTATAATAAAATATGAAGAAACTTTCATCCTGATGAAGACTAATGCTGCACGGATACTTGATTCACTGGGCATAAAATACGAACTGCTTGCTTATGAGGTTGATGAGTCTGATCTGAGTGCCATGGCAGTTGCTGAGAAGCTGAGCCAGAATATTGAGCAGGTATTCAAAACGCTTGTTCTGCAGGGTGACAAGACAGGTATTTTTGTTTGTATAATTCCCGGCGCTGAGGAGCTTGACCTTAAGAAAGCAGCTCATATATCAGGCAATAAAAGCGCAGTTATGGTGCCTGTTAAGGATATCCTCGGCCTTACAGGTTATATTAGAGGTGGATGTTCCCCGATAGGCATGAAGAAGCTTTATCCGTCATTCATCGATGAAAGCTGTATTTTGTATGAGAATATCTTTGTTAGTGCCGGATTAAGGGGACTTCAGCTGAAGATTAATCCCAATGATCTGATCCGGGCTGCTTCGTGCAAAACCGGAGATCTGATTCAGATATCAGGGAACTCAAAATAAAGCCATTCTCAGATACTTTAAATTTATTTATCTTGCTTCCCTAAATACAGACTGATGAAGAGCAGATTTCTGAAATATATATTGTTGATATTGTGTGTTTTACCTGTTATGGTAAAGGGGCAGTCCAAGCCCGGCGATTATAAAATACAGAAGGCTTACTACTCTGAAGGTGATTCCACGACCAGCCTTACAGACTGGGTTGAGAAAGGACTGAATGTTCATTTTGTACCTGCCCGTGACAGTATGATAATTTCTGTTGATATTGGTGGCAGGGACAAGGTATTTTTCATGGGCATGGCTGTTAAAATGGATAACCCGGGATTTATAACTACAAGTTCCACAGCTGAATTTTACCACTGGATATTTATAAGCCATTTTAAGGAAAGTGTTCGCAATGCTTATGTAATGAGGGAATATATTGAAGGCAGCCTTGAGAAGACAGGAAGGAAAAATTACTTCATTCAGGTAGCTTTATCAGACCAGAGCGAGTTCCAGTTCTACGGTACAGGACAGTGATCAGCCTGGACTAATTCCCTGATCAACAGGCTTCTTTGCCGGTAGCATATTGCCGGTCATCATCACAAATATTGACATAAGAATTACAAGAGTCACAACCTCCTCACTTATCAGATCTGTTCTGTAAGACAAAGGTATGCTCAGGAACAGCAGTATTGTAATGAGCCCGCGTGGTGCAAACCAGACTAGTTTACCTGTGTTTTTGCCCATTAGCATTCTAAGAATGATCCAGCGAAGAATGAAAATGCCAGCTGTTATACTAATTGCAAGCAACAGGTTATTTATATCAGTAAACCCTGCAAGGCTGGTATAATAACCGAACATGATAAAGAAGAACGATCTGACAAGAAAGGTAAGTTCGGCAAGTATTTTCTTGAATGAGCTGATATCATCCCTGAATTTGTCAAAATCAATAAATCTTTTAGCAGCAGTATTTTCTATCATCCGGTTATTTGATAATGCAAGACCGAAAATAACAACAAGGAAGAGTCCGGGGAGATAAATAAGTTTTGCCAGTACATAGATCAGAACAACTGAAGTCAGAATAATAATATAGCTTACATGATATTTTATTTTGTGAAGAAGCATAGCCAGGATACCTGTCATGACCACGGCAATTATGATTGTAATCAGACCTTTGAAGGCAAAGCTTAATATCCCGTTGCCGAATGAACTCTGATTGAGCAGGATGAAATCGAAAGCAAGTATTCCGAGAATGTCAGATACTGCACTTTCAATAGTTATGAATTCACGCTCGTTCCTTTCGAGAAGTACTGAAGATGAAATTGCCACTGCACTGCTTATTATTCCAAGGGGAATGGCATTCAGCAGGGCAGTAGTCACAGGCAGATGAAATATTTTTATGAAGACAAAAGCAAGAAGCCCTGAAAAAAGAAGTAGCAGGATAGCCGCTGAAAAAATTGATTTAATAAGAACACCTTTTTTATTCCTTTCCAGTTGTATCTCAAGAGCTGCATCCATTACAATAAGAATAAGTCCAAGTGTTCCAAGGACCGGAAGCACAGGTTTGAGGTTTGGTATGTCTAAGCCTATATATTTGACTGTCAGCTGAAGGGCGATTCCAAGGGCAATAAGAAGAACTACTCCGGGAATTCTGGAGTAACTGAAAGAAATATCGAACAGGTACGAAAGGAGTACTATTATGCAGAGAGCCAGGATGACATAATTTGTAATCATGTTCTCGGTTTATTTCCAAAGATATTGAATTATCTGGCTATGTCGAGAAGTGCCATAAAGCTTCTTTCCCTTATTTCAGCATCCGCTACCAGGTTAAGGTATTTGCTGTTCGACATGAAGGCAACTCCTGTTCCGCTGTCCCTGACCATGCAGATGTCATTCTCACTGTCTCCTACAGTGATAATATCCTTTATCTCAATTGAGTATTGTTCTGCAAGCTGAGTCATTACGTTGGTTTTGCAGAAGTCATGGTTGCAGCTGCTCCTGGGATTTTTAAGGAAGGTTGACGGAACCTTTACCTCTCCGGTTGCAATGCTTTTAGAGAATTCCAGCTCATTGCCAATTGAGAAATCCATTCCCAGTCTGTTTTTGATGTGATTTGTAACAACATCATAGCTGTCACTTATTATTCCACAGATATAGCCTCTTTTTTTAAGCTCGGAAATAACTACTTCGGCATCACGCACTATTGGAATACTGTCAGTAACATTAAGTATCTCATCAACTGATTTCCCTTTCAACAGCATTGCTATATTCTTTGTTCTCAGGTATGCGTTGTCATTTGATGTGACAATTTTGATAAGTTCTTTTTTGAATCCGAAAGCCTCGGCTGCGGTTGTAATAAAACTGTCTTCAAGAAGTGTGTTGTCCATGTCGAAGATAACCATCTTCTTCAGTCCGATAAGGCTTTCACGGATTGCAAAATCCATCTGTGTGCGGATAAGGCTCATGTTCTGGAGTGTTTCAAGATTGTAGCCTCCAACTGACCGGGCTCTTTTGATTATTGACATCGAGACTTCCCTTGACATCTTTGCAAGTGCTTCCCAGCTCTGCATCCTGTTCTCGATATAGCCGATATTTACCTCTTTTATCCTTGCTCCGAGTAGGTGCATATCTATAAGCAGTCCTATGTCAACACCGTAATCGTTTTCCAGTTCTGCTTGTTTTAGAATGCTTTTCCTACCTGCAACCATCCCGCTGAGAGGCTGAGAATACTTTGTCAGCTCAGGGAAAAGTATGCTGAGTAAAGGCTTGGCCACAAGTTCGGTTACCCTTCCTGCCTGCCTGTCAAAACAGGATTTCACAAAATCAGCTTCATCTTTAAGTATCGGATCAGCCAGTCTTTCAACAATATCAGGAGGGTAAGTCAGTATATCTGCATCGAGATAAACGATAACATCATTTTTCGCCAGGAGCATCCCATCTCTCATTGATGCACCTTTCCCGAGCCGGGTGCTTGTGTAGAGTTTTACTGATTCAGTTTTTGCAACCCTTAGAGTATCATCGGACGATTTGTCATCGATTACAAGTACTTCACTTACCATAGGTGAACGACCGGCAAGCTCTATAACCTGGCGTATTGTTTTTTCTTCGTTCAGTGTGGGTATGATAAGTGTAACCATTTCACAAAGTCTTTATATTCACAAAAATACAAAAGATGCCGCAGGGGAATTGTGAAATACTGTTAAATTGGTATCTTTAATATATATTAGCACAATAGACATATAAAACTCTTACCTATGGAGGCTTCCGGAACTTTCAGAACTAAATTGAAAAAGTTTATTCCTGCATTCAGCTGGTTGCCGGAATACAATCTTAATATATTTGGAAGTGATGCAGTTGCAGGTTTTACACTTGCAGCTTATGCAATTCCGGTCTCACTTGCCTATGCAACCCTGGCCGGACTTCCTCCGCAATACGGGGTTTACGGTTATTTGCTAGGAGGGCTTTTCTATGCATTCTTCGGAACAGGTAAGCAACTTGCAATAGGGCCCACTTCGGCAATTTCAATGTTGATTGGAGTTACTCTTGCCGATCTGGCACAGGGAGACATTCAACGGTGGGTCGACCTGGCATCCCTCTCAGCCTTTGTTTTTGCCGGAATCGCTGTTCTTGCTTACGTGCTGAGACTGAGCAGTATAATAAACTTTATCAGCGAGACAGTTCTTGTTGGCTTTAAAGCCGGCGCTGCAATTACTATCGGGCTTACGCAGCTCCCGAAGCTGTTCGGTGTTCCGGGTGGTGGCGAATCTTTTTTCAGCAGACTTTTAATACTGGGGAAGCAGATACCTGATACTAATATAATAATATTGTTATTCGGAATAGTGGCAATTACCATGCTAATTGCAGGAAACAGGTACCTGCCCGGTAAACCTGTGGCAATTGTTGTCGTAATTCTTTCAATAGTTGCAATTACATTTACCCCGCTTGCAGGCATGGGCTTTAAGACAGTAGGTATTCTGCCTTCAGGTCTGCCGGAGTTCAGGCTTCCCGACCTTGGAGCTGACAGCCTGTTAAGCGATATGATGAATATCGTTCCCCTGGCCTTTGCCTGTTTTCTGCTTGCCTATATTGAATCAGTTTCAGCGGCAAAGACACTTGCACAGAAGAATAGTTACGAGATTGATGCCGGGCAGGAACTGCTTGCCCTTGGTATTGCCAACCTTGCTGTTTCACTTGGGCAGGGTTATCCTGTAAGCGGGGGCTTATCCCAGTCAGCTGTTAACGATAAAGCCGGAGCAAAGACACCATTATCACTTGTAGTTGCTTCAGTTACTATAGGTGTCTGCCTCCTTTTTCTGACAGGTCTGCTTAAAAACCTTCCTATGGTAATACTGGCAGCAATTGTCCTTGTTGCCATTAAGGGCCTTGTAGATATTAAGGAGATGAAAAGAATGTACAGGGTGAACAGGTTTGACTTTGTAATTGCAATGACAGCGCTGGTGGCTGTTATCGTACTTGGCATTCTGAAAGGTGTACTTATTGCAGCGCTCTTTTCACTCATTCTCATAATAAGGGAGGTATCTAGTCCTCATATAGCTTTTCTCGGGAGGATACCGGGGACAAACAGGTATACAGGAATACAGAGGCATCCTGACAATGAGCTGATTCCCGGCGTGTTTATCTTCAGGGTACATGCTTCACTGTTCTATTTTAATATTGCTTATATCTATCGTGTAGTCAGGCAAAAAATAAGGGAATCAGAGCATCCGATTAAGACAGTTATATTCGATCTGAGCACTTCAGCATATATCGATTCAGGCGGAGCCCGTCTGATTAAAAGGTTCCATGAAGATCTGTCAAAAAACGGAATAGAGTTTAAAATATGTGAAGCTCATTCCTCCGTACGCGATATACTACGGAAGGAGGAAATTGAGCACCTACTTGGACATGTAAGCCGTCGTGATTCACTTCATGATACAGTTACTGCCGCTGTAGGGGAAATAGAACCGGATATAAAGAAGGCACCGGTTAAACCAAAAGTGCTTCTTCCAAATGAGATTATTACGCAGCTGGTCCTGGGCAATAATTATTTCACACAGACTCATCCCAAAGAGTATTTTGACATCTTCAGTTATGAACAGAAACCATATATAACACTTGTAACCTGCGCAGACTCGAGAGTGCCACTCAATTCGCTGATGCCGGATACATCCAACAAGGTTTTTACTATACAGAATATAGGTAACCAGATACTTTCAACCGAGGGTTCAGTTGACTATGGAATTTATCACCTCAAAACTCCGATCCTTCTCTTCCTCGGTCACTCCGACTGTGGCGCCATAAAAGCCTATCTGAGAGGATTTGACGACGAAATTTACAATATCAAGCACGAACTTGATTTCCTAAGACCGACTATCAAGGAGATGGAGATAAAGGATTTTGACAAACTGCATTCACGTATTATTGAAAAGAACCTTGATTATCAGGTAAATATAGCATATAAGAAATACAAAGACCTTATTGTGGAAGGGAAACTTACGGTGATCGCTGCCATGTACGACTTCAGGGGAGAATTCGGAAAAGGGCAGGGTGATGTTGTAATAGTGAATGTTAACAAGATTAAGGATATTCAGAAGCTGAGGGAGATGCCACTTTTCGAATACCTTTCAGATACCCAGAAAGAACTTCATATCGGAAGGCTGCCTGATTAGAATTCTTCCGGAATTTATTGTGATTCAGAATTTTCCCGAGTGTTATTGAATTTTCTTCAATAATTCCTTGATTTTTTCTTTTAGTTGTGTTATTTTTTTAATCAGTAATTTGATTAGAATCTAATCATTGTTTGATAGTTATTCTATGATAACGGAAAAGATATTTGAGAAACTGAAAATACTGGCTGATTCTGCAAAATACGATGTTTCATGCGCATCAAGCGGAACTGAACGACCGAATAAGCCTGGTATGATCGGCAATGCTTCTGCCTGGGGAATATGTCACAGCTTCAGTGAGGATGGACGCTGCATATCGCTGATGAAAGTAATGCAAAGCAACAACTGCATCTATGACTGCGCTTATTGTGTAAACAGGAGAAGCAATGATCACCCGCGTGCATCTTTCACCCCTCAGGAGGTTTCAGACCTGACAATAGGATTTTACAGGAGAAACTATATTGAAGGATTGTTCCTCAGTTCAGGGGTACTCAGAAATCCTGACTATACAATGGAGCAGATGATATCAACAGTTAAGGATCTCAGGATGAGGCATTCATATAACGGGTACATTCACATGAAAGTGATTCCCGGCTGCAGCAGGGAACTTATACTCGAGGCAGGTTCCTGGGCTGATCGCCTGAGTGTAAATATGGAGATTGCTTCTGAAGAAAATCTGAAATTTCTTGCACCGGAAAAAAACTATGAAGGTATCCTGAAACCTATTAGAATGATTACTGACAGGATCAGTGAGAACCGTGAAGACAGAAGGAAATGCAGGAAGGTTAACAAATTTACTCCTGCAGGGCAGAGCACCCAGCTTATTGTAGGGGCAACTCCTGAGAATGACAGAACAATACTTTCTCTTGCAGGCAAACTTTATTCACACAGGAAACTGAAGAGGGTTTATTACTCCGGCTACATACCGGTGAATGATTACGACAGGAGGTTGCCTGTACTTAGTTCTCCGCCTCTGCAGAGAGAGCACCGCCTTTACCAGGCCGACTGGCTGCTGAGGTTCTATGGCTTCAGCGTTGATGAGATAGTCAATGAACAGCATCCTGACCTTGACCTTGTTTTTGACCCTAAAATGAATTATGCTTTACGTAATCCTGAATTATTTCCTGTTGATGTAAACAGGGCAGATTATCAGATGCTTCTGAAAGTGCCCGGAATAGGGGTGCATTCTGCAAACCTGATAGTTTCATCGCGCAGGTACAGCCGCCTTAATTCTGATCACCTGAAGAAAATCGGTGTTGTAATGAAAAGAGCACAGTATTTTATTACCTGTAATGAACTTGGACCCCTCAGAAAAGTGACAGGTCTTGATCCGGAACTTGTCAGACACCTGATGCTTTCAGGGCAGAAGCCTTCCGGAGCAATACAACTTCCTCTTTACCAGCCTGCAGAGCTTTATGATAAATATTTAAAATGACGCTTCTTTGTTTTGATGACACCTTCGACGGATTTCTCACTCTGATCTTTGAAAGCTACAGGCTTAAGATTATACCGGACAAAATAATAGGGAAGAGCGAGGAACAGTTATTTCTTTTCAGCCGGCCGGTTTTCATTCCTGCTGAAGCTGAAAAATCAGACAGGGTCTGGAACAAAATAATCGAAAGAACCTCAAAGGATAATGCCGATCGGATTTACAGGGTTTTCATGTCGGAAGTCCCCGGATCGAGGATGCTGATTTATGAATTCATACGCCTGATGACTGAAAGAAACTATAACATAGAAGCTGATTTTACACTCAGGCCAGTCCTTGAAATAAATAAACTTCACAGAAAGGTGGCACGTGAAGCTGACCGGATAAGGATGTTCACACGTTTTCAGAAAACAGCGGAGAAAAGTTATTTTGCCGCATTCTCTCCTCAGTACAATGTTCTGCCTCTTGTAATTAACCATTTTACCGACAGATTCTCAGATCAGGAATGGATAATTTATGACCTGAAAAGGAATTTCGGATTCTACTCTGATAAGAAGGAAACTTCAAGAATCTCATTTACGGATCTGCCTGTTAATCCTGTTAACGGGCAGCTGTATGAATCATTCCATGATCCTGAAGAAAGAAGCTTCCAGGAGTTGTGGCGCAAATATTACAATTCAATAAAAATCGAGGAAAGAAGCAATTACAAGCTTCACAGGCAGATGCTGCCCAGGAGATTCTGGCGTTACCTGACTGAAAAGGGATAAACCGTTCTTGTCATGGAGTGAAGAAGCAGACACTTAACTTGTAATGCTTATACATTATTCAGAATCATATAAACTATTTTCCTAAATTAGTATTGCTGAATTGCAATGCTATTGTGATACAGTTACAAGTAAGTAAAGATATCTGGATCAGATAATTAATAAATCTATATAATATTATGGCACTATTGGGAGCATACAACAGGTTTAATGAATTCAGGCAGGACTTTATAAAGGATACCGGATTTCAGAGTGTTGAGGAAAACATGGATCTTTATATACAATATGTAAATGCCAGATTTTCTGATCACAACAATAAGTTGCTCAGCACCTTGTCTAACGAGATACAGGAACTGCAAAAGGTGCTTAAAAAGGTCTGATTAGATAATTTTCCCTGATAAAATAATTCATTGACAATGAAAAAAATACTCTTGTTTCTTCTGGCATCACTATGCCTTCTGATTGCTGTTGTATTATTTAAAGCTATATCATTCCGCTCAGTTCAGATTGAGGCAGGGTCTGCTGACAGATATGTTCCCGGAGATGCAGCAAATCTTCATCTGTCGCAGGCACTGACTTTTCCTACGATTTCCTACGCTGTTGACCAGGCTGTTGATACAGCTTCCTTTCTTGGGTTCCATAAGTTTCTTTCTGAAGCATACCCTCTGGTGCACAAAAGCCTAGTGAAGGAAGTTTTTTCATCGTTCAGCCTTTTGTATACCTGGGAAGGCAGTAATCCTGATCTGAAACCTGTAATTCTTACGGCACATTTTGATGTTGTGCCTGCAGCCGATACAAGTTCATGGGCAAAGAAGCCCTTTTCGGGAGAAAATGACGGGACCTTTATCTGGGGCCGTGGAGCACTCGATGATAAGGTGTCGGTGATATCAATTCTTGAAGCAGTTGAAAAGCTTCTGTCAGAAAATTACAGACCTGAACGTACAATATACCTTGCATTCGGTCATGATGAAGAAATAAGCGGAACAAGAGGAGCCGGAGTAATTGCAGCTGAACTGAAGAAGAGGAATGTCAAGGCAGAATTTCTTCTTGATGAAGGTTATGCTGTAACACTAAAGATGGTTCCGATGATTGATAAACCGGTTGCACTGATCGGCACTTCGGAAAAAGGCTATCTGTCAGTGGTGCTTTCAGCTGCCATGGCCGGAGGTCATTCTGCCTACCCTGCAAAAGAGTCTGCCATTATTATCTTAAACAGGGCTCTTAATAAGGTCATAATGAATCCAATGAACCCGGAAATATCAGAGTCAATAGATGATTTTATCAGGTATGTAGGTCCCGAGATGCCATTTTATGCCAGGATAATCTTTGCAAACAAATGGCTGTTCAGAGGACTGATACTTAAAATATATACTGACGGGGTAACATCAAATGCACTTGTAAGGACTACTTCAGCACCCACAATTCTGAAAGCCGGAGTAAAGGATAATGTGATACCGGTAAGTGCAGAGGCAGTGGTAAATTTCAGGATACTTCCCGGAGAGACAACGACTGATGTGCTTGAACATCTCAGTTCAGTTATTGCTGACGACAGGATTAAATTAACCGTAATGGAGGGGAAGAGAGAACCGGCTCAGGTTTCACCAATAGATGTGCCTGGATTTGAAACAATTAACAGGACAATAAGGCAGGTATATCCTGAGGCACTTGTTGCACCCACCATGATGATAGCAGCATCCGACAGCAGGAAGTATCTTGATATCTGCAGGAACATTTACAATTTCGCACCGATAATTGTTACATCAGAGGATCTTGCAAGGACTCATGGTCTGGATGAAAGAATTAATATAGAGCATTACAGCAGGGGCATTGGGTTTTATTATCAGCTGATAAGGAACTGCAATAAGTGAAAATCACTGCCTCCGTCCTTTGAAGGAAGATCAGTTCATGTAATAAAATTTTGTCACATGGTCACCCCTCTCTGAGCAACAGAGAGGGGCCGGGGGTGAGTTCATAAAGGCAGAGAAGACTGATGAATAGTAGATGAGAGGGGATGGAGTGAGTTTTGGTCTTGTTCATCAAATAGGATTAAGGTTACTTTGTATTTTATTCTTTAAATCATTTCTAACCCCAGCCCGAACAGCATATTTGTTCCATGATTTCACAATGGAATTGATATCTTCTATAATTTTTTCACCTTTTTTTATATTATTATCCTTTGCTATTGTCATCAGATCCGCTTTGGTAATTCCAAGTCTTTTCCCATTTACACTCAAGGTTTGTTTACTTACCCAATGATTAGCCGGATCGTAAGAAAAGCATACATCATAAGCTGGAGCAAGTTTCCATCTGTCATTCTTTTTTAAAATGAAAGAAAAATTCTTTGTATGATCGTCATAATTGGTAGCTAACACATTCATTACCATTCTTCTGAACATTTGTTCGGCTTCCGGGTAAGTTAATCTGAGCAATCGCATTGTCTGAAACAATTGTTCATAACTGTATCCAAACATATCATTAAAATCATAATGCTGCAAACCACAGAGAGACTGAACATGATGCTTGATATTTCCTTCTCTGTCAAAGCGTTTGGTCATAAAATGAGCTCTCCCGTTTTCTTCGAACAACTTACACTCACTCATTTCAATTTCACTGTCTCTTGCCATCAGATAATAAGCATATTCAACTCTTCCCCAGCCGGAACTCTCACCAAATTGTTCTCCGCTGACACCATCAAGTTTGATCAGCCAATGTTCGAAACCTGCAGGTGCATTTCCCTGTCCTGACCTTACTTCTCCGGTTTTAGGATTATATACAATGACAGCTTTAGGCCGTGCTCCGCCTGCTGAAGTGCCTATTTTTAGTATTTCTGTCACAGCCTTTTCAGCTTCCTTATCCAGACTCGTAAGAAAAGCTTCTCGTTCATTTAGAATTTTTTTTGCTATTTCAACAAGGCTGTCTATCTCTATTGAAAAACTTCCTGTACCGGTTTTGATTTGCGCTGGTTCAAATTCCAACGCACCCATTCCCCTTGTCCCAATAAAGCACAATTTTTCTACAGGATTCATGCTGTTTTCCGGTCTTCCCTGTTTAGCCAACCATATATTTATCAGTTTATTTCCATACCTGTCAGGTAAAGCATCAGACAATAATCCAGGTAAACCTTTGAAAGCATCTTCGGTATCATATCGGTCCTTTCGTAATTCAGGGAAACTATAAATCCGGGAACCCTGAGTGACTGGCATCTTTATTGGCGATAAATTCCAATCCCTCTGAATAAACTTTGGATCATATTGGAAATACCCCAGTTGCTGTGATTCATCCCAGCGGACTGCTCCAACGAATTCGTTCCAAATCCTTACTTCTGCAACATCTACCATTCCGGATTGTCTTTGACTTGTGTTTTGGCTTGTTTATTTCTGACTCTTTCCTTTTTGTACTTTTTAAGTTTAGCATATTCCAGCGGGCTTATTTCATCAATAACTTCAAATGCGTTCAATACATATAAACTGTCCAATGCCCTCAATACTTGTATTAAACTCGTTAAAGTAATTGACTCCCCGTTCTCTATCTGGCTGATTGTCCAGCGATTAAGATTCGCCATGCCGGACAACTGAGCCTGTGTCTTCCTCTGTTGTACGCGTATATGCTTTATATAATTCCCTATTTGTCTCAGGATAGCGACATCAGACATCTGAACCCAATATGTGCTGGTATTTCTCATCAATAAACCATTTATTTATACATAATGTAAGGATATCCCAACAAATATATAAATAAAATAAATAAGAAACAAATGAATATGCGAGTAAATACATGCATTAATGCATTAAACAGGGTATAATGATGGTATAACCCATCATTGTGCCCTTTAACAACTAGATAGTCCTGGTCTTATGATCCTGTTTGATACTTATGATTTACAGGTTAATTATGTTTACGTTTTGTGGATGAGGTAGGATTATTTCATGATCCGTTTCGGATAACAGTCCAAAGAAAAATCCCTGAATGCTCTTCAAGTCCCTCTCCCCCGGGAGAGGGATTTAGGGTGAGGCAAGATCACCCATGAAATCCCGCGACGGAGGTTTACTTTCATTATGACTTTTTTATTTATTCAACTTCAGAAGTTTTATAAATTTATTAAAAAATGAAGTATTTTCATCGATCCCGCCGAATTGTTCTGCACCCGGGCCGTAGGCAAAGACAGGTACCATAATCCCTGTATGCCCCGTCGTTGAAAACCTTCCGGTGACCATCCCTTTCCCGATATCTCCGTTTACAAGTGTTAATCCGCCCGTTTCGTGATCGGCAGTGACAACTACCAGTGTCCTGCGGTTCCTTGCGGCAAACTCGAGTGCTTTTCCGACCGCGCGGTCAAAATCCAGCATTTCCTCTATTGTATAGGCCATATCGTTATCATGGCCTCCTCCGTCGATCTCCGAGCCTTCTACCATGAGGAAGAATCCTTTCTTATGGTCGTCCAGTATGTCGATTGCCACTTCGGTGGTTACCTGAAGCTGGTCGCCGCGCCCGGCGACTCTTTTCTCGTGAAGGAGAGCCGCCAGCTTTCCGCTTCTGACCTTAACGAGTTCGGTTATGGTATCGCATACCTGGTATCCTTTTGAGGACAGTTCAGCAAGGAGGTTGCGTCCGTCCTTGCGGTCATTGAAGTATTCAATTCCTCCCCCAATAAATACGTCCGGACCAGTTTCGGCAAAATCGATGGCAATTTCAGGCATCATGTTCCTGTTCGGCACATGTGCCACGAATGCGGCCGGAGTTGCGTCAAGCACGTTTGTGGTTACAACGATCCCTGTGCCGAGACCATTAGCAGCTGCAATTTCCATTATTGAGGGGACAGGTTTATTATCTCTGTCGACGCCGATTGAAGAATTGTTTGTCTTATTTCCCGACGCTATAGCAGTGCCGCCGGCTGCCGAATCCGTGGTGTAACGGTTGGCCGACGAGGTTCTTGAGAAACCGGCATGCCTGAAATTATTCAGAAAAAGGTTTCCCTTGTTTGCTGTCATTCCGGCATAGACCTGGGCCACACCCATCCCGTCACCGATCATCAAAATCACATTCTTCGGCTTCCTGCGGGAGAATTTCTGTGGAAAATCGGGGACGTCATAATATGAAGTATTTTGATTGGCGGATTCAACGATTGTAGTTTTACCTTCCTGTGCAAAAACCGGACAGGTAGCAACTGATATTATCGCCACAATAGTTAAAATAGAATTTCTCATGATGGTGTAAAGTATTTACAATATTTGAAATTTATAGTATCAGAATATTACCTGGATAAATATAAGGATCTTTAAATTTTAAAATGTGCCTTTCTGATAAAAAGCCACCACTCCCTTAATTTTTGAGAGAGGTGGGTAAGGGCAGCCTGTCGGAAAGCAGGAATATTCTCTAATGTTCTTCAAGTCCCTCTCCCCCGGGAGAGGGATTTAGGGTGAGGTGTAAACATAGAGGGATTTAGGGTGAGGTAAAATCATAGGGAACGCAAGGGGGTGAGTTTTGAATGATGGAGGATTATTTCATGATCCGTTTCGGATAACAGCCCAAAGAAAAACTTTGCAGTCCCCCTCTTTTCGGATGATGAAATATGTAACAAATTTTTGTTATATAGTCACCCCTCTTTGCGTAGCAGAGAGGGGATGGGGGTGAGTTCATGCGGATTTGAAGGATTATTTTATGATCCGTTTTGGGTAACAGCCCAAAGAAAAATCCCTTGTCACTCCTTCGTCGTGACTGAGGTCTTTTTGCTTTCATCCCTCACTCAGGCGAGCCTGGTTCGGGCTGAAAAGAAAAATCCCTCACTGCTGTCGCAGCAAGGGATTTTTCT
>JAKLDT010000045.1 GCA_022703405.1 Bacteroidota bacterium | reverse complement strand
GTATAACCGATATAATATTTGTCTATCTTTTGAGAATAAATAATATACAGGTAGTACATAAACAAGAAATCCCGATTTAACGGGATTTGATTTTGTGGGGGTTGACGGGATCGAACCGCCGACCCTCCCGACTTATCAGTCGGGATGATCTGAACCAGCTTTAATGAGGGACTTAAGGCGTTCCTTGTTTTTCCACGATTTTAGTTGCTTTTCCCTGGCCATAGCCTCCTGTTTCGAAGCATAAGTTTCAGTATATACTAAAATCCATGGTTTGCCAAAATTTGTAAAACCTTTTGACACTCTGTTGTGTTTCGCAATTCTGCCGTCAATATCAGCGGTATAACCGATATAATATTTGTCTATCTTTTGAGAATAAATAATATACAGGTAGTACATAAACAAGAAATCCCGATTTAACGGGATTTGATTTTGTGGGGGTTGACGGGATCGAACCG
Source organism: Bacteroidota bacterium (assembly GCA_022703405.1). Lineage (GTDB taxonomy): Bacteria > Bacteroidota > Bacteroidia > Bacteroidales > VadinHA17 > LD21. Next base: position 17,846 of record JAKLDT010000045.1, on the reverse strand, counting down.
CCGACCCTCTGCTTGTAAGGCAGATGCTCTGAACCAGCTGAGCTAAACCCCCCAATATTTCAAATACACTTCGTTTAGCTACTCTGAACCTCCCGATAGCTATCGGGATGAGCTAAACCCCCCAATATTTCAAATACACTTCGTTTAGCTGCTCTGAACCTCCCGATAGCTATCGGGATGAGCTAAACCCCCAAAAAGAGAGTGCAAATATAGATTACTTTTTTATTTCTGCAAATAGTATCCCAAAATTTTGTTGCCTGATTGATTTTTTATTAAAAGCACTTTAGTTTTTATTTTCAGAAGGCTTTATTACAACCGAAGCCAGTATTGATACCGCAAGTATCGACACAATAACAAGCAGCGAAACCGCAATTGGTATTTCCATATTGAAATATGCAAGCAGCATCTTTGCTCCTACAAAGGTCAGAACAAAGGCAAGACCTATCTTCAGGTACCTGAAATATCCCATTATCCCTGCAATGGCAAAATATAAGGACCTCAGACCGAGTATCGCAAATATGTTAGAGGTATATACAATGAACTGATCCTTGCTTATCGCCAGTATCGCCGGAATGCTGTCAACAGCAAATATCAGATCGGATGACTCAATTACAAGAAGTACAAGGAAAAGAGGGGTCGCAAAAAGCCTGTGGTCCTTTCGTATAATAAGCCGGTCACCATGGTAATCGTCTGTTACCGGCAGGAACTTCCTGAAAAACTTCACAATAGCATTCTTCTCAGGATCAACAGCTGTGTCTTTCTGGAACAACATCTGTATACCGGTATACACAAGAAAACCTCCGAAAATAAGAACAATCCAGTGAAATTTATTTATCAGCGCAACTCCGGCGAAGATGAAAATTGCCCTCATTACAAGAGCCCCCAATATGCCCCAGAATAAAACCCTGTGCTGGTATTCAGGCTTTACGCCGAAATATGTGAAAATAAGGATGAAAACAAATATATTGTCAACACTAAGGGAGTATTCAATAACGTAACCAGTCAGAAACTCCAGAGCCTTAGTTTTTCCAAATTCATAGTATATGAATATGTTGAAAAGAATAGCAAGGCTTACCCATACAACTACCCAGGTAAGAGCCTCCTTAAGCGATATCTTGTGCGAGTTCTTATTAAACACACCCAGGTCGAGCGCCAGCATAATGAAGATGAAAACATGAAAACCGATCCAGAAATAGATGCTCATTTTTCTTTTTGAATTTAAGCTGCAAACTTATGAAAATTATCCCTGAATTCTTTATTACTTTGCTAAAATACATTAGCTCATATACTATAAACCACCGTATGAAAAGATTAACCTCACTTATTGTCTTGCTTGTAACAACCTCATTATCTTCTGCTTTAATACAAGCTCAAAAATATGCAACTGCAAATCCCATATCAGAATCCGACCTTGAAAGCCACGTCTCCTTCCTGGCTTCTCCCCTGCTTAAAGGCAGACTGAACGGCGGGGAAGGACTTGAAATTGCAGGAAGCTATCTGGCTGCCCAGGCAAAAAAAGCAGGACTTAAACCGGCAAATAATAACAGCTTCTTTCAGCCTTTCACCGTAATTAAGAAAACAACTGATTATTCAAAAACAAGCGTTAAAATAATTTCAAATGGCAAGGACTCTGTATTTTGCACAGAACCTTTTCTTAACCTTGTTCCGACAGGCCCTGCCAACTTTTCGCTTGAAGGTGAAGTTGTCTTTGCCGGTTATGGCATTAAGGCCGATAAATACTCCTATAATGATTTTGAGAATATCAAACCTGAAGGCAAAATACTTCTTATTCTCGACAGGGCGCCAATGAATGAGGAGGGAAACAAATTAAAATTTGAAGAACCGGCATGGAACTCTGAATTCAATATCCAGTCAAAGCTCACAACGCTCCTACTTACAAAGGCAAAGGCAATTCTTGTTGTAAGCGATCCGAAGTCGGGCTACAACTCCCTCGGGGAATCAAATCCTGGTATAGCATCTTACCTTGAAGCAAAGACTGCCCTCCCTGGTGCAAAGGACGAAATGGCAAATCCTTTCATGTCGGCGATGCCGAAAGTACTGTTCATCCACAGGAAGATGGCTGATGAACTGCTAAAGGGAACAGGTTTTGACCTGGCAACACTTCAGAAAGATATTGATAATACAATGAAAAGCAGGTCATTCCCTATTGAAAACAAGAAACTGATTATCAATGCAGGCATTTCTGACAGTGAAATGACTCTGAACAATATTGCCGGATATATTGAGGGAAGTGATCCTGTTCTTAAGAATGAAGTGCTTGTGTTCTCGGGACATTATGACCACATTGGGGCTTCAGGTGAAAAAGTATTCACCGGAGCCGACGACGATGCCTCAGGTTGTGCTGCTCTGCTTGAAATGGCTGAAGCATTCATCGGAATGAAAAAACCACCCAGAAGAACAATACTTTTCCTATGGGTTGCTGCAGAAGAGATCGGTCTCTATGGTTCGGAATCATATACAAAAGCTCCTCTCTTCCCTCTTGAGAAAACTGTTGCCGATCTGAATATGGATATGATTGGCCGGGTGAAGGGTGTTGCGGATACTTCAGACCAGAATCCGATGAGCGGACCGAATACAGTATTTGTAATTACTGACAACCAGAGCAGCGAACTTCTGGCCATAGCAAAAAAGGCAGATGAAAGGAATAAAATCGATTTTGACTACAGTCTTGGAGGGAAGGATCATCCTCTTCAGCTATTTTCAAGAAGCGACCACTATAACTTCGTAAAAAAAGATATCCCTGTTCTGTTCTTTACTACAGGACTTCATACCGATTATCATACTCAGGGCGATGTGATTGGAAAAATTGACTTTGCGAAAATGGAGCTTGTCACAAAAACGATGTTCGAAATTGGCCTTGAAGTGGCAAACAGGAAGACAAGGCTAGTAGTTGACAATCCTTTCAGTTCCTGGACTAAAAAAGCGAAATAACTTATTTAACAGGGAAATGTGTTTTAATGGCATTCCTGTATTCATTGTCAATATCAGGGATGCCATTACCGTCTGTATCTCTCATAAGCTTCATGTATTCCATTACAGCAAGCCATTCTTTACCTTCCCGTATACCTGGCTGAGTCTGATCCATGTCTGCAACTGCATTCGACATGTCAGTTATTTTTACTCCTGAGCTGTCCTTGGGTGTTACATTAATAAGGCCGAAGCTCATCTTTTTGATTATTCCGATGAACTGCAGCATATAGGAGTTTGCAGTTATTGAATATAAAGTTGTGTCCTTCTTTGAAAAATCAACATTCCTCTTTCCGGAACCGTCGGGTGAGATGATCTCAATTTTCCTTATCTTCTTCAGCAGTCCTCCTTCCGGATCTGTCTCAACCCTAATCCCTGAGAAATAGCAATAATTTGCAGGTGTTGACTTCCATGATACATTAAGGATTTCGAGTATGCTCTTCAGCTCCCTGCCTGTAACATACAGGCTTGCAAGCGGATATCCTGGCAAATTGTCCCTGCCCTTCCCCATCGACATTATTCTGAAAATATCCGCAGGGGTCTGCAGTCCGGGAAGTATGTTTTCCCGGATTACTCCTGTTGCAACAAGGCTGACATCCGTGCCTTTCTCCGAATGCCTGTTGACATAGGAATGTATGGCGTCAGCTACAAAGGGACCAAGATTACTGGCCTCCACATCTCCCTGCTCATTGCATTCGAGAAGAAATGCACTCTCTGCAACTGCCCTTGAATATTCCAGACCTAACGGCCTGAGTATCTGATCATCAATCACTTTCTTCTGCCTCTCAATGGCTTCATTGATTTCGGGATCACCGGTTGTTCTGTCATCTACTATTATCAGCTTTTCTTCCTCAACCCTCACCTTTCCGTTTTCAAGAACAAGTGTCAGCCTGCCTACAGATTTTCCGTAATCTCCTGTCTGGACAACAGGTACTCCGTTTATAATCAAAGGCTTGTCAATAAAAGTATGAGTATGGCCACTTATTATTGCATCTATGCCCCTGATTTTTTTTGCCAGTTCCACGTCCTCTCCCTTCCAGCCTCCTGATCCGTCAGCTTCAACACCTGAATGAGACAGGCATATAACTACATCACAGCCTTCATTTCTAAGTTTCTTCACATGTCTCCGGGCAGTTGCTACCTGTGACGAAAAAGTAACAGGAGCCGAAAAGGCAGCATTATCAACAGCCACCTTGCCAAGAAGAGAGAAGAAACCAAACCTGACTCCTTCACGTTCAATGATATAACTATCACGCAGAGTGCCGTTTCTGAAATGATCTTCCAGGGCATCATCCCTTTTATCCTTGCTGTCAAATTTAATATTACCCAGAAGTATTGCCGGAACTGCTCCCCTATGGGAGGATGATGATAAAATTTCAGCAAGCTTTTCCGGTCCGAAATCAAATTCATGATTCCCGACAGCAACAACATCATAGCCCATCTGTTTCATGAGTGGAAGCTGAAATCCTGTAGAGGGTTCAAGATGCTGAAATAAAGTTCCCATCAGAAAGTCTCCGGCATCAACAGTAAGTGTTATCCCGCTGTTTTTACTCCTCTCTTCCTTTAAGATTGCTGCAATTCTTGCGAAACCGCCCAGTGTCTTGTCATCATTTACAGAGAGGGGGGTATATGCTGTCTCAGGACCAAAACCTGTAAGGCGTGAATGCATGTCATTTGTATGCAGTATCACTATGCGTGTTGCAGTCTGGGCCGATGAGACAAAGAACAGGAAAATAATCAGGAAAAGACTTATTGCTTTTTTCATATATAACCGATATGGGCTCAAATTTAATTATTTATATCACTTCAGCCACAACGAAGGTACTCCCTCCGATGAACACTGTATCAATTGGCTTTGCATTCTTCACTGCAGCTTCATAAGCCTCCGTCACTGTTGCATAACATTCGCCGGCAAGTCCGAATTTACATGCAGCATCTTTCAGCTTTTTCTCATCCATTGCTCTTGGCACCTTTGCCTTTGTGAAATAGTACACTGCATCTTCCGGGAAAAGTGGCAAAACAGATGCAATATCCTTATCGCTGACAAAACCCAGTACAAAATGTCTCGTACCGGCAGGCAAATCTGAAACCTGTTTTATAACATATTTTAAGCCTTCTAAATTATGGCCGGTGTCACAAATGACGAGGGGTTCCCTGCGAAGTATCTGCCACCTCCCCTGCAGTCCTGTATTCTTCACAACATTACGGATTCCATTTATAAAATCTTCTTCATCAATCCTGAAGCTTCTTCTAAGACATGTATAAACCTGAGCCATAGTCTGCAGATTGGCTTTCTGATAATCTCCTTCAAGAGGTGTAAGTCCATGAAAAATAACAGGTTTACCTGTTTCGCATATCTCGAATTTCCTGCCCTGACCGGTCATGTCCATATCACCCAGAATGCATGAATAATTCCTGTCTGCAAAGAAAATTTCCGCATGTTCAGCATTGGCTTTTTCAATAAAGACATCCTTCGTTTCTTCATGAGTCTCACCAATAACAACCGGGATACCATGTTTTATGATCCCTGCCTTTTCAGACGCTACTTTTTCAAGAGTATCACCGAGCAGGTCCATGTGGTCGTGGCCTATATTCGTAATCACTGACAGAACCGGAGAGATAATGTTGGTTGAATCAAGCCTGCCACCAAGCCCGACCTCAATAACTGCAATATCAACCCTGCATCGCTCAAAATAATCGAAGGCCATTGCAACACTCATCTCAAAAAACGAAGGAGAAAGCTCTTCAAGCAGGTCACGGTGATTATCAACAAAGGCAATAACCTCATTTTCAGGTATCATTTCGCCGTCAACTCTTATTCTTTCCCTGAAATCTCTTAAGTGCGGCGATGTATACAAGCCAGTTTTGTAACCTGCTTCCTGAAGCATTGAGGCTGTTATATGTGAAACAGAACCCTTTCCGTTTGTTCCGGCAATGTGAATGGTCCTGTATTTCCTGTGCGGTGATCCGAAATATTCATCAAGATATTTTGTATTTTTCAGATCATTCTTATAGGCTGCTTTACCTATCCTGTGGTAAGCAGGTAACTGTGAGTACAGGAAGTCGAGTGTTTCTTTGTATGTCATGGTTAGTCTTGCGGTCTTGCAGTCGTGCGGTTGTGCAGTCTTTTGTCTTTTGCCTTTTATCTTGTATCTTGCGCTCTTAGCTCTGAGCCCTGAGCCCTGAGCCCTGCCAGAATCTTTTCCACAAAATAACATACTTTACCAACACCTGCCAATATCTGGCTGAAAATAGTTATTTTAGCATTGTTAAACGACCGGTCAGGCTTTTCCTTTAATACGTTGATTTACTACTATTTATATGAGGAAAAAACACGAAAAAAAACTGTTTATTATAGACACCAACGTTCTGCTTCACGATTATAAATGCATTTACAATTTTGAAGAGAATGACGTTATAATACCAATTGTTGTTCTTGAGGAACTGGACAAATTCAAGAGAGGAAACGATCTTATAAATTTCCATGCGAGGGAATTTACAAGGGAGCTCGACAAGCTTTCCGGAGACATGCTCCTGACAGCCAACATCCCGCTTGGTGAAAACCTGGGTAATATGCATATTGAAACAGGCAGGGATTTTTCTGAAAAAGTCAGCCAGTCTTTTCCCGAGAGAACCGCAGATCACCGGATACTGGCTATTGCCGATTATGTCTGCAATGCCAATAAGAATAAAACAGTTGTCCTCATCACTAAGGACATCAACCTGAGGATGAAAGCCAAATCGCTTGGAATACTTGCCCAGGACTATCAGAACGACAAGGTTGCAAACATTGATGATCTATATAAAGGCATAAGGGTTTATGAAAGCGTTAATCATGAACTTATAAACAAGCTTTATGAAGTGCCTGACGGGATTCCGGCTGCAGACTTCGGAATAGAACAGCCTCTCTCCGGACATCAGTTCTATATTATGAAGAACAGCGGGGCCAGCGCTCTGGCTCACTACAACCCTGTTAACAAGATTCTCAACAGGGTGATAAAACAGACGACTTACGGCATTGATCCCAGAAATGCGGAACAGACCTTTGCCCTGGAAGCTCTGTGCAACCCTGATATTCAGCTTGTTTCACTTACAGGCAAGGCAGGAACAGGCAAGACTCTCCTTGCTCTTGCCGCAGCCCTTCAGCAACATAAAAGATACAAGCAGATTTTCCTCGCAAGGCCTATAGTGCCGCTTGCAAACCGCGACCTCGGCTTTCTTCCCGGGGATGTAAAGGAGAAGATGGATCCCTATATGCAACCACTATATGACAACCTGACTGTTATTAAGCATAAATTCAGTCATCAGAGCCCTGAATTCCTGAGGATAAATGACATGGTTAAGGAAGAAAAGCTTGTCATCACGCCTCTTGCTTACATAAGGGGACGAAGCCTGTCAAGCATCTTTTTCATAGTTGATGAAGCACAAAACCTTACTCCCCATGAGATCAAAACAATAATCACCCGTGCCGGAGAAGGTACAAAGATGGTATTTACGGGCGACATAGAACAGATCGATTCTCCTTATCTCGACACTGCCTCAAACGGCTTAAGCTACCTGTCTGATAAAATGAAAGACCAGGATATCTTTGCCCATGTCAACCTTGTGAAGGGAGAAAGAAGCTTCCTCGCCGAACTTGCAAGTAAATTATTATAGGCTCCCAATAGCTATCGGGAAGGCGTCAGACGTCAGGAGACAGGCTACATAGAGGTTCCCCTCCCTGGAGGGGTCAGGGGTTGGTTAAATGTCAGTAATAAATATAAATATACAATCATGAAAACAAGAAACAGTCTATTAACTCTTTTCGCTACTGTTATTTTATTAACAGCAGCTCTTTCTTTGTCAGCACAATCAAAAGGCAAACAGAAGAAGGACAAAAAGCCGGCAAAAAGTGAAAATATCCAGCTGTTTAACGGCAAGGATCTCTCAAACTGGGTCTTCTTCCTTAAGGACCAGTCTGTAGATCCATCCACGGTATTTACTGTGAAAGATGGGATCATCAATATATCAGGATCTCCTTTCGGCTATATGCGCACAAAGGAAAAATATTCTGACTATAAGCTTCATGTTGAATGGAGATGGCCATCAGAAGCAACAAACAGCGGTGTTTTCGTCCATGGACAGGAACCGGATGCCATCTGGCTAAAATGCATTGAATGCCAGCTTATGGCAGGAAATGCCGGTGACTTCGTCTGCATGAGTGGTGCAGAAATGAATGAAAGAACCGACAAATCAAAAGTTGTTGTAAAGAAAAAAGCAGATTCTTCAGAAAAGCCTGTTGGTGAATGGAATACGATGGAAGTTATATGCAAAAGCAATACAGTTGAAGTTGTTGTAAACGGCGTCCTTCAGAATAAGGGAACAAATGTAAATATCTCCTCAGGTTCAATCTGCCTTCAGAGCGAAGGAAAGGACATACAGTTCAGGAATGTATTTATCACAAAACTAAAGAAATAATCCAGTCTGTCGTCTAATATAATACCTTTGCACTCCGGCATCATAACAATATGCCATCGCGCCATCGCGATCATGCGCCTTTGTGCCTTTGCGCCTTTGTGCCGTTACGCCCTTGCGCCATAAATTATGACTGAAAAGAAAAAAATAGCATTTCACACCCTGGGCTGCAAGCTTAACTTTGCGGAGACTTCAACAATGTCAAGGTCTTTTCCTGAAGAACTGTTTGAAAGAGTACCTGCAAGCTCCAGGGCCGACATTTATGTTATAAACACCTGCTCGGTAACCGATGCCGCCGACAGGAAATGCCGCCAGGCAATAAAGAAATTTATAAATATTTCACCTGATGCCTTTATAGCCGTGGTAGGATGCTACGCCCAGCTCAAACCGCAGGAAATCTCATCAATTCCTGGTGTAGATCTGGTACTTGGCATGAACGAGAAATTTGACATAGCTTCCTATCTGAATAATACCGGTAAAAAGCCGAAAGCAGAGGTGCATTCATGCAACATTTCCGGGAAGGACGGGTTCAATGCCTCATATTCAATGGGCGACCGTACAAGGTCCTTCCTCAAGGTACAGGATGGTTGTGATTATGGATGTTCCTACTGTACAATACCTCTTGCGAGGGGTATAAGCCGTAATCCTTCCATTGAAGAAATAATAAGGGAAGCTGAAAAAATAGCCGGAACAGGTGTTAAGGAAATTGTACTTACCGGTGTTAATATCGGAGACTTTGGCAAATCGACGGGAAATACCTTCGAAGAACTTCTAAAGGAACTTGTTAAGGTTGAAGGCATTGAAAGGTACCGGATTTCTTCCATAGAGCCGAACCTTATAACAGAAGATATAATCAGGTTCACCTCACTGAACAGCAAAATACTGCCTCACTTCCATATTCCACTCCAGAGCGGCTCCGATAAAATACTTGGTCTGATGAGACGCAGGTACAGACGTTCTCTCTTTGCCTCCAAAGTTGAAACAATACGTGAAATTATTCCACTGGCTGGTATCGGCGCTGATGTAATTGTGGGTTTCCCCGGAGAGACTGACGATGATTTCTCAGATACCTATAACTTCCTGGAATCTCTTCCTCTGTCCTACCTTCATGTTTTCACCTTTTCGGAACGACCTGACACCGTTGCGGAAAACCTGCCCGGGAAAGTAGCTGACTCAGTTAAGGAAAAAAGAAGTAAAGCCCTGATTAACCTGTCCGAAATAAAACATGAAAAATTCATGGAACTCAATAAGGGCAAAAGTACAGAAGTCCTTTTTGAAAGGTCCAAAAGCGATGGATTAATAAGTGGATTTTCCTCAAATTATATAAGAGTTGAATATCCCTGGAACTCAAAACTTGCAGGTACTGTAAGAAAAGCCAGATTACTTAATATTGAATCATCAGGCAGAATGTCTGTTGAACTAATTGACTGAACAATGATAAACCTTGAAAAGATTTGCAGGGAGGTTGAAAAGATCTCTGCCAACACCGCAGAATTCATACTCGCTGAGGCTGCCCGCTTCGATATCAGTAAAACAGAAAAGAAGGGCAAAAATGATTTTGTAAGCTACGTCGACAAAGGCTCCGAAAAAATGCTTGTCGATAAACTCTCGCTGCTGCTTCCCGAAGCCGGCTTCCTGACGGAGGAAGGCACTTCAGCCAAAAAGGGTGCAAAGTATTGCTGGGTCATTGATCCGCTGGACGGAACAACCAATTTCGTTCACGGCCTGCCTTTATATGCAATAAGCATTGGTCTGCTCGAAGATAACGAACCTGTTGCAGGCGTTATTCATGTTGTGGGCGGTAATGAAGTGTATACAGGATGGAAGAATGGCGGAGCATGGCTTAACGGGAAAAGAATCAGTGTTTCCGGTGCGCGTACCCTCGCTGACAGCCTTATTGCAACCGGCCTTCCCTACAGTGATTTCGGCAGGCTCGATGAATACATGAAGCTGCTCTCATGGCTTTGCATGAACACACAGGGAATAAGAAGAATGGGATCAGCTGCAATAGACATTGCCTATGTTGCGTGCGGTCGTTTCGAGGTTTTCTATGAATACGGACTTCATCCGTGGGACGTTGCTGCAGGAATAATTATACTCAGGGAAGCAGGAGGAAAAATAAGCGATTTCAGTGGCAATGAAAGAAACCTCACAGGGAAGGAAATAGTTTCATCCAATGGAAATGTATACAATGAAATTCTTGAAATTGTAAGTAAATTTATGAATAAATAATACCGCGTAACCATGGGCGCAATCGGATATTACCTGTTTTATGCCGTTAACTGGACCATCACCCTGCTCCCGATGCGGATCCTATATCTCTTCTCAGATTTCGTTTATCTTATAATCTGCTACTTTCCGGGATACAGAAAAAAAGTTGTAAGAACAAACCTGAAAAATTCCTTTCCCGAAAAATCCGAACAGGAACTGAAATCTATTGAACGGAAATTTTATCATCATTTTGCCGACCTTGTTGTTGAGATCCTGGCGATGACCCATCTTTTCAAAAAACAGCTTGTAAAGAGGGTTTCTGTTACCAACATGGAACTTCTTCACAGGTTATACGATGAAAAGAGGGATGTTGCTGTTGTTGTTGCCCATTACGGTAACTGGGAATGGAGTAATTTTATCCCCACGATTATTAAACACAAGATGATTACAGTTTATAAACCTCTGCAAAACAAACATTTTGACAAGTTTATGAATGATATAAGGCTCAGGTATGGAGTCATTATGACTCCAATGTCAAATGTTATACGCGATGTGATTTCTTACAGGAAACAGAATATACCTATTCTTGCAACCTTCATTTCCGACCAGACTCCGGCAATTACAGATATCCGCTACTGGACAACCTTCCTTAACCAGGATACACCGGTATTTACCGGCGCGGAGAAAATTGCTGCAAAATATGATATGGCTGTTGTTTTCTTTAATATTGAGAAAATAAAACGTGGTTATTACAACCTCGACATACAATTACTTTTTGAACATAGCGCCGGATTGCCGGAACATCATATAACTGACACTCATGTTAAACATCTTGAGAAAATTATATGTGAGAAACCAGAGTACTGGCTATGGAGCCACAAGAGGTGGAAACACAAACGCCCCTTAAGCAATGCATAAAACAGCTGTTGTCATATTGAACTGGAACGGGATCGGATTCCTCAGAAACTTCCTTGGTAACATTGTACAGAATTCTGTAAATAATGACACAATCGTTGTGGTGGCCGACAACGGATCAACTGACGGCTCGGTTGAATGGATAAAAACGGCTTTCATTGATGTAAAAGTACTTGAACTGGGATCCAATTACGGTTTTGCAGGAGGATACAACAAGGCTCTTGAGTTAATTGATGCCACATATTTTGTTCTGCTTAATTCCGATATTGAGGTAAGCCCCTGCTGGCTCGAACCACTTGTAAACCACATGGATAACAATCCGGATACAGCAGCATGCCAGCCAAAGATCCTTTCATATAATGATCGTACTTTATTCGAACATGCAGGTGCTGCAGGCTGCTACATTGACAAATACGGCTTCCCCTTCTGCAGAGGCAGGATTCTTCACAACATTGAAAAAGACAGTGGTCAGTATGACAAACTGACTGATGTGTTCTGGTCCAGCGGGGCCTGTATGATTGTCAGGGCAGCTGCCTGGAAGGAAGCAGGCGGTTTTGATGCTGCCTTCTTTGCCCACATGGAGGAGATTGACCTGTGCTGGAGATTCAGCAAACTCGGCTACAGGATTGCCTTTATCCCGGGTGCGTCAGTGTATCATGTAGGAGGAGGAACCCTTCCCTATACCTCCCCGAGGAAGACCTATCTTAATTTCAGGAACAGCCTTTTCATGTTATATAAAAACCTGCCTGACAGCAAATTGCGATGGACACTCTTTGTCCGGAAAATAATTGATGGCACAGCTGCCCTGGTGTTCCTTTCCAGGCTTGACTTTAAAAACTTCATGGCAGTTTTCAATGCCCACGTCGATTATTACAAAGCAGGCAAAGAACTGAAAGACAAAAGAGTTGCTGTCAGAAAAATGGAAAAAGTGTCAGTTCCCTCAAATGTCCTGAACAAATGCATAGTTTTTGAGTTCTATGTCAGAGGTCGGAAAACCTTTGACCTCATAAACTGGAATTGATAAAATAATGAGACGTTATCAGATGGCTGTTTTTTTCATTGTAGTTCTTACGATTTATACCCTCCTGAACTTATACCTGTACTTCAAGGGTTATAATGCTCTTCCTTTCCTGCAGGCCAACAAGCTGGCATATTCAATAATATTTTTCTCTATAGCGGCTGTTTTTATAGTTGCCAAGGTTATTGAGGCCAGGCATTCCTCCCTCGTTACCGACATACTCAATATTATTGGAGGATTCTGGCTTGCATTCATGCTTTACGGGTTTATATTCTTCCTTCTGTCCGACATAACAATGTCTGCTCTTAAAATTACAGGACTGCTTGGAAGTGATACAATGGCTCTTGTAAGGAAATGGTCTTTCTTTATTACCCTCGGCCTTTCATTCGGTCTGATTGCCGGTGGTTTCATAAATGCAGTATTGCCTGTTGTAAAGGAATATAACATTACAGTAAATAAATCAGCCGGTGAGTTGAAATCGCTTCGGGTTGCAGCAGTGTCGGACATTCACCTTGGAAGCATAATCCGGAAGAGAAGCATCCGGAAGCTGTCATCGATGCTGCAGGAAATAAAACCTGATGTTATTTTTCTTCTCGGCGACATCGTTGACGGTGAGATAGGACCTGTGCTGAGAGGTGACCTTTTGCAGTATTTTACCTGTCCTGAATGCAGGGGAGGCTTATATGCAATTGCAGGGAATCATGAATATATTGGCGGTGGAAGCCGGACAATACCATATATAGAAAGCAAGGGCATCAGAGTGCTTAAGGATGAGGTTATTACAATAGACGGAGGCATACAGCTTATCGGGAGAATTGACAAGGATGCCGGACGCTTTTACGGAAAAAACAGGAAATCTCTTGAGGAGCTCTTAAAACATGCCGACACCAGCAGACCTGTTATTCTCCTTGATCACCAGCCATTTCACACCGACGAATCGGTTAAGGCCGGAATCGATCTCCAGCTCTCGGGACATACTCATAACGGCCAGATGTGGCCTCTGAACTACATTACAAGGCTTATCTATGAAGTAAGCTATGGTCACCTGAAAAAGGGGAATACAAATATTATAGTATCATCAGGATACGGACTATGGGGACCAAGGGTAAGATCGGGAAGTCGCTCCGAAGTGATGCTTATCAATATTAAATTCGAACCAAAGCCCTGATATTAAGCTATCTATAACAGATCATAGATCTTTTCAAGGCCTATCCCCCTTGAACCTTTCACAAGAATTGTGAAACCATCCAGGTTTTGATGAGCCAGGAATAAGCGTAAAGCAGTGGTATCTGCAAATGACTTAAACCCATATTTCCCGGCCAGTCTGCTGAAAACCGGTCCTGTAAGGCAAACCAATTCAGCCTTCACATTTTTTACCTCACGAAGTATATTGTCATGCTCAGCTTCACTTTTCTCGCCAAGCTCCAGCATATCGCCAAGGATCAGCATCTTATGATCAGCCTGCAACTCGCCAAACGAACCAATTGCAGAAAGCATACTCGAAGGATTTGCATTATAGGAATCACATATCACTGTATTTCTGCTAGTTTCAAGTACCTGCGACCTGTTGTTTCCGGGTATATATTCCTCAACAGCATTTACTATGTCCGTTTCGGGCAGCTCAAAAAAGATTCCTGTAGCAATTGCAGCCTTCAGGTTTTCATAATTATACTTTCCGAACAGGTTTGTCTTTATAATATAGTCCCGGTTCTGGTAGTTTAACTTAAGGCTGAGGAAGGGATCTGAACCGGTTATTTCAAGTTTCATCTCAATGCCTGTAGGATCGCTGTATGGAACAGCCCTGTTCACCAGTTTATATATCTTTTCAGCCAATAAATTGTTTGTATCGTTGTACAGAGCAACACCATTAACTTTCCTCAGATGTTCATACAGCTCTGTTTTTGCCTTTACCACACCTTCGAATGATCCGAATCCTTCAATATGGGCAGTGCCTATGTTTGTTATTATCCCGTAATCGGGTCGTGCAATTAGGCATAGTGTTCTGATCTCCCCGATATGGCTTGCGCCCATTTCAATTACAAGCATTTCGCTATCTGATGGAGCCGACAGGATCGTAAGCGGAACTCCGATATGGTTATTCAGGTTACCTCTTGTATAATGAATCTTTTTCTTTTTCGAGAGTATTGCTGCTATAAGTTCCTTTGTTGTTGTCTTGCCATTAGTTCCGGTTATTGCAAGCACAGGAACATTAAGTTCTTTCCTGTAATAGGCCGCAAGTGCCTGCAGCTCAAAAAGGCAGTCATCGACAAGTATTGTATTTTCAGTCTCGTAAAGGGGATCGTCGATTATTGCCCAGGAAGCTCCTTTTCCAAGGGCATCCTCGGCATACTTGTTCCCATTGTAATTCTCTCCCCACAGAGCGAAAAAAAGTTCTCCCGGACGTATAGTACGTGAATCAGTGTTCACGCCTGTGGATTTCCTGAAAAGCTCATATATCTGTTCTGTCTTCATATAAATTAAAAAAATGCCTCATTATGTTTTCATAATGAGGCTCTTATGTCAAAAGAACTTTAATTGTCTACTACATGCCTGCCGGGCTGCCGACCCTTATCATTGCGCATCTGAAACCTATGTCGTCGCGCGATGCATCCTGGTCGAGGAACCTTCTTGTTGAAGGATTGAGCCAGTAAGCCCTGTCCTTCCATGATCCACCCTTGTAAACCCTTGCATTGTCATTAATAAGTGTCACATAGTCAGCCTGACCACCTGAGCTGCCTGAATCCTGTGAGTACATTCTCATTGAACCCCTCTTACCGTCTTCAACCTTCCAGTCGCCGCCTTCAACAATTGCTGACTGCATATCACCGTCCTTGAAGTTCCTGTAATCACCTTTCTGATAGTTATATCTGTTTGCAACATCGGCATCCTTAACTGTATCTACATAAAGTCGGCCGAGCTTGTCTTTTCCTACAATGTTGCCGTTGGCGTCTCTTCTGAGGTCAGTGTAAACGTTACCGCGGAAGGGGTTGAAACCGTCCATGTCATCATAAGTAAGCGGACGATAGACATCCATAACCCACTCATTAACGTTTCCTGCCATGCAATAAAGGCCATAATCGTTGGGCCAGTATGATTTAACGTCAACAGTAATAGATCCGTTATCGTTAAGATTACCTGCCACTCCCATCATATCGCCTCTTCCGCGAACGAAGTTAGCCATCATCTCACCACGGCTTTTCTTGTCTGCATTTCTTACGTTATGGCCGTCCCATGGGAACAGTCTTCTTTCGTAAACCCTTTCTTCAAATGTTGTACCTCTCAGTGCGTATGCTGCAAATTCCCATTCAGCTTCAGTTGGAAGCCTGTATGAGGGAAGGAGGAGACCATCTTCAAAGTTTGTCCTTCTTTCTGTCTGTTCCGGATTGAGGCTTTCACGAAGCTGATTTACAACACCTTCGTACATACCTGCAAGATATGCTTCTGTATTGAAGTTTTTCTCATTAAGCTGGTTGGGATCCGGACTTAGTTCGCCCTCATCAATGAGGAGCTGCTCATTCACCCTGTCTGTTCTCCACAGGCAGAAGTCATTTGCTTTCACCCAGCTGACACCAACAACAGGATAGTTGTTATATGACGGGTGCCTGAAATAATACTGAACATACGGATCATTGAATCCCATCGGGCTTCTCCATACAAGTGTGTCGGGGAGTGCCCTCCTGTAAACCTCAGGATAGTCTTTGTAAACCCTTCTCAGCCAGAAAAGGTATTCCCTGTAATCAACATTCTTAATCTCCGTTTCATCCAGATAAAATGAAGAAACTGTGACTGTCCTTGGCTTATTGTTCCAGTCATAAAGGACATCCTGCTGGATCTGCCCCATTGTGAAACGACCACCTTCAATGAGAACCAGTCCGGGACCGGTTTTCTGCTCTGCTCCAAGGGCAACCTCAAATCCTCCGTTGTCAGGATTATTGTACTCCCACCCTGTTGATGATGAAACATTCGGATCTCCGCCTCCGTCTTTCTTTAAAAAACAGGATGTGAGAAGTACCATGGAAATTAAATAAACAAGTAAAACTCTGAATCTTAACATAACTCCTTCGGTTTTATGGCTCTAAAGAATATTCAAATATAACAAATTTTGATTATTTCGGCTTTTTCAACTATCAAATATAACTACAATTTAGGAAATTTTATTGTTTTAATGCTATTTCTTTTATTAACATCATTTAAACTGAAGGCAAGACCTGCCTGGTGAAGAAGTGAAACAGGAAGCAGATCATTCCCCGAAATTATGTTCAGCCTGTATGCATAGCTGAACCTGATAATTCCGGCTTTAAACGAAAATCCTGCCTGCATATCCAGCTTTCCGGACTCATCATCAATGCCCATAACACTCACTCCAATATTCTCATTTTCAAGCGATATGCCTCCACCTGCAACAACAAACCTGTCCTGACTGCTCATAAAACCCAGTGGCCGTAACCGGAACCCGGTACTTCCCGGAAAAGCAAAATCGCCGCAAAGATGAACAAGCACTTTCCTTTTTATTAGTTCCCTTTCTGCCCCGGGATCAGAGATATCCGGTTCGGCAAGATGGGCAACAGCCAGTCCTCCAGAGTAATTTCTGCCTGTAACAGTGATGCCTGTATTCAGATCAAAGACTGTCCTTCCTGTATTGCCAAGTACCTCTGCCGAGGGATATGCAACACCTCCCAGCGGATCGATCTGGTCAGGAAGAACTGATGAATTGAAATTAAAACCTCGGTGAAAAACAGCTGCTGAAAGTCCTGCATTAATGAACAGATCCTCACCCGCCTGCATAAAATATGAATATGATAAGCCTCCCCTTGTGTTATTTACCGATCCTCCCAGATAATCCTCAGAGAGCCAGACAGCTGCCCCTCCGTGCAAGGCCTGAAAATATGAATCGTATGACAGGTACATTGAATGCAGGTTATATCCGTTTCCGGGATAGAAATTAAGATACGATATTCTTAAAACACCTTCTCCCTCGCTTCCCGAAAGGGCTGGATTATTCATCAGCAGTACCTGGTATGAGGGAACAGCATCGGTATCCTGACTACAAACCACAGCCGGATACATCAAAAACAAGAAAACAATTCCTGAGAAATACCGTTGCATATTATCCTCTGATTCCAGAAATGCAAACTTAACAATAAACCTTGTCACTATTCTGCATTTCAGTATATTCAGACCGCCTTTTTTCATCAGCAATAAGAACGTAATGAAAACGTTATTATTACCTGTTTATAAATCCAAAATATAACAGCGGTCG
>JAKLDT010000044.1 GCA_022703405.1 Bacteroidota bacterium | reverse complement strand
ACAGTAATAGATGATAACGACAACCTTTTTATAGAATCTGCCAAGTGGTATCTTGCTTTATGTTATCTGCAGACTGATGAAAACAAAAAGGCCTCTGAGTTGCTCACTACAATCAGAAATGAAGGAGGGATTTACAGTAAAGATGCACGAAAGATTTTAAAAAAGATTAATTGATGTAACATACAATCTGGTTTATGTTTGAATTACAGGGGAATAAGGGTCTGCCGGTAAGCAATACCGGCACTGGTTTGCGCAGCCAGGAAGCGGGGATTGATAATTACCCGGTATCAATTGCATTTCAGGCGTCTGTTCTCAATGGCATGTCGCATGAGCTCAGGACCCTCATGAATTCAATAGTATCATTTGCATTCCTGCTAAAAAACAACACCGTAAAAGAGCCAGAAAAGGAAGAATATATTGACCAGATTTATACAACCTGTGAGCAGGTAATAAGTTTATTTGAAAACTATCTTGAATCGGCCCTGGCTGAAACCGGGGGAAACATAAAAGAAGAGACAAGCTGCAATTTAAGTCAGCTTCTTGATAGTATTCTGACTGATTACAGAGAGGTGCTGAGCAAGTCAGGAAACAACAAAGTGGAGCTTGTATCGGAGACGCAGTATACAGGTTCTTATGAAATTATGATTGATAAAAATAAGGTAAGCAGAATATTAAAATGTCTTTTTCAGAATTCA
Organism: Bacteroidota bacterium; assembly: GCA_022703405.1. Taxonomy (GTDB): domain Bacteria; phylum Bacteroidota; class Bacteroidia; order Bacteroidales; family VadinHA17; genus LD21. Next base: position 17,669 of record JAKLDT010000044.1, on the reverse strand, counting down.
ATTCAGAATACTAATTCAGGGTATATAAAAATTGGTTACTACACAAGCAGTAATGAATTAACATTTTATGTTCTTGACTCAGGCCAAGGATTTTCAAAAACAAGGGAATACCTTCATACAAATGATCTTGCTGATTCTCTCTCACAGTATCAGGATCTGAGCTCTCTTTTGAATATCTCCCTGGCCAAAAATCTGGTTTTGCTTTTGCAGGGAACCTGCAGTGTAAAATCGAATGGTACAAGCGGAACAGGTTTCTATTTTACAATTCCTGTTAAAGTACCTGCAAAAGCAAATTCTGTAAATAAATATGTAAATTCAATGATATCACTCTGATCTGAAAATCAAGTTTTTTTTTCAATGTCTGATCCCGTTTTCACGGGTCCAAATGGCCGCTTATATTTAGGCGGCCATTTATTATTTCAGAGCAAGAATTTTGGCTTCAGTACGCCGGTTCAGCTGCCTGCCTTCAGAAGTGTCATTATCTCCAGCCGGCATCGTGTTTCCATAGCCTTTATATTTTAAACGACTTTTGTCAATACCTCTGGATACCAAATAATTAACCACTGACAGTGCCCGTTTTTCAGATAACTGCAAATTATATTCCGCTGTACCTGTTGAATCAGTATGACCGCCTATTTCCATAGCAAGTCCCATATTGGCAGTTAAAAGATCGACCAGGTTATCCAGCTCTGAAAGAGATTCACTCTTAAGTTCCCAGGAATCTGTTGCATAGAAAATATTTGCAAGTATCATCTTTTCACCAACCTTCAGCCTGCTGAGGTAAATATTCTTTATATAAGGTTTGGTAATTGAATGCATGCCCTCGAACAGAAAACTCTCTGAATAGAAAAGATAACCAGGCTTTATCACATTTACTCCATAATTAAAACCTGAAGGGAGGCAAACAAGGAAATTGCCTTTTGAGTCAGTTGAACTCTTGACTGTTACTTTTTTATTTGTAAGGTTTATCAATTCATATTCAGCTTTTATCAATGCCCCTGTTTCCCTGTCATAGACTTTTCCTTTCAGATATGCCACAGGATCAGGACGAACGTTTTCTTCAAGATCAAAATAGAAAATATCCTTTCCACGGGACTTTTCTCTCACTGTTGAATAATATGCCCTGTTTGCGCCCGATTCTATTACCAGTCCCATTTCATCATTGAAAGTATTCAGCGGATAACCCATATTTAAGGGCTTTCCCCAGGTACTGTCGGTACGCAACCTTGATACATAAAGGTCAACTCCTCCCATACCGGGATGTCCGTCGGAAGAAAAATATAAAGTTCTTCCATCGAAGTGAATAAAGGGAGACATTTCATCACCGGCAGTGTTTATGCTGTCTCCTGCATTTTCAGGGTAATTCCAGTTTGAAGCAGAATCAAGAGTGGCGATCCAGATGTCCTTTCCTCCGAATCCTCCGGGACGGCTGCTTGAATAGAACAGGTTTTTTCCATCAGCGCTTACAGAAGGCTGGGATTCCCAGAATCCTGTATTTACTGGTGAATTAAGATTATGCGGCGCAGTCCACTTCCCATCAGAATATGCAGAAAAAAATATATCACAGCTTCCAAGCGCTCCCGGACGATCGCAAGCTGTAAAAAACATATAATTGCCATTTGAAGCGAGTGTCTGTGCACCCTCGTTCAGAGTAGTATTCAATGGTGATCCTGCATTGAGTGCTGTACTCCATTTTCCTTCTGTAAACCTGCTTATATAAAAATCTTCCTGGGATTTAGTCCATGGTGTTCTGGGATCAGTATATGACATTGTTTGCCGGGTAAACATAAGTGTCTGTCCATCAGCTGTTATTGAGGGCCAGTATTCATCCTCTTCTGTATTGATGCCTTCTCCTATATTTACCGGACTGAATTTTACAGGATGCTTCATTGCCTCAACTGCAAATGCACAGTTAATTATGTATTTACGTGCGAGAGCAAGGTTTTTTTCCGAAACGCCCTTCTGTTCCTGGTATACGCGATAGTGCACAAGTGCTGAGGCATAATCACCTGATTTCATTTCAGCATTTGCAAGACTGAAAAAAACAGGTTTGTAATAAAGTGAATCGATCTTAACGGCTGCCCTGTAAGAGTCAGCTGCATCGGCATTTCTGCCAAGCTTTGTATACAGCTCACCGAGCATCATATAAGCTTCATAAAACTTCGGATCTTCCGTCAGGGCTTCCCTGAATTTTGTCTCAGCAACTTTATAATCGAGGTAGTCATACCCAGCCATGCCTTCATTGTAATTTTTAACTGCACGATTTGATGAAGTATGCAGCCCCTGAGAGCTTACTGAAGCAGAAATTAATGCAAAAATCAGCAAGACAGGCAGTTTAATCCCTGTTATCTGAAGTGTTTCAGGGAATATGCATGTACTTATGTGCCTGAAGAGATACTCTCCAGGCAGGATTTTTTTTAACATATTCAACAATTTCAGGTATGACCTGCCGGAATCTGCTCCATTCCGGCTGCAGAAATAATTTACAGCTATCGCTGACCAGTTTTCTGTATTTTTCTGCCCATTCAAAATCATCTCTTTCCTGGATAATCACCTTCAGTTCATCAGCTTTAAGACAGATATCTCCAACCGGAGGCATTTTCCTTTTGGGAGAAAGGCATATCCAGTCCCATTTTCCTGATAGCATATATGCTCCTGATGTCTCAATGAATGTTTTGATATCGTTTTCTTTGAGTCTGTTGCATAGATAATCAAGGTTCCACATAAGTGGCTCGCCTCCGGTAATAACAACAGAATCCGTGCCAGATTTAAGAACATTCTCAACAATCAGGTCTGTGTCGGTAAGCGGATGAAGATCAGGATTCCATGAGTATTTAGAATCGCACCAGCTGCATCCCACATCGCATCCGCCGATACGAATAAAATATGCAGCGCGCCCGGTCTGGTATCCTTCTCCCTGCAATGTAAAGAACTCTTCAACCAGTGGCAGTTTGTGACCTTCTGTTTCCGTTACTGTATTCAGGTTCATGTTACCTTATCTTGTCTTTAATCCAAGGAGCCTGGTAAACTCTCCGTAAAAGAATGTATTTTCATGAATACCGGAAAATTTTTCTGCTCCAGGTCCGTATGTAAATACCGGAACCATCACTGCTGAATGGTCTGATCCTGCAAACTTGCCTTCAACTGAAGCTGTTTTAACATCACCACCTGTCAGCACAAGACCACCAGTCTCATGATCGGCAGTCACAAACACCAGAGTGTTCCTGTCTGCAGTTGCAAAATCAAGAGCTGCGCCAATTGCCTGATCAAGATCAATTGTTTCGGAAGTAACATAATCAAGATTGTTTTCATGAGCTCCCCAGTCGATCATAGATCCTTCAACCAGGAGAACAAATCCATTCTTGTTCCTGCTTAGCGTCTCAATGGCCTTTTTCGTCATATCAGTCAGCAATCCGTTTCTCCCCTCTGAGGCTTTGGGCATGTGTTCCTTTGCAAGCAAACCAGCGAGCTTTGCTGATTGTGATTTCTTCATATCTTCAGGTGTATAGACAACATCAAAACCCTGTTCTTTAAGCTGATCAGTAAGGTCTGCACCATCTTTCCTGTTGCGAAAGTGATTTTCTCCTCCTCCGATAAATACATCTATTGTACCCTTAAGAAAATCATTTGCAATCTCCTCATAGTTGCCCCTTCCGGCATTATGGGCAACAAAGGAAGCTGGTGTAGCATGAGTTACAGCGCTTGTGCTTACAACACCTGCAGCCAGGCCATTTTTATGAGCAAGTTCAGTAATAGATACCAGAAGAGTGCTGTCGGGCCTCACTCCTATCATTCCGTTATTTGTTTTTTCTCCACAGGCAATTGCAGTACCTCCGGCAGCAGAATCGGTAATATATGCATCTGCGGAGTAGGTCTTACTAAAACCTGAGTATGGAAAGCGCTCAAGGAAGAAAGCTTTTCCTGATTTTGTCATGCCGGCATACAACTGGGCAACGCCCATACCGTCACCAATGAAAATGATAATATTTTTTGGCTTTTTTTCTGATCGCCCTGATTCATTTCCAACATTTTCAGCACATCCTGAAACAAGAACTATAATTATCAGAATAAATAATTTATAAACAGCATTTCTCATAACATTTTATTATATAGTTTATTATTAATCATTTCCGAACAGCAATTCATACTCCTTTTTTACTGCCTTGCCTGTCAGATTTTCAGGAATGAGTTTCCAGTTCCCATTCGGTGCCGGATCGATATTTCCCATTTTTCTGATAGATTCGATCATATAAAATCTCAGGTCGCGGTCAGTTGATCTGATCTTTCTTGACAGCAGCTCATTCTTTTTTATTCCGGCACCCTCGCGGAAATGACCTCCACCTCCGTTTGCTCTGTAGGAATTCACTGCAACAGTATATTTCTTTTCAGGAATGAAGGTATCACCGTTTGTCATTCCTGCAATTTTTATCCTTTCTCCCTCCGGTTTACTTAAATCAACAGTATAGTCGATGCCTGCAGCAGAATCAAAATTGTATGCGGGATTCCTGAGCCAGGCTTTGCCATCAGTGATAAGCACCTTCCCCGATTTATCAGTCCTGAATTTAAGCAAGGGATCATCAGCGCTTTTCATTGTGTTATACCAGCCATCATACGAGAATTCCAGGTAATTCAATATTTCTGTTCCTGTCATTGTTATTGTGTAAAGCATGTTCTCGAACCTGTATAGTTTGAACATGTCGCCTACTGTAACAGGACCTTTCTCTATACTGACATCAAATGACAGAGGAGCGGCAAATGAAATGTCAGCCTTTGTCAGTTCAAGCTGAAGCTTATGAATCATGTCGACAAAGGCTGAAGATCCGAAATATGATTCACGTGATGAAACGGTCTCTCCTGATTGTCCGATCACCTCATTAACATAGTCAAGTACTGTATTATGATAAGCTGAAAACTTTGCAATGAATTCCTTATCAGGCTCATAATCTGACACTTTTACAAGGCTTCCATTGATAGTCTTTTTTAATCCTTTTGATTTTCTGTCGCGTTCAATTATAATATCTGCCCTGGCAATATTCATTGCACGGCTTCCTGCATTCATTACAAGAATTGTGTCTCCTTCAATATTTACAATTTTCTCATTTGCCAGCTTATGATCGTGGCCGGTGAAGATGATATCAAATCCGGGAACTTTTACAGCTATTGATTCAGCGCCTTTTTCATCATCATATTCGCGGTTTCCTGAGACTGATTCCGGACTATTAAAACCGGTGTGAAAAAGTCCTACAATAAGATCGGGGTTTTCATTTTTAATAACCGGCATCCACTCTTGTGCAGTCTCCAGCAGATCCCTGAATTCAATTCCTTCATATAATTCTGAGGGAAGTGTATTATTTATTGTCTGGGTAACAAGCCCGAGGACAGCTATTTTAATTCCATTCCTCTTAATAATTGTATATGGTGTGAAATATGGCTTGCCTGTTTTCAGATCAACAGCATTAGCGGCAAGCATCGGGAATTTATACTCCTTTCTGATCCTGTCATAAACAGAATGTCCAGTTTCAACATCATGGTTTCCGGTAGTAACAGCATCATACTGCATGAAATTAAAGGCTTCAGACAAAAGATGTGCTGAGGTTGTATCTGTGAAGTTATAATAATAAACCGCTGGTTGTCCCTGAAGGTTATCGCCGTCATCAAGCAGTACAAGAGACTTATTTTCTGACCTTATACCTTTAATATATGTATATACTGATGCGAGAGAAGCTTTCAATTCCTTTTTTTCTACATAATCATAAGGCAACACTACACCGTGAATATCAGTTGTTTCAATTATTGTAAGCTGACGCTTGCCGGTAATGCTGCAGCTTACAGAAAGTAATATAGCAAGCACTATAACCGGTATGTTTCGCATTTTCATCATAATCCTTTTTCAATAAACCACCCAAACTTAGAAAAGTTTATGCACTTTTTGTCTAATTTGGCTGAGGTATTAAACAATTCTTTTAATTAACATAAATGTGAAATAAATATCCCATGACTAGAACCGGACTGGAAATATTTCTTGAAAAAATACCTGAAAAGCTTACAGGAAAGCGTGTTGGAATCCTGTGTCATGCCGCAAGTATTACACGAGGTTTTGAACATGTAATTGATGTGTTCCATGCCACAAAAGAATTCAGGCTCACTGCAGTTTTTGGCCCGCAGCACGGACTTCATGGTCAAACGCAGGACAATATGATTGAATGGCAAAGCCAGCTTCATCCTGTTTATAAGATACCCCTGTTCAGTCTTTATGGAGCAAACAGGAAACCAACACCGGAAATGCTTAAAGAGATTGATGCATTTATAATTGATCTTCAGGATGTTGGGACAAGAATTTATACATACATCTGGACAGTTAAATTGTGCATGGAAGCCTGCTCAGAGGCCGGTATACCTGTCTGGATTCTGGACAGACCAAATCCGGTTGCAAGACTTAAGTGTGATGGTCCGGTGCTTAAATCTGATTTTTTTACATTCGTAGGAGGAGCCTGCATTCCACTTTGCCACAGGATGACATTTGCAGAGATGGCATTATGGATAAAAGAGAAATATCATCCTGCCTGTGATCTTCATATAGTAAAAATGGATAACTGGCAAAGGTCTTCCTTATATTCTGATACCGGTCTCCCCTGGGTACTCCCATCTCCTAACATGCCAACACTTCAGGCAGCAATAGTATACCCCGGTACAGTTCTGATTGAGGCTCTTAACCTCTCGGAAGCAAGAGGCACCACTACCCCTTTCGAACTATTCGGCGCTCCGTACCTGAATACAGTTGAGCTTAGAAAGAATCTGATGGACAGAAAGATACCCGGTTGTGCCTTCAGGATACACAATTATATCCCAACCTTCCATAAATTTCATGGTGAATTATGCAACGGGATGCAGATCCATGTAACTGACACAGACAAGTTCCGTCCGGTTGAAACTGCACTGGAGCTATTTGATGCCATTATTGAAACCTCTGCACCTGATTCCCTGAAATTCATTCCGCCGCCTTATGAATATGAATACAGGCTGATGCCCTTTGATATCCTTTCAGGTGATTCCGGAATGAGGGAAACACTATTGAAAAGACAGAATCTTATAGCTGAAAAGGAACGATGGGCCACTGAAACTGAAGTATTTGAAAAGGAATTCAGGGAATTCTCTTTATACAAAGAATAATTCGAATATTTTTAATAATTATTCGAAAAGGCCGTCATCACGCAGCAGGAGAAGAATTGCTGAATGAGGAAGCACAACATATTTTTCCTTGTTGAATTCAACTTCAATAGCACTATTCTGCAAGTAAACGGCCTGGTCACCTGCCTTTGGCTGCAAGGGAACATATTTTGGTTCATCTGACCTGTTCTTCCAGGGTTCATCGGAATCGTTCACTGAAGGAATTGGATAACCAGGACCAACTTTTACTACGAAACCGATTTGTACCTTTTCATTTTCATTTACGCCCGGAGGAAGCAGCAGACCGCTTTTTGTCTTTGACTGAGGCACTTTTGGCTTGATAAGTACCCTGTCTCCAATCACAATAAGCTTATTTAAATCTTTTTCGTCTAATAAAATGCTCATGGTTAAAATCAAATCCTGACAAAAATATCAAATTTGGCTGATCCGGCAATCCGTGTTTCTTAATAATTAATTTTGCATTATGTTATTCAATGATGAAACAGATGTCTATACGACAATAAAGTCTGCTTCCACTGCTGTTTTCAAGGACAGGGGAAGCCGCTTCATAGGGCTAGCATATCCCGTAAGCTCGCAGGAAGAAGTAAAGCCAATCCTTGAAAGCCTCAGAAAAGAATATCACGATGCACGGCACCACTGCTTTGCTTATATGATAGGTTATCAGCGACTTATCTGGAGGATTAACGACGATGGCGAACCATCCGGTACTGCAGGGAAACCAATACTTGGACAGATTAATTCTGCAAACCTTACAAATATTTTAATTGTAGTTGTAAGGTATTTCGGTGGTACTTTACTGGGAGTACCCGGACTCATAAATGCTTACAGGACAGCTGCATCAGAAGCAATTTCGGATGCAGAGATCAGTGAATGCATTGTCAGGGATTTTTACCGGCTTGATTTTCCATACATTTCAATTAATGATGTCATGAAGATACTTAAGGAAGAAGGCGCATCTCAGCGCAACCAGTTATTCGACATTGATTGCAGTCTGGAAGTGAGTTTCAGATTTACTCAAGGAGAAAGAATACTTTCAAGGTTGTCAAGAGTTGAAAACCTGAAGTATACTTTTGTCACCCGCTCCTGAGGGTTCTGTGCAGGTAAAGTTTTTAATTAATTATTAACAGACAAAGCTGCTGTGATAAATCTTATTTAAATTTGAGTATGATATCCGTCGTCCTGTAAATGCGTATATAATCATGAAAAAGAGGAGTTTAGTGTCCATTGATGATTTCTCAACCGAAGAAATCCTGAAAATTCTTGATCTTACTGCAGAATTTGAAAAGGAACCGACGCAGAAGCTGCTTGAAGGTAAGGTTATTGCAACACTGTTTTTTGAACCATCCACCCGTACAAGGCTCAGTTTTGAAAGCGCCATTAACAGGCTTGGCGGTAAAATAATAGGTTTTTCTGATGCTTCAAATTCAAGCGTTTCAAAGGGTGAAACTCTTAATGATACGATCAGGACAGTAAGTAATTATTGTGATCTTATTGTAATGAGGCATCCGATTGAAGGAAGCGCCAGGTTTGCAAGCGAGATTTCGAAAGTACCTATAATAAATGCAGGCGACGGGGCAAATCAGCATCCATCGCAAACCCTGCTTGATCTGTATTCTATTAAAAAGACACAGGGAACTCTTGAAAACCTCAATATCTTCATGGTGGGTGACCTCAAATATGGCAGAACAGTGCACTCGCTCATGATGGCAATGTCGAGATGGAAGGCAACTTTCAATTTCATCTCACCTGAAGAATTAAAGATGCCAGATGAGTTCAAGTTGTATCTTGACAATCTGGGACTTAAATATTACGAGCACAACGACTTCACCGATATTGTCTCCAGGGCTGACATTATTTATATGACAAGGGTTCAGAAGGAAAGATTTTCTGATCCGATTGAATATGAAAAAGTCAAAAACATTTATGTTTTAAGGGATTCCATGCTGAAGAATACAAAAGACAACATGAGGATACTTCATCCCCTGCCAAGAGTAAATGAAATACATCAGGATGTTGATGAAAATCCAAAGGCATATTATTTTGAACAGGCTCTCAATGGTGTTTATACCCGTCAGTCAATACTTTGCTATTTACTTGGAATAAAATAACATTTTCACTGTCATGAAAGAACCAAAACAACTGAGTGTAAGCGCAATACAGAACGGAACTGTTATTGATCATGTACCGGCAAAAAACCTCTTCAAGGTAATTCAGATACTAGGGCTCGACAAAATTGATACACAGATAACTTTTGGAACCAATCTTGAGAGCAAGAAGCTTGGGAAGAAGGCAATTATCAAAATTTCAGGTGTCTACTTTGAGGATGAAGACATTAACAGGATTGCCTTGGTTGCTCCTGATGCCAAGCTGAATATTATCAGGGATTATGAGGTAGTGGAAAAGAAGGTTGTAGTTGTCCCTGACAGCATTACAGGCATTGCAAAATGCATGAATCCGAAGTGTATCACGAACTTTGAACATGTCACAACAAAATTCAGGGTAGTCTCAAAAAAGAATGTCGTTCTTAAATGTCATTACTGTGAAAAAATGACCACCCAGGAAAACCTTCACATTATATAGGCATAAGGCTGAAGGCTAAAGGCTGAAGGGAAAAAATTAACAACTTTGTTGAACCTTTGTGTCCTGGTGCCTTGGTGGCAAAAAATGTCAAACAAGCACTCTAAAATCTGAATACCTTAATAAGAATTTTCTACCTTAGCCTGTCATAAGACTTTACAAGTTCATCATCTTTGCGGATTGACCTTAAAGCCAGAACAGAAAAAATCAATTGAAATAAGGGAATCAGGCACTTATACCATGAATTCAGGCTGATTTCGAGCTGTTTAATCAAAAATACACTGATTACAATTGTTGCAAGAATAAAAATCAATTCAAAGCCGAGAAGTATCTTAGTCAACTTTATCTGGAGAATTCTGTTCTTATATAGAAAGATAATGATTAATGAAAGAACCGGGATGATTATAGCTGTTACAGGCAAAATCAGGAAATAAGTACTGGACTTCTCCCCGCTGTTATAGTGCAAACCGCTAAAATCAAGTATATAGTTGCTTCCTGAAATGTCAACAAAAGTTAAATAATCACCGCTAAGGAATATTAAAGCCATGAGGGCTGTCAATAACAGGAAGAGCGATTGTTTTCTCTGAATCATTTTATAATATTTTAAAGACGGAACAAAACTACTTACTTTTTATAGAAATTGAAATACAAAGACTAACTGATTCTAATTATGATATTTTAACAATATTTGGACCCGGATGAAAGGTTGGCCCGCAGAATAATTTCTAAATTTGTGCGTTCGTGCCAGACAGCATGAAGTGGTTTAAAAATCAATTTAAAATATCAGACCTGAGTCAGTAAAATTATGTGAATCATAACAAAATACAGGTAATGAATAAGAAACTTAAGCTTACAGTAACAATAATAATAATAGTCTTTCTGGCAGGCATAATTCTGTATCCGAAATTCAAACCGTTTATAGCAAAAATGCTAGGACCAAAGACCCTTGAAACCCCAATGCTCAGACAGGGGCCGCAGCAGTTAAACGCAACCGGATTTCTTGTACAGCCTGTTTACCTCAGTGAATTAATCAGATCCTCAGGGACTCTTCTTCCGGCAGAAGAAGTCGAGCTTTCGTTTGAAACATCCGGAAAAATTGTTAGCATAAATTTCACTGAAGGCACCAGGGTAAAAAAAGGAGATCTTCTTGCAAAAATAAACGATCAGCCCCTGCAGGCCCAGTTGCAGAAGCTTCAGGCTTCACTTAAACTTTCAGAGGCTATGGAATTCAGGCAGAAAAGCCTGCTTGACAAGGATGCAATAAGCCAGGAGAGCTATGATCAGATTGTTACAGATGTCGAAAAAATAAAAGCAGATATTAATCTTGTAAAAGCCCAGATCCGAATGACAGAATTACGTGCTCCCTTCGACGGGATCATAGGCTTGCGTTATGTCAGTGAAGGAAGCTACACAAACACATCGACAAAAATAGCACGGCTTATTAAAATGAGTCCGCTTAAAATTGAATTCTCAATTCCCGAGAAATATGCTCAGGAGATTAGTATCGGATATCCCATTACTTTCGCAATTGATGGCAGTACAGTAATTTACAATGCATCTGTCTATGCAATTGATCCTAAAATTGATATTAATACCCGCACTATTGTGATAAGAGCACTGTATCCAAATAAAAATGAGGAACTCAGATCCGGAAGGTATGCAGGAATCACAATGGAACTGTCTAAAATACAGGATGCTGTTGCTATTCCAACTGAAGCTTTGATCCCTGAAATGGAAGGTGAAAGAGTGTTCATCTACAAGGGAGGCAGGGCACAGTCAGTTAAAGTAAGCACAGGACTCAGGACCGAATCACTTATTCAGATAACTGAGGGTCTGAAGTTTGGAGACACCCTGCTCACAACCGGTATCCTTCAGCTCCGGCAGAGCCTTCCAATTGTTCTTGACAGTGTAATTGTAAGTAATTAAAAGCGTTAAGTAAGATGAGTTTGTCATCAGTCAGCATAAACAGGCCTGTACTTTCTACAGTCTTTGCAATTGTGATAATGCTTTTCGGAGTTGTAGGCCTCACTTTCCTTGGAGTCAGGGAATTCCCCAGTGTAGACCCGCCCATAATTAATGTCATGACCTCATATCCTGGCGCTAATTCAGATGTAATTGAAACCCAGATAACTGAGCCACTTGAACAATCAATTAACGGCATTCAGGGTATCCGCTCGCTAACAAGTGTCAGCAGCCAGGGAAGCAGCAACATTACAGTGGAATTTGAACTCTCCGTTGATATGGAGACGGCTGCAAATGACACCCGTGACAAGGTATCACAGGCAATGCGAATGTTACCACGCGACTGTGATCCGCCTGTTGTTGCCAAAGCTGATGCAGATGCCAATCCAATTCTTCTTCTGACTCTCGAAAGTGACAAGAGGACACTCCTTGAACTTTCCGAAGTAGCCGAGCTGACCTATAAGGAACAACTCCAGACTATCCAAGGAGTCAGTGCAGTGAACATATTCGGACAGAAAAGATATGCCATGAGACTGATGCTTGACCCTGTCAAGCTTGCTGGATATAAGCTTACTCCTCTTGACGTACGAAACGCCATATCTCGTGAAAATGTAGAACTGCCTTCAGGAAGCATTGAAGGGAACAACACACAGTTAACAATAAGAACTCTGGGCCTTATGACAACTCCCAAAGAGTTCAACGATATGATTATCAAGCAGACAGGTGATCAGATTGTAAGATTCAAGGACATAGGAAGAGCTGAACTTGGTCCGGAGGATATCAGGGGAATCCTTAAAAGAGACGGAGTTCCGATGGTAATGGTTGCAATTATTCCCCAGCCGGGTTCAAATCAGATTGATATTGTTGATGAAGTCTACAGAAGGCTTGATTATATAAAGAAGGATGTTGCTGAAGATATTAAGGCAAAAGTTTCATGGGACAGTACTGACTACATACGTAAATCAATAACAGAAGTAAAGGATACAATATACATAGCCTTTATACTTGTAGTTGTCATAATCTATTTTTTTCTCAGAAGCTGGAGAGCTACACTTATACCGATACTCGTCATACCGGTGTCGCTTATAGGCTCCTTCTTCATAATGTACATAGCGGATTACAGCATAAACGTGCTTACACTGCTTGCCATTGTACTGGCTATCGGTATTGTCGTGGATGATGCAATAGTCGTAATGGAGAATATATTCGTTAAGGTTGAGAACGGACTTGCTCCCGTTGAGGCGGGGCTCAAAGGGTCAAACGAGATATATTTCGCCATTATTTCAACAACAATTACACTCATTTCGGTCTTTTTCCCGATTGTATTCCTCCAGGGAATTACAGGACGCCTCTTCAGGGAATTTGCGATTGTGATGGCGGGTGCTGTCGGAATCTCTGCATTTCTGGCCCTGACGCTTACTCCGATGGTATCAACAAAGCTTCTGAGAAAAGAAAAAACACACAGCTGGTTCTATAGAAAAACTGACAAGTTTTTCAACAACCTGAATGAGATTTACAGAAGAGGCCTTGAAAGTTTTTTGAAAAACAGGAGGATGGCCCTTGTGATACTTGTTATTTCATTCGGGCTGATAGGATTGCTATGGATTTCGATACCGGCTGAAATGGCTCCTCTTGAGGACAGATCGCAGGTAACCGTCAATACTGTTTCACCTGAAGGTTCCACGTATGAATTTTCTCTGGCATATATTGATGATCTGGCAGGTATGATTGACACACTTGTTCCCGAGAGAACAGGTGTCATTTCGATGGTAAGGGGAAGCTTCAGCAATATACGAATCATGATTGACGAGCCTGCAAACAGGGAACGCAGCCAGCAGGAAATAGCAGATCAGCTTGGGATGGTCTTCAGGAAGAAAACAAAAGCCAGGGCAATGGTTATGCAGCAGTCAACATTCGGGGGCAGACGCTCAGGTCTTCCGGTACAATATGTTCTGCAGGCTACATCAATTGAGAAGCTCCGGGCAATACTTCCTGCATTCATGGCAAAGGTTATGGATAATCCAACTTTCCAGATGGCTGATGTCAACCTTAAGTTTACAAAGCCTGAAATGAGAATACATATTGACAGGACTAAGGCCAGTAACCTGGGAGTATCGACACAGAATATCGGACAAACCCTCCAGCTTGCACTCAGCGGCCAGAGATACGGATACTTTTTCATGAATGGAAAGCAATATCAGATACTTGCAGACCTGGAGCGTGGTGACCGCAACAAGCCTCTTGACCTCAAATCGCTATATGTAAGGAATGATCGCGGCAGCATGATACAGCTCGACAACCTTGTGACACTTTCAGAGGAAACGGCTCCACCACAACTTTACCGCTACAACAGGTTTGTTTCAGCTACTATTTCTGCAGGTCTTTCAAAAGGTAAAACAATAAGCCAGGGACTTGATGAGATGGATAAGATAGCCAAGGAGACACTTGATGAAACCTTCAGGACAGCACTTGCCGGTGATTCAAAGGACTTCAGGGAGAGCTCATCCAGTCTTATGTTTGCATTCATGCTTGCACTGGTATTGATCTTCCTTGTACTAGCAGCCCAGTTTGAAAGCTTTAAGGATCCCTTCATTGTGATGATGACAGTCCCGCTGGCACTCTTTGGAGCTTTATTCTCAATGTGGTATTTTGACATTACAATGAACATTTTCAGCCAGATAGGTATAATAATGCTCATAGGGCTTGTAACTAAAAACGGAATTCTCATTGTTGAATTCGCAAATCAGAGAAAGAGTGCAGGTCTTTCGAAAATTGATGCAATAAAATATGCAGCTGCTGCAAGGTTCAGACCCATATTAATGACAAGTCTCGCTACGATTCTGGGTATCTCCCCTCTTGCACTTGGATTCGGAGAAGGCGCCCAGAGCAGGGTTGCAATGGGTATTGCAGTTGTCGGTGGTATGATCTTCTCAACCTTTCTGACACTTTTCGTTGTTCCTGCGATATACACTTATATATCTAGTGAAGCAAAAAACATTAAAGATGAAAATCAGGATACTCAGGATTAGTTTTATACTTTTTGCACTAACAAATATCGCCAGCGGACAGTATACCTATGGTTTAAAAGAGTGCATTGGCATTGGTCTTGAAAAGAACTTTTCCATACTGATAGCGAAGAATACTGAAGTTATCGCAGGGAATAATTATTCACTGGGAAATGCGGGATATCTTCCAAAGCTTGATGTAACAGGCAGATACAGCGGTACACTTAACAACACAGAGCAGAATTACACAGATGGTTCAACAAGCTCGGCTTCAGGTACTCACAACACATCAGCAAATGCCGGTGCAGCACTTGCCTGGACTCTTTTTGATGGCTTTTCAGTAAGAACAACATACAAAAAGCTTGGAGAACTAAAAAGTCTTGGAGAACTAAACTCGAAACTTCAGATAGAAAATCTTATATCACAGATAGTTGCGGGATATTACAATTATATTAAGCAATTAACAGCCCTTCATAATCTTGAATATGCACTTGTTCTCTCACGTGAACGACTAAGAATCGACAAAGACAGGTATTTGCTGGGATCAAGCTCAAAGCTGCAGGTATTACAGTCGCAGGTATATCTGAATGCTGACAGTTCTGCACTTTCTAAGCAATATGAAGTTGTAAGATCGGCGAGGATTATGCTGAATGAATTAATGGCTCTTGAAGATCTTGCAGGGGAATTTCATTCTGCGGACACTTCAATTGATGTTGACGTCAATCTTTTGTATGAGAAGTTATACGACGAGACACTTGAAAAAAACACAAGCCTCAAAGTTGCACAGAGTAATAAGACTGTCTCAGAATTTGATTATAAACTCGTTACCTCACGTACATATCCTTATGTAAATCTCTCGACAGGTTACAGTTACAACTTGAACACCTACGAAAACTCAACATTAAAGGACCAGACAACTTATGGCATGAATTACGGCCTTACACTTGGGGTGAACATATTCGACGGATTCAATCAGAGGAGGAGTATTGCAAATTCGAGGATTGATATGGACAATAAGGAACTGAGATATAAGGAAATTGAGCAGGGAATCAGATCTGATCTGCTCACCTTTTACAATGCTTACAGCAATAATCTAAGGCTCATAAAACTCGAAGAGCAGAATCTTGCAACGGCTACCGAGAACCTTGATATAGCACTTGAAAGATATAAGCTTGGAAGTTTGTCAGGTATTGACCTAAGGGAAGTCCAGAAGAGCCTGCTTGATGCGAAGGACAGGCTCCTGTCGATACAGTATCAGACCAAGCTTGCAGAGATATCTTTGAAACAGATATCGGGGACGATAATGGAGTATTATAAATGACCCACCCCTTGCTGAGGGCATATCAAATGTTAACCTTCTTTTGAATTTTCATGTTCATTTCTTTTTGTTCGTCCAAAAAGAAACGAACCAAAGAAAAAGGGCGCCGGAAATGATAACTTCAGCCTTTTTGGGCAAAATGCCCAATGCATCACGCTCCCCAAAAAGGCTAAAGTTCGCGCCATTTCCGGTTAGCCTGCACACTCCCTAAAGACCTAAGTTGCTGACAACTAGCAAAAAGATAAGTATTCCTCCTCCGTCGCTCAACATAAACTCTCTGCCAACTGCATTTTTACAACTACCCACTTACTGATTACCAATCACCAATTTTGCAGTATCAACGGTTTATTGTAAATTCGGACTTTTATTTTCCGGATGGACAAGAAGACTGAATTGATTTTAAATAAGGACGGGAGCATTTTTCATCTGAATCTCCTTCCCCAGGATATTTCGAATAAAATAATAATAGTTGGTGATCCCGGCAGGGTTGAGATGATAGGCTCAATGTTTGAGGAAATCCGGGTAAGGAAAGAAAACCGGGAATTCAAAACAATTACTGGGAGTTTTGACAATCAGGAGATTACTGTAATATCATCCGGGATCGGAACTGATAATATTGATATCCTCGTCAATGAGCTTGACGCGCTCGTGAATATTGATTTAGAGACAGGGCTGCCCAAGGAAGACCTGACTTCACTTACATTTGTGCGCATAGGCACCTCCGGAGGACTAAGAGCGGATATACCGGCAGGTTCTGCGGTCCTTACTGAAACAGCGATAGGCTTTGACGGTTTGCTTCACTTTTATGAAGGATATGACTGGCTTCTTGACACATCGCTTTCGGATTATCTTACGATGTATATCGAGTGGCCAGATACCCTCTCCTACCCTTATGCCATAAATGCTAACAGGGACTTGGTTGATCTGTTTAAAAACGAGAATTTTATAAAAGGAATAACAATTTCGGCACCAGGCTTTTACGCGCCACAGGGAAGGAAGTTAAGGCTTGAGACTTTTGATCATGAGATCAATGACAAGCTGGCTGAGTTTGAGTTCAGGGGCAGGAAACTTTGCAACTATGAAATGGAGAGTTCTGCCATCTATGGATTATCAGGCCTGCTTGGTCATAAAGCATTAACAATCTGCCTAATAATCGGCAACAGGTTTACCGGGGAGTTTGTAAATGACTATAAGCCTTTGATGAAGGATTTGGCTTTGAAGGTGCTGAAAACTATATAGCAGAGAAGCTGGAAGTCGGAAGTCAGAAGTCGGAAGGTAATATATAACGATGATGAATTTTAAATTTGAAAATCTCATTATTTGGCAGAAGGCAATGGAGTATGGAGAAAATATACACAAATTATCATGTAAATTCCCTCAACAGGAAATGTACAATCTTTCTTCACAAATTCAGAGAGCTGTCGATTCTATAGCATTAAACATCTCAGAGGGATCTATAGGACAATCAAATCCTGAGTTTAAGAAATTTATAGGTTTCGCCATTCGATCATTGGCTGAAGTAGTTACTTGTTTGCATAAAGCTTCCAGAAGAAATTATATTACAGAAAAGGAATTCAGAGAACACTACGAATTTGCATTCAATTTAATGAATATGATGG
>JAKLDT010000043.1 GCA_022703405.1 Bacteroidota bacterium | reverse complement strand
GGGAAAGTATCCAACCTTTTTCTGTAAGCATAAAACCATGGTTCCTTAAATGATCATCAGTGTTTGAAACTAATATGCTAAAAACTATCCGTTGCCATAATTCTCTCAGATCACTTTCTACCTTAGCGCCATATTGTGTTAGAAAATCGACCATTTCAAGATAGCTGACTCCATCCTGGAAATTGTTACCATCAACATAACCTAACATCGTCATTGCTGAAGCAAAATGGATTCTCTCACCCGTATCAGATCTGTCAAATCGTTTGGTAAGGAAAGTATAATATTTACTTGAAAATTTCTGGATTCTTGATTCAGCTACATTCAAACCGGCATTTCGTGCCAATTCATTTGTAACCATTTCCCATCCACCAATATCCTTTATATCAGATTTGCTTGGAAATTTTGCTATCCAGAGATTGTTTTTCTCATCAAATACACTTGCTTTAGGTCTTGCTCCTCCAAGTGAAGATCCAGGATTTATTAAAATATTCAACCATTTCAGGTACTCAGGATCCTCATTGGCGTTATCGTCTTCGAGTTTAAGACTGATTTGTTCCAATTCTCTTATTGAGGTCCATGGAGGGTAAGCGAGTGTTTTGTTATCATTTAGAAATGGTCCGTTTGGATCTTCCTTGAACCGTATGGCACCCATACGGTGGCCATCAAATACTCCAAGCAGGTAATCAGATTCTCTCAATGTTCTTTCAATCCGCTTATCTGATCGTGCCATTGCTGCTTCTCTCCGTTTCATCAGTACACGTCCCCACCTGTCTGGTGAAGAATCAAGAAATACTCCGAAATTTTGTTTCTCATCTTTTGCGTACTGCGATCCGGTATATAGTTGTAATTCCGGATCAAGTATCTGAGAATAACTGGATTTAAGCCAATCTTCAGAGTAACTAAATGAAAATATTTCTTTTCCCCTTGTAAATTCAGCATTCAGCACTCCCATTAATACCGGCTCTTTCATACCAGTCCAGTGAGCATAAACAAAAATATCCTTATTACTACTTCTTGCTTCCATCTGTTTTCTTCAATATTTTCACCTTTGGTCCCTTGATAGCTATTTTTGAAACCTTCGGATTACTCTGTGGTGTAACATTTTTAAAAATTCTGGGTGCCCGTTCCCTGACTATTAGTTTTGCATCCTGTAGTCTTCTCCCCAAATTATCATCCTTGGCTACTTCCATGATATCATTCTCAAGACCAAGGACTGAAAGAACCTTAACGTATGCCCCAATTGTAACATTAGGACTACCTTTTTCTATGGAGACTAATGTTGGTCTGCTGATATCAGCTCTCTCAGATACCTGTTCCGAACTGAATTTCCGTCGAAGTCTTGCAAGCTTGATATTCTCTCCCAGAACTGTAAGAGTCTTCTGTGCTTTTGGCAATAATATAGTGTTTCTTTTTTTCATAATGTTAACTATATTTTACAAATATAGATATTTTTGTCAAATATATTTAACGTTATAGGGTATTTTAGTTTAGGATAAATGATTTTAAGTTGCTCAAAGATGTCAATTTTGCTTCAATTGCTTTTAGAATATGCTTTCAGTGCCTTGAAGAATTAGAGCCTTTCATTCACTATGGGTTACGGTTATAAAAAAGAATGAGAGTGCTCGCTCCCGCTCACACTCTCACTCTTTTTTATGTCGGGGTGAGAAGACTCGAACTTCCGACCTCCACGTCCCGAACGTGGCGCGCTAGCCAACTGTGCTACACCCCGATATTAATAAAGAACCTCATGCCATTCATACTGGCGCGCTAGCCTCCCGATAGCTATCGGGATGTGCTACACCCCGGTTTCTTCTGTGCCCGCAAAAATAATAATTTTTTCCAAGTAAAAGAATTATCTGCCTATTCTGCTCCGAAACTCCTTTCCGATATGTTAATCCTTTCGCCGGATTTCAATATTGCTTTCATCGCTTTGCCCTTATATTCAACAGTATAGCTTCCTCCTTTTTCTGATGTGAGCTCTGCTGCTGATAGTTTTCCTTCCTTCCACTTTATATCCGCTTCACAGGCTCCTCTTGTCCTGAGAGCCTTCACTTCTCCTTCCTTCCATGCTGCTGGCAGGGCCGGCAACAGCTGAATGACATAGCTGTCTCCATCCTTCAGATGACTCTGCAAAAGCATTTCCGCAATTCCTGATGCTGCACCGAAATTGCCATCAATCTGGTAGGGGGGATGAGCACAGAAAAGATTGGGAAAGGTACCTCCGGCATCCGACATGTTAATGCCGTAATTACCGGCAGGACGCAGTACATCCTTCAGCAGGGTATATGCCCTTTCGCCATCCTTAAGCCTTGCCCAGAAGTTAACTTTCCATGCAAGAGACCAGCCTGTACCTATGTCAGTCCTTACTTCAAGGCTCTTCCTTGCAGCCGCTGCAAGCTCCGGTGTACGGGCAGGATCAATTACATTCCCAGGATGGAGCATGTACAGATGCGATACATGCCTGTGTGTAGGTTCTGTCTCCTTAAACTCTTCCCGCCACTCCATCAGCCTGCCATCAGAACCAATACCGGGCATGGCAAGCTCTTTCAGGGCTGTCTCAATCTGCGGGAGCAGGGAATCATTATCTCCAAGCACTTTAGATGCAGCCAGGATGTTTGTGAAAAGCTCATGAATAACTTCCTGATCATGAGATGGTCCCATTGTTATTTGTGTCACAGTACCGTCAGGTGCGATAAATGAGTTCTCCGGCGATGAAGCCGGGCCAGAAACAAGCAGGCCTGTTGCCGGGTCCCTGACAAGCCAGTCGAGGTAAAACTGTGCAGACCCCACCATTACCGGGTAAACTTTCCTGAGATATGCTGTATCAAGTGTAAACTGGTAATGATCCCATAAATGCTGGCAAAGCCATCCACCGGCACCTACATGCATCCCCCATGAGGGATGTTCGCCGGGGGCGGTGAATCCCCAGACATTCGTTATCGGATGTATACACCAGCCTTTTGCCTGGTACTGGACAGACGCAGTTCTCTCCCCGGGTTTTACGAGTGACATTATAAGCTCTGTCAGCGGGGAATGGCACTCACCAAGATTTGTGATATCAGCCGGCCAGTAATTCATCTGGACGTTTATATCTGTATGATAATCACAATTCCATGGTGTCTGTATCTTGTTCGCCCATATACCCTGAAGGTTTGCTGGCAGGCTGCCTTCCCTCGAGGAGGAAATAAGCAGGTATCTACCGTATTGAAAATATATCTGCTGCAAAAGAAGATCATCCGGATTGTCATTCTGTTGAGCCAGCCTTCTGTCCGTGGGAATTGTGTCAGGATCGGTCTGTGTGAGCTCAAGGCTTACCCTGCCGGAGATCTTCCTGTAATCGGCAAGATGATCGCTGAGAATTGTCTTGTAATCCTTCCCTGAAGCTTTTTCAAGTAGTTGCAATGTGGTATTTACCGGATCATCTCCTTTATAATCAGGATATTCCTGCTTGTAATCCGTTGATGATGTAAGCAATAATGTAACTGCATCTGTATTCCTGACAATCACAGCTGTGTCGTTGTATGCGACGTCACCACGATCATTCATTACTTTAAGCCTGGCATCATATTTCATCCCCTCACCTCCTTTTCCGTTGCTCAGAGTACCTGTCATGAGAAGGGAAGAATTATCTGCCTGTGTTTTAAATCTTTCTGGTCTGGTGAGCATTCCGGTAAAACTGATTGCTCCCTTTTTGTCTGATTTAATGTGAATTACAAGCGCCTTGTCGGGATAACTGACAAAGACTTCTCTTTCATACCTTATTCCATCCTGGGTATAGGATACTTTTACAATGCCATTATCAAGGTCAAGTTCACGATGATAGTTTTCATAAGGAGTGTTTTTTCCGAAATCGAGCCACAGGTCGCCGAGGGTCTGGTAGCAGCCATAAGATGCATCTGCACCGTTACCCTGACCGGAGCCGGCCCCTTTGCAGACCTGTGTTTTCATTGTCAGGTCTGTTGCCTCCTTATATCTGCCATCAAAAAGCAGCTGCCTTATTTTGTCAAGCGAAGCCCTTGCCTCAGGATTATCATTATCATCAGGGCTGCCTGACCAGAGGCTTTTGTCATTCAGCTGGATACGTTCCTTGTTAACGTCGCCAAAAACCATGGCTCCTGTGGAACCATTACCAACAGGAAGTGCTTTCAGCCATTCGGGATCATTTCTCCAGCCTTCCTTCAGGTCAGCAATACCTGACAAGGCAGGTTTATCATACCAGATTCGCAGAGGTTTCTGTTTAGTATCACTGTGTCTGCACCCTGCGAAGGCATACATAGTGATCAATACTGCTGCCAACAGGAATGTTTTCAGGAAGACTTTCATAAATTTTAATTGGTTTTTATGTGGTGAATTGCAATTCAGTCAGTGATTTGTACAGTCCATTTCCGTTCTTCAGGAGTTCCTCATGAGTTCCCTGCTCAACAATCCTTCCTTCATTCAGCACTATAATCTTATCAGCTTTTCTTACTGTTGCAAGCCTGTGTGCTATTACAACAGATGTTCTTCCTTCCATAAGTTTTTCAAGAGCTTCCTGTACCAGTCGCTCTGATTCGGAATCGAGTGATGAGGTTGCTTCATCGAGGATCAGTATACAAGGATTCCTGAGAACTGCCCTGGCGATTGCTATTCTCTGCCGCTGTCCACCGGAGAGCTGAATGCCTCTTTCACCAACTACTGTATCAAGTTTCTGAGGGAAATTCTGAATGAAATTCCAGGCATTTGCCCTGTGCGCTGCATCTGTTATCTCTTCCTCAGTGGCACCCGGTTTTCCATAGGCTATATTTTCCCTGATTGTTCCGCCGAACAGAAAAACATCCTGCATTACTATTGCCATCTGCGACCGTAGTGAAGTAAGCGGAAAGCTTCTGCTGTTGCGGCCATCAAGAAGTATTCTTCCTGAAGTGGGATCATACAGCCTGAGCAGGAGAGATGCGATAGTTGATTTACCTGCTCCACTCGGACCTACAAGTGCAATTTCCTGTCCAGGTTCAACAGTGAAGCTGACATCTTTAAGAACCGTCATTTCCTTTCTTGAAGGATAGCTGAAACCTGTATTTTCAAAGGTGATCTTTCCCCGGATAGTATCCTCCGGTAAAAGATTTATATTTTCACTGATTTCTTCTGTGGGCTCGTCAAGTAACAAAAGCAGGTTCTCAGCAGCTCCGATAGTTTTCTGCATCCTGCTGTAAACACCTGCCATGCCGGCTATATTCCCGGCAATAAATCCTGAATAGATTACGAATGAAAAGAGCTGGCCGGCTTCCATTTTTCCTGTTCCGATAAGTGTGGCCCCTCTCCATATTACTGCCCCCATTGAAAGAAAGAAGCCGAAAATTATGAAGGAGAATGCAGCCTGGTATTTTCCGCCTTTGATGCCGGTTTTTGCAACCTCATCTGTTTTTTGCCGGTACCGGCCTGTTTCAAAGGCTTCATTTGTGAATGCCTTGACATTCTGAATGCCCTGCAGGGTTTCTTCAACTATTGTATTTGATTCGGCAACAAACGATTGTGCCTTTTTTGAATATCGTCTTATAGCTCTTCCCGAGAAGAAGGCAATAAGAGCCATCGGGGGCACTATTACAAGCATGAATAGTGTCAGCTGGTATGAAGTGAACATCATTAGGGTTATGCCACCTGTGACAACCAGAACCTGGTAGATAAGGTCAGCAAGGGTGCCTGTTATTGAATCATGCAATAAAGAAATATCGGATGAAATCCTGCTGTTCAGTTCACCGACTCTTTTTTCAGAGAAGAAGGACATTGGCAGTCTGATGAGGTGATTGTACAGATGCTGCCTTATTGATGCCAGGGTTTTTTCGGTTACCCAGACAAAGATCCTCGTTCTGAGGTATGAAAAAACTGCTTGTGTGCTCAGTATTGCAAGAAGCAGAATAGCGGTGCGGGAGATTTCTGTGGAAAGCTTACCCTTATTTCCCATATCAACCATTTCTCCAAGCAGCTTTGGGAACATTAAGCTTGCCGATGTTGAGATAAGCAGGAAGAGCAGCCCCAGGCCGAAGGTCCATTTATAAGGTTTGAGGTACCTGTACAGCCTGAGCATATAAACAAATCCTGATTCTTTTTTTTCCGAATTATTGTCGTTCATTTCTTACTGTAGAATTTTATAAAGATACTTATTCATATTTAACTGTGCTGACAAGTGATTTGTTTAAATAAGTTGTTTAATCATCCACATCTTGTTCAGGCTGAGGGTGAAAGTATTTTATTAGATTTATCCTCTGTTGCCGGAAATGTATTAATAGCTGTGTTGTTTAAATTCTGTGATCAGGCCTTAAAAACTTACACAGAGGAACACAGAGGATCACAGAGAAACACAGAGGAATCAGAGAGAATTGCTCAGTTCCTGATAGCTATGTAACACTTCACAATTCAGGTAACAAGTTGTATAAATGAATTTTGATTACAATTTTATAATGTTAAAACCCCCATCCTGGCCTTCCCCCAGGGGGAAGGTACAAAAAGCCGCTTTGCACAGGAGAAAGTATAAAAAGGCGTTTCCCCCCGTGGGGGGAAATTGAAAGGGGGGTTATAACTAAAAAAGTGTTACATGAATTCTGAAGAAATACATAGCTATAGGGACTCTGTGTCTCTCCGGATTTCCTCTGTGATAGTTCTTTATACGATTGTCGTGAGGTCAGGAAGCGACCTTTGAGCCATTATTTTTTATTCAGTATCTTCTCAATCTCATCCATTACCCTGTTCATGAACACAATAGTCATGTCGAAGGGTTCATTGGAGGTCATATCGGCTCCTGCCTTTTTCAGCAGCTCTATCGGGTAATCAGAACCTCCGGCTGAGAGGAAGCTGATATATTTGTTCAGGGCTTCCCTGTCGCCGCTCTTTACTTTCTCGGCAAGTGCAATTGATGCTGTAAATGAGGTGCTGTACTGGTATACATAATAGCCTCTGTAGAAATGAGGAATGAAAGCCCATTCCATCTCAAGGTTCTTGTCAAGTGCACAGAAACCCTTCTCAGCACCATAATATTTTTTCAGGATATCCATGTAAAGGGCAGAAATCTCATCTCCTGTAAGGGGTTTGCCGCTTTCAACAGCCTCATGGATTCTCAGTTCAAACTCGGCAAACTGAGTCTGGCGGAAGAGGGTTCCCTTAAAGACGTCGAGCCAGGTCATAAGCATCGACAGCCTTGTATTGTCATCCTTTACCTTTTTTATCATGTTATCGAAGAGGAGCACTTCGTTAAATGTTGAGGCAACCTCAGCAACGAAGATCGGATAATCGGCAAGCGGGTAAGGCTGGGTTTTGTTTGAAAGATAGCTTTGCATTGTATGTCCCAGCTCATGTGCCATTGTGCTTACATCGGAATACAGATCAGTATAGTTGAGAAGAATATATGGGTGAAGGTCCCTGTCCATCCCTGAGGAATAGGCTCCGAACTGCTTGCCGGGTGTGGGATATACATCAATCCAGCGACTATCAATGGCTTTTCTGACAGTTGAAACATATTCTGTTCCAAGTGGTTTAAGTGCTTCAAGCACAAGGGCGGCAGCTTCATCGTAAGTATATTTAAGGTCAATATCCTTTACAACGGGGGCATATAGATCTGAGTATTTCAGGGTATCAACACCAAGCATTCTCTTTTTTATTGAAAGATAACGATGGAAGGCAGGAAGGTTCCTGTTTACATTATCAATCAGCGATTTATAAACTGTTGTTGGAATGTTGTTGGGATACAATGATGCTTCAAGGGATGATTCATAATGCCTTGCCCTTGAATAGAATACATCTTTCTTGACTGTTCCGTACAGCATTTCGCCATAAGTGCCTTTGTATTTTTCCCAGTTATCCCAGAAGGCTTTGAATACAAGTTCCCTGTCGGCCCTGTTTGAGCTTGCACGGTACATGTTGTATACAGCCTGAGTGACAGCTATTTTCTCTCCGTTGCTGAGAGTGACCTCAGGTGATGGCATTTCGGCATTGCTGTAGGTATTATACACTTCAGAAGATACTCCGGTTACAAGGGAGGAGAGAGCCATTAATCTTTCCTCCGGTTCTGAAAGTGAATGCTTCTTCAGCCTGAAAAGGTTATCCAGTCCCATTTTGTAAGGTGCCAGCTCAGGATCTGATTTTATAAATCCTTCTATCCTTGACTGTTCTGCAGATAGTATCTCAGGTTCGGCAAAAGCTGTTTTAGTTCCGAGTTCAGAGAACATCTGCTGAAGTTCCTGCTTCATGGCATTGTACTTCATATTCCTGGTATCGAGATCTGAATTGAAGCTTGCATAGCTGTAAAGCCTTGAAGCTTCCTTGCCTATCTCTGAATTAAGAAGCAGATATTTCTTCAGGTCGGCAGCGGACCTTGTAAGTGTACCTTTAAACTTTTCAAGACCGGCGGCCTTTGCAGCAAGGGCATCCTTTGCTTTTGTCCAGTCTTCATCCGATTTGTAAATATCAGTGAGGTTCCATTTGTATTTATCCGCGATTTCCTCCCTGCTTTTCTGCGCAGTCACTGATGCGTGAAGCAGTATTATTACAAGAAGAATGTTAATTGTCCTGAGTTTGAGTTTTATCTGCATACTGATTTGTTTAAAATGGCTGTAAAGGTAATTTTTTCCAATATTGGAGCCTCTGTTTTTATTGATAAACAATTTGGATTTATCTTTGTTGGATTATCAGTAAATTTAATTAGATGAAATCAGAACAGAAATCAGAAGCCCGCAGGAAGGTTGTGGTTGTTGGAGCCGGTGCGGTGGGAGCAACATACTGTTATGCTTTGGCGCAGAGCGGATTGGCTGATGAGATCGCGCTTATTGACCGGAATGAGGAACTGGCAAAGGGACAGGTACTTGACCTTGTGCACGGCCAGCCTTTTTTCCCTATTGTTGATCTGCATGCAGGAACCGAAGACGATTACGCCGATGCCCATCTTGTTGTTATTACAGCTGGGGCTGCCCAGAAGCCGGGAGAAACAAGGCTTCAGCTTCTTAAGAAAAATGCTGATATAGTTGGCAGAATTGCTGAGACAGTTGCCGGAAAGGGTTGCAGGGGTGTAATGCTTATTGTAAGTAATCCGGTTGATGTTCTTACCTGGGTTGCACTGAAGAGGAGCGGATGGGACAGAGGCAGGGTTATTGGTTCAGGAACTGTTCTTGACAGCGCACGTTTCAGGCACATTTTAGGCAAGCACTGCGATGTGGATGTTCACAATGTTCATGCATACTTCCTTGGAGAGCATGGCGACAGTGAATTTGCTGCATGGTCAATGACCCATATTGCAGGTATCCCTGTGGGGCAGTATTGTGACGTCTGTGGCAAATGCCCCGGATGGAAACATGAAAGAGAGGAAATTGAAAAACAGGTTCGTGAATCAGCATATCATATTATAAACTCAAAAGGATCGACTCATTTTGCTGTTGGTCTTGCCCTGGTGAAGATCACTGCTTCAGTTCTGAGAAAACAGAAAAGCGTTCTGACTGTATCATCCTACCTGAACGGGGAATTCGGCATCAGCGATGTCTGCATAAGTGTTCCAAGCATTGTTTCCGACAAGGGGATCGAAAGAATCATTGATCATAAGCTTTCAGATACGGAGATTGCTTCGCTGAAGAATTCTGCATCTGTGCTAAGGCAGGCAATTGACTCGCTTTCGATGCAGGAACTTTAATCAGGAAACAGAAAATATAAGCTATGCTCCGTATTACAGGGTATATTCTTTTTATAATCTCGACTCTTTCCTTTCTTCTGATATTTGTAATTCCCTGGTTCGGATATACAAAAGCCCAGGTTGCGGGAATTATAACCGGACTGGTGATTACTGGTGAAGTGACATTTTACCTTAGTCTGTTCATTCTGGGAAAAAGCTTTTGGCAAAAAATAAAAAGCTGGTTCAGGTTTAAAAAACAGGATGTCTCCTGACAGGAATTATTTCAGCATGTGATAGGTTTTTTAAGGGAGCTATAATATGCATTTTCTCAGATGGTTATGTTGACCAGTTTGGTCGTTGGCATCCGATTGTAAGAATCCCCGGAACATTTTCTGTGAGGAAGAAAGTAAACCGGAAAGGCAGTTGTTGTGGTAAAAGGTCTTTTTTGTACCTTGCTCAGAGCTTAAACGATTTTTACCCTTATGAAGAAATCCCCTTTGTATCTGCTTTACCTGCCTGTTTTCCTTATCATTTTATCCTTTTCAGCAACTACAACTGCTGATACAATTCCAGGATTTCCGGGCAGAAGATCTGTGTGCAAAGGCTTAACCCGGTATGATTTTGAATTCATGGGACAGGCTTGCATTGAAGTTCTGCCATCAGAAAAATTTTTTATTTGCAGGGGAGGCCTGGCAGCTTCATCCGGGGTTTTTGCGAACGAGAAGAAAGGAAGGGTCGCCTTTCTTGGTGGCTCAATAACTTATAACAATGGGTGGAGGGACTCAGTCAGCAGCTATATCAGGAAGCGCTTTCCATTGACTTCCTTCGAGTTCATAAATGCAGGTATCCCTTCATTTGGTTCACTGCCTGATGCTTTCCGTTCATACAATGATGTTTTCTCAAAGGGGAAGATCGACCTCCTGTTTGTTGAGGCAGCAGTAAATGACAGGACAAATGCCTACCCTGAAACTGAACAGATAAGGGCTATGGAAGGAATAGTGCGGCAGGCAAAAAAGACTAATCCTCTGATTGATATCGTCTTCATGTATTTTGTTGATCCTGATAAGATAAATGATTACAACAAAGGCATTGTGCCACCGGAAATAATAAATCACGATAAGGTGGCAGCTCATTATAATATTCCTGCAGTGAATCTTGCAAAAGAAGTAACGGAGAGGATAAACAACAGGGAATTCACCTGGGAAGGCGATTTCATTGATCTTCACCCTTCTCCATTTGGCCAGCAGATCTATTACCGGTCGATCTCGGAGCTTTTACAGACCTGCCTGAACAAAGTCACTGAGCCGCAATTGAGCTCATCAGTTATGCCTGCCAGGCTTGATGCCTACTGCTATGAGAACGGTCGTCTGCTTGAGATAACGAAGAAAAATGAAACAGAGGGCTGGGAATATATTGCAGACTGGAAGCCTTCAGATGGAGCAGGTACCAGGGACGGATATGTTAATGTTCCGATGCTCACAGGAAGCATTCCCGGTAAAGTGCTTAAATTCAGCTTTAAAGGCTCAAGCGCAGGTATTGCTTTCACTGCCGGTCCCGATGCCGGGATTATAGAATACAGCATTGATGGCGGGGAGTGGAAGAGCAAAGACCTGTTCACACAGTGGAGCAGGGGACTTCATCTGCCATGGTTTCTTGTGCTTGGTGATGAACTTAAAAAAGGTTCTCATACTCTCAGGATAAAGATGAGCAGCAGCAGGAATCCAGAAAGCACAGGAACCGTCTGCAGGATAAAATATTTCTTCGTCAATTGACTTAACTTGAATTTTAACACGGAGTATCACTGAGTAATAAAGAGAGTTACACTGTTTTTACCGCCGTGATTACCCCGTGAAACTCCGTGTAACCCCGTGGTTAAAAGTATGACCGTCATGATGCTCAAATATTCTGATTTCGAAGGCAAATTTTTACATTTATGAATAAATTGATTCAAAATATGTTAAGGTTATTCACATTTTTTATTGCAATCCTGCTTGCAACAGGCTGTTCCTCCAAGGTAAAGTATGACGTAATAATCAGGAACGGAGATATTTACGATGGATCTGGCAAAGCTCATTATAAAGCTGATATAGGTATTATTGCCGATACAGTTGCTGTAATAGGCGATCTTTCAAAGTCGGAGGCTGCTGCTGAAATTGATGCAACAGGCCTGGCAGTGGCTCCGGGTTTTATCAATATGCTGAGCTGGGCCAATGAATCACTTATTGAGGATGGCAGATCGATGGGAGATATATTGCAGGGTGTTACTCTAGAGGTTCTCGGGGAAGGAGAATCAATGGGTCCGCTGAATGAGCAGATGAAGGCAGATATGAAAAATTCCCAGAGTGACATCAGATATGATGTAAGCTGGACTTCCCTTGGCGAATATCTTGATTTCCTTGTGAAGAAAGGTGTATCAGCCAATGTTGCCTCCTTCATCGGAACCCAGACGGTGCGGGTTTATACTGTCGGTTATGATGACAGGCCGCCGACAACGGCAGAGCTCGATTCAATGAAGCTTCTTGTGCGCCAGGCCATGGAGGAAGGAGCGGTTGGAGTAAGTTCGGCACTTCAGTATGTTCCGGCAAGCTTTGCAGAAGCTCCTGAACTTGAAGCCCTTGCTTCTGTTGCAAAGGAATATGACGGCATGTATATCACTCATGTACGCGATGAGGGAGCGGGAATTTTACCAGCTGTTGACGAAGCCATAAAACTTGCCTCTGCAACAGGCATCAGGACAGAAATTTATCATCTGAAGCAGTCAGGAAGCATAAGCTGGCCGCTTATTGATGATGTTATCAGGAAAATTGATTCAACTCGTGCAGCCGGACTTCATATCACGGCAGACATGTACAACTACATAGCCAGCTCAACTGGCTTTGACATTGTGATGCCGGCCTGGGTACAGGAAGGTGGCTTTGACAAATGGAGAAAGCGACTGATGGACCCGGCTGTCAGGCGAAGAATTGCCCCTGAGATTCATAAATCACTTATGGAAAGGACCGGCTCGGCAGAGAAGGTGCTCGTCATCGGCTTCAACACCGATTCACTCAGATATCTGACAGGAAAGAACCTTGCAGAGATAGCAGCAATGAGGAAACGCTCACCTGAGGAGACGATTATGGACCTTGTAATTCAGGATAACAGCAGGATAGGAGTTGTCTATTTTTCAATGTCGGAGGAAAATGTTAAGCGTCAGATTGCCCTTCCGTGGATGGCTTTCTGTTCTGACGGAGGATCGTACGCCACTGAAGGTGTCTTTCTGAAGTTCAGCACTCATCCCAGGGCTTATGGTAATTTTTCAAGGCTCCTCGGGAAATATGTCAGGGACGAAAAGGTGATAAGCCTTGAAGAAGCGGTGCATAAGCTTTCAGAGTTTCCTGCAGCTAATCTGAAACTGGACAGAAGAGGCTCTCTGAAACCCGGCTATTTTGCTGATATTGTTGTGTTTGATGCCAATATTATTTCTGACAAGGCTACATTTGAGAAACCGCATCAGTATGCTGTTGGCATGGAGCATGTATTTGTGAACGGTGTTCAGGTTGTAAGGGACGGTGAGCATACGGGTGCGAAACCGGGAAGGTTTGTGCACGGGCCGGGATACAGGCATTAAAGGAGAAGAGGATAAAGTGAGATAGAGGAAGGAAGAAATACAGAAGAAGCTGGAGCTTTGGTTCCCCTACCGGGAGGGGAAGGGGTGGGTTAAAGAACTTAATTGAATTAATAATATAATATGAAACCGGTATTTTTCGCTGATCAGTACAAGTTCAGGAAGTGGCTTGAGAAAAATCACAAGACAGAAAAAGAGCTTATTGCAGGATATTATAAAACGGATACGGGCAAGCCATCAATGTCCTGGTCGGAGTCGGTTGATCAGGCACTCTGTTTTGGCTGGATTGATGGAATAAGAAGGAAGCTTGATGAGGAGAGTTACTGCATACGGTTTACTCCGCGGCGGCCGGACAGCAACTGGAGTGCACTTAATATCAGCAAGGTGGAGAAAATGAAAGAGGCAGGATTAATGACTGCAGCAGGTCTGGAGCTTTATGAGAAACGTAAGGATAAAAACAGTGAAAGGTATTCTTATGAGAACCTGCCGGCAACATTTACTCCTGAAATGGAAAAGACCTTCAGAAAGAACAAGGCCGCATGGGAATTCTTCCAAAAAGCGGCTCCCTCTTATAAGCGTGTACATATTTACTGGGTAAACGAGGCAAAACAGGAAGCAACAAAGCTCAACAGGCTTAAGAAACTCATTGAGGCAAGTGAAAAGGGAGAGAAGCTGTTTTAAAAGGATCTTTTTAGTATGCTGTCAAAAAGCAGCAGGAATGTTGTAATATTGCAGTATGGCAGTTAATGAAAACTAATCAAAACTCAGCAGATGGATATTAAATTCAGGTCAGTACCGGTTCAGAGTGATGTAGCAACAGTGCATGATATTATTGAATCGACAAAGTTTTTCTATGATTATGAGGTTGAGATAGCCGCTGAGCTTGTAGAAGAAAGGCTCAGGGACGGTGAAGCAACAGGCTATTTTTTTGTATTTGCCGAAGTTGACGGTAAAACAGTTGCCTATTCCTGCTTTGGTCCCATAACAATGTCACAGACCTGTTTTGACCTTTACTGGATTGCCACACACAATGATTACCGCGGAAAGGGAATAGGGAAGAAACTTCTTGAAGAGACTTTCAAACAGGCAAGGGAAATGGGCTGCAAGATAATTATTGCAGAAACCTCAGGACTTCCTCACTATGAGCCCACAAGGGCTTTCTACCTGAATAATAATTTCATAAACG
This sequence comes from Bacteroidota bacterium, assembly GCA_022703405.1. Taxonomy (GTDB): domain Bacteria; phylum Bacteroidota; class Bacteroidia; order Bacteroidales; family VadinHA17; genus LD21. Next base: position 4,312 of record JAKLDT010000043.1, on the reverse strand, counting down.
AAGCCAGGATAAAGGATTTTTATGCCGAGGGCGATGACAAGGTGTATTATACAAAACGCATCGGATAGAACAACGGAATAATCTGTTTCCTGCTCCGGGATCCATCCTGAATCATTCTGTGTATCACCTTGGCAGGATTTTTATTTTGTAACATTTGTTACAATTTGTCATGTTGTTTTTCACCATTTTTGCAGCCTGTAAACAGAAACTGATGAGCAGCAAACTACTTAATATTGCGCGCAAATACCATAAATGGCCGGCACTTGTAATAAGTTTCTTTCTTATTATGTTCGCTGTGTCGGGTATAATAATGAACCATCGCGGCATAACATCGAAGTCGGATGTAAGCCGTTCTTTACTGCCTTCTTCATACAGGCTCCGTAACTGGAATCTTGCTTCAGTAAAGTCATCCCTTATACTTAATGACGGATCAAGGATTGTATATGGTAATTCAGGCATCTGGAAAAGCGATTCACTTTTTTCCTCCTTCACTGATTTCAACGAAGGGCTCGACAGGGGCATGGACAACCGCAAGGTAAGGTCGGTGGTTCAGCTTAATGACGGAACATTGCTGGCCGGTACTTTCTCGGGCCTGTACAGGAGACTGCCTGCCGGAACATCATGGAGCAGGATTAAGCTGCCTGTAAGCAGTGACCGCATCCAGGATGTTATCTGCAATGATTCAGCAGCAGTTGTTGTAACCCGTTCGGAGTTAATTACTTTAACAGGTGGCTCAGGTGAAGAAGATGCAAAAGTTCATATCCTGAAAACAGCAGAAGGTGAGAGCAGGACAATTTCTCTCTTCCGGCTTTTCTGGATACTTCACAGTGGAGAAATTTTAGGTCTTGCAGGAAGGCTTCTGCTCGATCTCCTTGCCCTTGTGATTATTTTCCTGGTTATCACGGGATTGCTACATTTTTTTCTCCCTAAGCTTTCACAGAATATCAGGAAGAAGCTAAGTGATCTTCCTGAGTTCCGGAGAAAGAATCTGCGTCTGCATAACAAGGCAGGAGCCTGGGCTTTTGTGCTGCTTCTTTTTGTTCCATTTACCGGCATGTTCCTGCGGCCTCCCTTCCTAATAACTATTGCTTATGGGAGCATTCCTGCAATAAACAATCCCTTCACCGGCAGCAATAACCCGTGGGAAGACAAGCTCCGGGCTGTTGCCTGGTCAGAGGAACTCAACGGTTATATATTATCGACAAGTGAAGGTTTTTATTTCAGCGACAGGAATTTTTCCGATTCCCTCAGATATTTTGCCGTGCAGCCGCCCGTAAGCGTTATGGGGATCAATGTATTTTCCAATGCCGGCGATAACAGGTTTTATGTCGGGTCATTTGACGGGCTGTACCTCTGGCATCCCGTGAGGGGTGAAGTCATGGACCTTCTGCCCGCTCAGGAGGAAGGCAGTAGAAGAAGGAACGCTCAGGTACTTATCAGCGGTATGATAAGCAGGGGAGAGGAACATGTGCTGTTTGATTATGACAGAGGTGACCTTTCAGAGGGCATATCTTTCCCTCCAATGCCTGAAAATATAAGGGCAGCAAGCCCTATGCCTTTATGGAATGTTGCCCAGGAAATACATACCGGCCGTATATATCAGCCTATCCTGGGACCATTTTATATACTTGTCGTACCTCTTGTGGCTATCTTTTCCCTTATTGTATTTATAAGCGGCTATATACGCTGGCGAAAGCTTTACAGAAAGGCGTAAATTTTTGTTCAGCGCTGTTTGCTGTCTGCAGTCCCGGCTTCTTTATTTTTTCTATTTTTGCTGTTCACTCAGTACAATTATGAAACGATATCTCATTTTGGTGTCAGTATTTCTGCTGGCACAGTTATTTGCATTTTCACAGAAAGAAGGCCTTTCAGCAATAAGCAGGGAAAGCCTGAAGAGTTATATGGAGTTCTTTTCTTCTGACCAGCTGAGGGGCAGGGAGATGGGGACAGTAGCGAATGAAATAGCATCCCTTTATATAAAAACAAGTATTCAGCGCATGGGTCTGAAACCGGATGTTGATGATTATTTTCAGCATAATCCGCTGACGCTTGTTAAAAATTCGCCTGAGGGTTCATACCTGAATTTAAAGGACAACAGCGGACGTCAGATCTTTTCAACAGATTCAATAATGCAGCTTATGCCTCTTTCCGAAACACTTGAGACTGAAGGAGATCTTGTCTTCGCCGGATTTGGCTATGAAGATGAGGCAGGAGAATACAGCGACCTGAGAGATATCGACCTGAAGGACAAGGTGGTGCTTCTCATGACAAGAACTCCGGAACTTGCAGGTTCAGGCAGAAAAGACATTAGTTTTTCCTTTGCTACAGAGGAAGAAAAAATAGGCAGACTCCTGAAAAGGGGGGTGAAGGCCTTCCTCTATGTATTTGATCCCGGACTTGATGAACAGGATCCTTTCAAAACAATATATTACCAGTACAGCAGTCAGGAACAGGTCATAAGCGATGGTGCAGGGGCATTGAATCTCCCGCTTGTTTTCGGGTTCATCAGACCGGCAGTTGCTGACAGCCTTTTGTCATCATCAGGAAGAACACTGAAGGATCTTTACGATCAGATACTCACAACAGGAAAACCGGCATCTTTCAATATTACCGGTCGCTCTGTAGCAATAAGAGCTGCAGTAAGCAGTCACAGAACAGATGGCAGGAATGTGATAGGAATTATTGAAGGCAGTGATCCGGTCCTTAAGAAGGAGTGTGTAGTCTATACTGCCCATTTCGACCATGTGGGGACAGACAGCAGGGGAGATATTTACAATGGTGCTGATGATGATGCATCAGGCTCAATGGCCATGCTTGAGCTGGCAAATGCTTTTATGAAGCTGAAAAAGAAGCCCCTGAGATCAATAGTTTTTGTCTGGGTAAATGGTGAGGAAAAAGGTCTGATAGGCTCCGGATATTATGTAAAGAATCCTGCCATGCCGCTTGATAAAACGCTGCTTGATATAAACCTCGATATGATAGGCAGGTCAGTAACTCCTGCTGATACAGGAACATTTTTCGGCTTTGATATTGATGTCACTAAAAAGGGTGAAGTGATGATGTACTCAAAACATGAAAGCGCCGAACTGGATAAGATAATTAAAAAGGCAGCAAGCCAAACTGGAATGAGCATACGCGATATGGGAGCAGATATCGAGGCAGGGGGAAGCGATCATGAGAGCTTCTGGGACAAGGGTGTCACTGCAATCATGTTCCACACAGGTGTGCATGCTGATACCCACCAGCTTACAGATGATGTTGACCGGATTGACTTTGAGAAGATGGAACAGGTGACAAAGCTTGTTTTCCTTACAGGTTATGAGGTTGCTAACAGGAGGGAACGGATAAGGATTGACAGGAAACAATCAGAATGAAAAAAAATTACTCAGATGACCTACTGCGAATACATTGAAAAACTTCCTTCCGGACCTAAGAGGGACCTTCATAAAAATTATCATGATAATCATTATGGTTTTCCTCTGCATGATGACAATGAGCTCTTCGGGAGGCTTGTCCTTGAGATAAACCAGGCAGGACTGAACTGGGAGATAATACTGAAGAAAGAACCTGCATTCAGGAAGGCTTTCAGCAATTTTGATATAAAAAAGGTGGCAGCCTATAAGGAAAAGGACAGGGAAAGGCTTCTTAACGATGCCGGAATAATACGCAACAGGCTTAAGATCAATGCTGCCATTGAAAATGCGAAAGTCATAATCAGCCTTCAGAAAGAATACGGATCATTTGAGAATTGGCTTGAGAGTAACAATCCAAAGACTCTGGAGGAATGGGTGAAGCTTTTCAAAAAGACTTTCATCTTCACAGGCGGAGAGATAGTAAACGAATTTCTCATGAGCATAGGCTACCTTCCCGGGACACATGATGTCAGCTGCCCCGTTTACAAAAAGATCCGGAAGCATAATCCTTTATGGATAAAAAAAGTCTGAAGATGAGTGGTCCAATCATATCACGAAAACTATTCATGTAACAGTTTCTCCAGTATTACCCCCCTTTCAATTTCTCCCATAGCCATCAACCTAAGAGTGGCCTTTGGTGGAATAGCAAGTTTACATTTTCCCCTCCTTTTGAAGGAGGGGTGGCCGCAGTACTTTGTTTATCCGAGTATTGTAAAGTCTCATTGCGGCCGGGGTGGTTGATTTTTATGTCAGATAAATTCATTTTCATATATTAATTATTATCGTATTCTTCTAAAAGAAGATTTTGAAATGTAAAAATGTTGTCAGAATTTATTACATTATCCATACCTGGCTACTGATATTATTATCATTCTGAAATCCGTGTATTAAGTAATATA
>JAKLDT010000042.1 GCA_022703405.1 Bacteroidota bacterium | reverse complement strand
ATCTGGATGCCTGATGAACCCAGGTACTTCGACATAAAAGTTCCCATAGTTACATACCATGAACCCCAGATAAAATACTGGAGGAACATCATCGATGACAGGATTACTGTTGTTCTGGTCTTCATAAATCAGGTTATTACAAGGTTAATGTATTTAAAAAACAATATGATACTATCACTAACAGTGGGTGTAAAACCATTTCGGAATCAAACATAAATCTTCTATTTATTCTTCAAACCCGATTCACGAAACTCACTAAGCATATTCAGAAGGCTCCTGAAAGCATTTACATCTCCTTTATACGCTGCTTCAAGAACCCGATCTTTCCAGAGGTTATACTTTCCGGAATCATCTGGTTCATAAGTGTCGAGAATTCTCATTATAGAGGATACCTCATCTATTTCTGCCTCACTAAGACTTGAAATGAGGGATTCAAACCTGTCAATTTCTTTAGTGCTCATTTCAGAGAACAATTGAGGACTTTTCAATTCAGTTCCGGGAGGTATTGTTTCCTGTACAACTTCAGAAAAACTCGCAGTATCCTTTTTAAGTGTGAACCACACTATAGTTCCTTTACCGTGTTCGGAAATTATCCCTATTTTCCCATTCATTGCCTCTACAGCCAGTTTACAATATGCCAGTCCTATTCCGGTGGGATTTGAATAGGTGAACGATCTGTTTTCGCCATGAGTATATTCAACAAAAACTTCATTCATAATATTCTTCGGTATGCCAGCACCATTATCCCTGACCTCAATTCTGACATATTCATCATCATCTGAAGCAGATATATTTATTATACCACCTGCCGACGAATATTTAATTGCATTACTTATAAGGTTGTCAAAAATTCTTTCGGTAATCTGAATATCTCCAAAAATTCTGATATCTCCCGAGATGTTACTTAAAAGTGTCACTGAAGAACTTGACAAAATATAAGTGAACTTTTCAAGAAGCTTATTAATTGTTGATTCAAGACAAAATGAAGTCATTACTATCTTCATCCTCATTTTTTCAAGCTTATTTACTTCAAGAATATTAACTATCAGGTCGAGCATCCCCCAGGAAAGTTTCGTTATCAGCTTGCCCGACTTTGCAGGGATATCATCTGATTCAGCTATATTAATTATAAGATTAAGGGGATTTTTAAGATCGTGAATTATCATCCTTGTCATCTGCTGTCTGTAAGCTTCCAGTTTCTTTATCTCGTCATAAGCATCTTTAAGCTTATCAGATTGTTTGAACAGGTTGTCCCTCTGTTTCAAAATTTCGATGTTTTTAGCATCAAGCTCCTGAGCGAGTTCTGATTTCTGAACAGCGTATTCTGAAACAGAATCGCGTATCTTTTCAAGCGTATGGGTTCTCTCTTTTACCATAGTCTCGAAGTTCATCCTGTCTTTCTCCCTTTCATCCCCGATTAAACGGATTTTTTTCCTTAATCTTTTAATATAAAACAGGAAGAAGGCTGATAATGCAATAAGTAAAACAATAAAAACAAGCGCCAGAAAATTTTGATCCATCAAATTCATAGAAAGAAACCTATTTAGCTTCGGGTTAAAATGATATCTTTATTTTTAGTGTTTAAAGATATAATGGAAAAACATTCAATATACTTGTTCTATAAAAAGATATTAATTTATGGATAATCTCACTATTCTGATTGTAGATGATGATCCGGAGCATCTGAAGCTATTGACAGGTCATCTTATTTCACACAATCCCGTGTATCAGCTACTTATTGCCACAAATGGAAAGACCGGGTATGAAATTGCCATTAAGAAACATCCTGATCTGATACTAATGGACTGGGAGATGCCACAGTTAAACGGAGTTGAAGCAATAAGAATGATAAAAGCCGATGAAAAAGCCAGGGCTATACCTGTAATAATGATCACCGGAACAGAATATGATACTGACAAACTTAAGGGCGCCATGGAGGCCGGGGCAATTGATTTTATAAGAAAACCATTCAATCCTGTTGAGCTGATGGCTAGGGTTATGACACAAATCAGTCATATTGAAATCAACAGAAAACTAATGACACAGCAGGAACTTATTAAAAAACAGGAGATAGAGCTTCTTGAAAATGAAATAGCCGGACAGACTAAACAACTGGCTTTGAATGCAGTTAACATGATAAAGCAGGGAGAAATGACACAGGCAGCCATAAATGAGATTAACAGGGTCTTCCCTTTTACCTCGCCCGATGGCCGGGTAATACTAAATTCAGTCGTATCGATGCTCAATGACAGAACAAACGCACATCTTCAGGACGAATTTGAGATCTCATTCGAAAAGGTTTACCCGGGATTTTATGAAAGTCTGACTTTATCAATCCCTGATATCTCTGTCCGCGAGAAAAGACTATGCGCCTTTCTCAGGATGAATATGACAAAAAAAGAAATTGCAGCCATTACGTTCCAGACACCGAATGCCATAGATGTCGCCAGATTCAGGCTGCGCAAGAAAATTAACGTTGAAAACGAAGAAGGATTCATGAGGTTCCTTATGAGTTTGTAACTCCTCTATCCCAGATTAAATAATAAGATTCCGGATTCATTTGTCCTGTTAATCCGGCCAATTGTTTGTCCTATCTCCCGGTATCAAATTACCTGACACAGGTCTAATTTGCTGTTTTCTCCTCATTATTACATTTTCTAAATCATTGTCTTACACTTATTTATAATCCATGTAAGGATATGTAAGGTTTATGTAAGTATATGTAAGGACTAAAATAATGCCGGATTCATGAGTTGGTTGTAATGTTGTAGAAGATTCAAAACAAAGAAACAAAAACCAATAAACTAACTCATACGTAAATGAAAAACCTCATCAGAATCCTCAACGTATTTTTTCTTCTAACCCTGATTTCTACGGGTGTTTTCGGACAAACAGAAAAAGATACTGTAGCAGTTCTCCAGAAATGTATTGAAATGAAAGATTTTCAGCAATTGCTGCCTTTAAACAGTGATGGCACTAGAAAACAGCTTAACATATTGAATCATGGAGTCTCCTTTCCTGCTGGTACAAATATACTTATAGCAGGAAGTACAGTAGCTCTGGTTGACAGGGCCCAACTTGAAAAAGTTACAAATCCGTATTATCTGCTGTTCTGGGATTTCAGGATTAGCCAGAACAGGGCAAACGCAGGCTTTGTTCTTAATAACAAAACAGGTAAAGAAGCTATCGAAATGGCCCGGTTTATTGTAGAAGCTGAAAAGAATGCCACTGACTGGGAGATCATTGATATTAAAATGGTTAAGGTGCATTAGCACTTCAAAATATAGTTAAAACATCCTAAAATATAAAGAAATGAAGAATATTTTTACACAAAAAGGACCAGTAGTTTTACAAATTAAGAAGCTAATTGCTTTAGCACTGTTCTTTTATTTGCAGATGCTGTCCATCATGCAGGTGCAGGCACAAAATCCGGTGGTTACTAATTCTGCAACCTACGATGTCTTTATGAATCTTGACCCATCGCGCGGACTCAATCCTACAAACTTTGCAACCGATGTTTCAACCTACCTCAACACTTTGGGAGCAACTTCGGGCTCTTATAGGATTACAACCTCAGCTGTTACCCTTGATCCCACTGATGTTGCCAAATGGGAGGTTTACGATCATTATGATGCTGCATGGTACGCAAATCAGGCGGCTTGGTCAGCATCCCCTGGTGGTTTCAATAATGGCAACATTCCGTCAAACTGGTATTACTACGGAGTCAGTGATTATTATAGTGCCGGGGCATACGCTAAGACAACAATTTCTACTCTTCTTGCAAATCCAACTATCTGGGCACAAATGCAGACACACGGCCTTCAGTCTCACATCTACCCTTATGTAGAAAACAGTAAACCAGCCATGCAATTTTATGGCTACGGCCAGATTGCCGCTGCCGACTTCCTATATTATCCGGCAGACGTTGCATCAACAAAAACTGTTAAATTTGATGTCGATGCATCAAATGTCTCCATACACACCTTACACTCAGCCGGTTTTCTGATTAATGGAGGGACTAGTGGTACAGGATCATCAAAAACCATAAGTGGATACCTGTTGCTATTTTCATGGGCCGGCAGTCCTGTTAACAGTCTTACCGGAGTTAAAATCTATAAGCTTACAAATGTTAATGCTGATAATTTTCATAATAACTGGTATTCCGTTGCCTATAATACCAGTACCTGGCCATATCAACCAGGTCAGTTGATCGCTACTTCTTCTTTTAATACCTTTTACACAAAAAGCCATATTGAGCTGAGCATTACCAGCACATCATTAACAGCAACAATACAGCAACTTGACGGTAGTGGAAACCTGACAGGATCAAAAAGTAACATGTTTAACTCACTGTCATTTACAAATACAGGATTTGGAGGGTTTGGCCCGATTGTGCTGTATGAAGGTCATGGTTGCTATGAAGGTACCGGATTTCGTTATTCTAATCTTGAGATGGCATTTGGCGGTGTATTATCAGGCAATTCTTCGCTTGAGGCGTACCAATATGCCGACTATCTGTATAACAGTACAAACCGCTTTTTTGTCAACCTTACCAATACCTCTCAGACTAATTATAGTGCTACTTCTAATGATATGGACAATGCATATCTTACCAACATCAAGGACGACAATGTAGTTTTTATAACTGATGAAAGCACTGGAACTTACCTTCCGGGCACTCTCAATCAGAATATAAAAAATGTTGCCAGTGAACCTACCGATGCTACACTCGCTACAGCACTAGGATTACCAAATCTCAGTTCATTAACATCAACGCAGCAACTGGCTGCAAAGACAGCATACCTGATCTATAATACTCCGCTGGGCTCGTATGGAACTATTCCAACTCCTTCGACCACAGCCGTAGCTTCACTATACCTTATGGATGGTCCGGGTACTGATGCCTCATGGACAGGCGCTAACCAGGTCAACGAAATCAAATCCTGGCTGGTAAGCGGAAGCAGCATAAACATTTATCTTAAATCTGATGAAAGTGTAAATGCATCTGGACTGACAGCAACATACTCATTAAAAAGTCCAAGTGGAACGACAACTACTATTACAACTTCCACTGATGCAAACGGCAAGAAATATTTTTCATTCCCGAAGTCATCTGCCACAGGAGTATGGTCTGTCACTCTTAACTATGCAACCGGAGGTAGTATTACAACAACTGTTCCTGCCACTACTGTTTTCAATTTTGCTCCTGTACCACAACTAGATGGCAACCCTGTCATAAGTGGCACAATTCAGTATGGTCAGACACTGACTGTTACTCCTAATATCACCTCGGTACCTGGTATAACAGGAACACTTTCCTATCAATGGAAAGCAAATGGCACGAGTATAAGTGGCGCAACAAACAGCACATATACGTTAACTGCCAGTGAAGTAGGTAAAACAATTACCTGCGACGTAACAAGCAATGCACAGCCTGGAACAAAAACAGCAACTGCATCAGGTACTGTTTCAAAAATAACATTATCCTCAGCTACTGTTTCAGCAGTAAATAGTAAAACATATAATGCAACAACTGCAACAACAGGCGGGATAATTGTTTTTTCAGGTACTGTAAACAGTGAAAATCCGGCAAGCAGTTCGACTATTGTATGGACCAGTGCAAATGCAGGCACAAGTACTGTAAATGTTTCCGGAATTACACTTACAAGCTTAACTGACAGATATGCATTATCTGTTACTTCTTTAAGCAATGTAACTCCGGGCAACAGCGCTACGATAAGCAAAGCGTCTCTTACAGTAACAGGGTCGTCAGTCACATCTAAAGTATATGACGGATCCTCAACAGCAACAATAACCGGAGCAACACTGTCGGGGAAGATAGGTTCAGATGATGTTACACTTTCCAATTCCGCTTCAGGCTCTTTTAATGATGCAAATGTGGGAACCGGAAAGACTGTAAATTCCTCAATGACAATAACAGGTTCTGCTGCTGGCAATTACTCATTATCTCAGCCAACATTGTCAGGAAACATCACAGCCAAATCTGTTGCCATTGTAGGAGTGACGGCGGTAAGCAGGGCTTACGATGGCACAACTACTGCAACATTAAGTGGTGGATCTGTAACCACAGGGGTTGGCAGCGAAACACTGGCAATCACTGCCGGTTCAGGTACATTTGCTGACAAAAATGTTGGAACAAAAGCTGTAACTGCAAGCGGGTTTGCACTTACCAATGGAACCAATGGCGGTCTTGCTTCAAACTATTCATTATCAGCTCAACCGCTTATCCCGAATCAGTCGATCACAGCAAGACCGGTTACAATAACAGGTGTAACAGCTGCAAGTAAAGTGTATGATGGTTTAACAACTGCTGTTCTGAGTGGTGGAACAATAAGCACAGGTGTCGGCTCAGAAACACTTGCAATAATTGCAGGAACTGGTACTTTTGCCGATAAGAATGTTGGAACAAAAGTAATTACCGCCTCAGGTTATTCCATCGCTAATGGGACTAATGGCGGATTGGCAACAAACTATTCATTATCAGCTCAACCGGTTGTTCCGGATCAGTCAATTACTTCAAAAAATATTTCAGTAACAGCTGATTCAAAAACAAAAGTCTATGGTAATTCGGATCCCTCTCTTACATACACATTTACTCCTGCACTTGTATCAGGTGACTCATTTTCAGGTTCACTTTCAAGAACAGCCGGTGAAAATGTCGGCACATTCACTATCAATAAGAATAGCCTGGCGGTTAGCAGCAACTATACGCTTAATTATACTTCAGCTGATCTGTCGATCACTGCAAAACCAGTTGCTGTGACAGCTGATGCAAAAACAAAGGTTTATGGTGAAGCTGACCCTGCTCTTACATACACATTTACACCTGCACTTGTATCAGGCGATTCTTTTACAGGCGCTCTTTCAAGAACAGCCGGTGAAAATGTAGGTTCATTCGCGATCAATAAGAATAACCTTGCACTCAGCAGCAACTACACACTGAGCTACACTTCAGCCAACTTGTCGATAACTGCAAAACCAGTTGCTGTAACAGCTGATGCAAAAACAAAGGTTTATGGTGAAGCTGATCCTGCTCTTACTTACACATTTACACCTGCACTTGTATCAGGTGATTCTTTCACAGGCGCTCTTTCAAGAACAGCCGGTGAAAATGTCGGTTCATTCGCGATCAATAAGAATAACCTGGCACTCAGCAGCAACTACACACTGAGCTACACTTCAGCCAACTTGTCGATAACTGCAAAACCAGTTGCTGTGACAGCTGAAGCGAAAACTAAGGTTTATGGTGAAGCTGATCCTGCTCTTACTTACTCATTTACACCTGCACTTGTATCAGGCGATTCTTTCACAGGCGCTCTTTCAAGAACAGCTGGTGAAAATGTCGGTTCATTCGCGATCAATAAGAATAACCTTGCACTCAGCAGCAACTACACACTGAGCTACACTTCAGCCAACTTGTCAATAACTGAAAAACCAGTTGCTGTGACAGCTGAAGCGAAAACAAAGGTTTATGGTGAAGCTGATCCTGCTCTTACTTACTCATTTACCCCTGCACTTGTATCAGGCGATTCTTTCACAGGCGCTCTTTCAAGAACAGCCGGTGAAAATGTCGGTTCATTCACGATTAACCAGAATGACCTGGCGCTTAGCAGCAACTATACAATGACATTTAATTCTGCAGATCTGACTGTTAATAAGGCTTCTCTTTTAGTTACTGCCGATAGTAAAGAAAAAGTATACGGATCAGTCAATCCCATCCTGACATTTGTTTACAACGGCTTCATATCAGGTGAAGATGAAAATGTTCTCGACGTGAAACCACTGGCAGCAACCTCAGTAACTATTAATACAGATGCCGGACTTCATGTTGGTGCAATAACAGTTGATGGAGGCAATGACAATAACTATGTATTTAGTTATATTCCCGCCGACTTCAGAATTACCAAAGCAGCTCTAAATGCTACTGCCGATAACAAAACCAGAGTCTACGGAGAAGCTAATCCGGAGCTGACAATCACATATTCAGGATTTGTCAACGGGGATGACCGCAATGACATTGATGTACCTCTGTCAATTGTTACTGATGCAGTAACTAATTCTCCTGCTGGCACATACCCTGTTATCCTTGCTCTCGGAAGTGACAATAACTATGTAATAAACCGCACTGACGCATCTCTTACAGTAAGCAAGGCAGCACTTACTGCTATCGCTGATAATAAATCAAAGACGTACAGCGAGGTTAATCCTGAGCTTACCGTTTCATATACAGGCTTCGTTAATGGCGATGGAGTTTCATCCCTCGATGTTGCACCTGTTCCTTCTACAGAAGCAACAGTGTCATCAGGTACAGGCTCATACCCCGTTAAACTTTCAACAGGTTCGGACAACAACTATGAGATCACTAATGTGGACGGAACTCTTACAGTTGACAAGGCTGTTCTCGAAGTAACTGCGGAAGACAAATCGAAGATATATGGTCAGCCAAATCCGGAACTGACTCTGTCATACTCAGGATTTGTAAACGATGATGATGTGAAAGTAGTTGATTCAGAGCCATCTGCATTCACTTCTGCCATTCTTTCTTCTGATGCTGGGAGCTATATTATAACTGCAGACGGAGGTTCAGATAACAATTACTCCTTTGAATATCAAAACGGCTCTCTTGAAATATTTAAAGCTGATCAGATAATAACTTTCCAGCAGGTGACAGAAGGACTCAGGACAACACAGAGCGAAGAACTTGAAGCAATTTCAACAAGCGGCCTGCCTGTAAGTTTTGAATCTTCACAGCCGGATATTGCAGAAATAACAGGAAACATACTTTCTGTAACAAGGGAAGGTACAGTAACAATCTCAGCTTATCAGGATGGCAATCATAACTATAATCCTGCCGCAATTGTTGCACAGACTATTGAAACACAGCCCACCTTCGACAATCTGCGATCACTGTTCACACCGAACAACGACGGGATGAATGACTACTGGTATATTCCTGATATTGAACAATATGGAACAATACACGTGCAGATATACAACCGTTACGGCAAAATGGTATATGAATCTTCAGCCTACAAAAATGACTGGGATGGTACCTTCAACGGAAAGCCATTGCCTGAAGCTTCTTACTACTATATAATAAGGGCAAGCGAGAAGGATACGATCGTCAAGGGTGTGGTAAATATTGTCAGGTAGTGCAACAGGTTCAAAGTTTAAAGATCAAAGTTTAAAGTATAAAGTAAGGATAAAAAGAATAAAACCAAAAAGATGAAAAAGTTACTTTACATATCAGTTTTGCTGGCACTGTCCTCAGGCTTATTTGCACAGCAGTTCCCTTTCATGGAGGCATACAATGTGAATTCATACTCTATGTCGCCATCTTACGCGGGAATTAAGAACCCGAAGACTCTCTTTCTCGATTACAGGTCGGACTGGACGGGTGTTGACGGAGGCCCTGTAACCTGCCAGCTCTCATATAATGACAGATTAATGAAGAAAGTAGGGCTGGGTGGAAAATTCATCTATGATAAAACCGACATCTTTAAGCAGACAATGCTGATGGGAACCTATAATTACGAAGTACAGCTTGCAAAAGACCATATTGTAAATTTCGCGATGTCGATGGGCTTTTACAGGAATTCAATTGATCTAGGAAAGTATTACAACGATGTGAATTTTGTTGATGATGCAGTGCTACTGTATGGAAAAGAAAGTTCAAAGATTAAGCTCGCGACTGATTTTAGCGCACTTTACAGGTTTCAGTCAATAGAAGCAGGGATCATATTCTCGAATGTAATGTTCGGAACTGCAAAGTACAGCGAAGCAGACATTACGTATCGTCCCCTGAAGAACTATCTTATTCATGCATCATACGATTACAGGATTAATGAATCCATAGCAGTAAAACCAATTATTCTTGTAAGAGGCGGTCAGCATTATCCTTCGCAGCTTGAGCTTGCCGCTGAGGCCAGGTATCTTGAAAGGTTCCAGGGGATGCTCGTGTACCGTACAGGCGGGATATGGGGTCTGGGTTTCGGTGGAGAGGTGTACAACGGTATTCTGCTAAATTATTCGTACAACCTCAGCACAAATGTTGCCACCAATACATTTGGCAGTCATCAGTTAACCCTGGGTGTAAAGTTATTCAACTTCATTCATCAGAAGGGTAAAATGCCATCCGGGTCCGAAAATTAGGCGGATCATAGTGGCTTTTCATTGAAAGGGGCTGAATTTAGCTTTCTCAGCCCCATATTATGATCATGAAGATCAGCAGAAAATATTATTTAAGCAATGTTTGTTAATCAGTAACATTCAAATATCAAAATGCAGGCACAGCAATCCGATATTAAATCAGGGACTGACAATACTGAAATGTCCATGTTTAGCAAGGATTCTATTATAAATATTTCCGAACCGGAAAATCCAAGGCAGACTGAAAGGATAAATGGTATACAGAAAGAACTTGTAAGCATCAATACAATTCTTCAGCTTATATACATGATGTTCCGGATATTTGCATTAAATAAGGGTGTAGAGTTCAGGTATGACACTACCCTGAATGACGAGGAGGCTGAGATAGTAACAGATGGCAGACTTTTAAAAACAGTATTTTCGAGCCTCATCAGAAATGCCTTGATGGACACTGAATCAGGATATATTTCATTCGGTTATATGAAGAAGGGTGATATGCTTGAATTTTATGTTTCGAATACCGGAAGAGGCTTAAGTGAATATGAGACTAAATTATTATCATCCGAATTTCAGTTATACAAGGAAACAAAACTGCCTTCAGTATATAACAATGAGGCAAGTCTCATTGAATGCAAGATAATTCTTAAGGCTCTTGGTGGAAATATGACCGTATCAAGTGATCCATGGGAAGGATCGGTTTATTACTTTACACTGCCTTATCAAAAGACTAAAACAGATCTGACTTAAAATACCCTGATAACTCACTGCTACAGATAATTAGTAACAAGCGACACCAACTGGTTCCGGCTGAATGGCTTTGCAATAAAATCATTACATCCGTTTGAAACTGCTATTGACTTGTCGTTTGAATAAGCTGTCTGCGCGATAATTTTAACATCCTGATTTAATTCCCTTATGAGCCGCGTGGCTGTATATCCATCCATAACAGGCATCCGTATATCCATTAATACCAGATCAATACTTTCTGATTTAAAAATATCCACAGCCTGTTTCCCGTTTTCAGCCCGTAAAACTTCAAGATCAAGCTTTGAGAGGAAGGTTTGGATAAGGTGAAAATTCAGATTATCATCCTCAGCAACAAGTACTTTCTTTCTACCTGCATTCATTGCTTTATGATCATTTTCCTTTGCTGCAATATTAACATTCTCATTTACAGGAACAGGATTATTGGGTATAGTGAAATAGAACCTTGATCCCCTGCCCTCCTCTGATTTACACCAGATATTGCCGCCTGTCAGGTTTGTGTATAATTTCGCGATTAATAATCCAAGTCCTGATCCCCTGGAATTCGATATCATATAGGACTGGCCTTCCCTGTAATCAAAAATATTCTCCAGGTCATGCTCACTTATGCCTGATCCTGTATCAGAAACACAGAACTCGATATATTTCCCATAAATACGGCTGCTTACAAGCACAACGCCCGAAAAGGTATTATTGTATGCGTTCGAGATCAGGATGTCCAATACCTGTCTGATTTTTGCCTCATCGCCGTATATATATCCAGCATTCCTGTTTACAAGATTTTTATAATCCAGACTTATACCCTTCAAAATGAACATCTTGCTATATCTGGAAACGATTTCTTTCAACAATCTTTCCAGATTGATCTTGTTCTTAAAAACTTTAATTCTGCCTGCTTCCAGATCAGCAATATCACTATATGAGCTGATTTTGCTGATAATACTCTCCGAAGTATCTGAAATAATATTTATATACTTTGAAATATTCTCATTCTTAATATCCGGCTCCTTAAGCAGCTGAGCAAAACCGGATATAGCATTTATGGGAGTGCGCAGTTCATTTATAAGACCGGACAGATATCTGGTTTTACGTAAGTTTTCTTCATTCTTCTCCCTTATCAGGTTTTCCGAACAGAGTTTTTCATTGACCAATGCAATAAGATTTATAACAATTCCGGTGAAGGCATTGGTCTCAGAAGTTATTTCAGGATTAAATTTCCCGGAATCAGATACAAGAACAAGCAAACCTCTGAAGCCACTCTGGAAGAAAATCAGAAACCGCGCATCCCTTGTTGTACAGAAAAATGATAAATCTTTTTTTCCCTTCTCTTCAATTTCCCTGAAAAGTAACCCGTAATCTCTTAAATAATTATCAATCAGACCGGCAGACTCGCTCGTGACTGAACCTGAAGCACATAACAAACCCGGCTTATCCTGACTGTCTGAAGAAAACAGCAAAGCATGATCAGCACCGGACAAGTCCATATAACATGAAATCAGATTCGAATAAAAGTCCTTGTCGCCGTTTCTTGCTGACTTTATCAGCTCTTCAATTAATTTTATCACTATTCAGGAATTTGACAGAGGTTTGAAAAAGATTAGTTTTATGAAATTTCGATGTTTCTACCGGGCTTCAACTGATCCATGATTCTCGAAACAAAAAATTCTTTTGAAAATGGTTTTGTAATAAAATCGGAGCATCCTGCAGAGGTTGCTTCTGCAAATTCATCTGACAAAGCGTAAGCTGTCTGAGCCACAATGCACAATTCAGGATATTTTTCCTTTATTTTTCTTACAGCTTCTATCCCGCTTATACCCGGAAGCCGCAGATCCATAATTACAAGATCAACCTTCTCCTCAGTGAAGCAGTACTTAACAGCTTCTTCACCACTTCTTACCCATTTCAGCATGATTTCGGGAAGTTTCAGGTAACTTGACATCACTCTGGCATTAAGTTCATCATCCTCAACAAGAAGAACCTTAAATAATCTGTCAGATTTTACATTTTCAGGCAAAACATTACCAGTTCCCTTATACCCTGAACTTATAACAGGCAATGAGAGATAAAAGACAGAGCCTTTCCCAGGTTTTGACTCAACCCAAATCTTTCCTCCCATCAACTCAGTGTAGGCTTTTGATATGGACAGGCCCAGGCCGGTTCCTTCATAGGTTCTTGCAAGTGAATGATCAACCTGATAGAACCTGTCAAAAATCCTAGCCAGCTGGTCTTGATGTATTCCTATTCCGGTATCAGAAACGGAAAATTCAATAAAGTCCCCGGCAAGCTTGTAGCCGATATCTATATGACCTTTTTGCGTGAATTTGAATGCATTTTCAACAATGCTAAACAGGATCTGGAACATTTTTTTCTCATCCCCAATCATAACTGCCTCATTATCCGGGTGTGTCATTTTTACATTAAAAGCAATGCCCATTGTCTCAGCTCTTGAGTTGAACAATTTTCTTAATGTGTCAAGCTTTTCATTTATACTGAATTTATCAGTTGACAACTGAGCGACGCCTGCTTCAATATTTGAGATATCTATAATGTCACTTATTATTGCAAGAAGCTTGTTGCTGCTTTGTGTTATTGTATCGATGTATAAATTTTTCGAAGATTCGTCAAGGTCGGATTCTGATAAAAGGGCAGAATAACCTATTATGGCATTCATCGGAGTTCTTATCTCATGTGAAATATTATTCAGGAAGGCAGTTTTAAGCCTGTCACTTTCTTCTGCTTTGTCTTTTGCTCTTATCAGTTCCTCATGTGTTCTTTTTCTTTCTGTTATATCCTCCTTTATTGCAACAAAATTTGTAACCCTGCCTGTATCATCGGCAATTGGTGAAATAATAGCTTTTTCCCAGTATAGATCCCCGTTTTTCTTCCTGTTCCTGAATTCTCCTTCCCAGTCAGAACCTGAAAGTATAGTTTGCCACAGGTTTTCATAAAAAGATTTTGGCTGGTACCCGGAGTTAAGTATCCTTGGATTTTTGCCTGAAACGTCCTCGGCAGAATAGCCGGTGAGTTCTGAGAAGAAGGGGTTTGTATAAATTATTCTGCCTGTAGATTCAGTGACAATTATCGAGACAGAACTTGATTCAACAGCGCGGTTAAGGAGCCTTATCTTTTCCTCAGCCTTTCGCTTTTCAGTTATATCATGAATTATTGAATGGAGATACTGTTTATTGCCAATTTTTATACCGCTGCTGAAAACTTCAACATCAACAAGGCTCCCGTCAGCTTTCTTATGCTTAAACACAAAATGATTTCTTTTGAGCGTCCTTGCCTTTTCCATTTCCGCCTTTAGCAGATGAAAGGGCAGGGTATTGATCTGGCTAATGTTTTTCAGTTCGGAAGATGACCAGCCATAAAAGTCAACAGCTGCATTATTCGCCTCAATAATATTCCCGTTCCAGGGATCGATAATAATCTTTATGGCAGAATGGTCACGAAAAAGGTTTCTGAATTTCTCCTCGCTTTCACGAAGGTCATTTTCAGCTTTTTTCTGTTCTGTCACATCAGCGTCAGCTCCGCGGTAACCCTTCAGATTGCCATTTTCATCCAGAATAGGACTGCCGCTTGTTTTTAATATCACCAGGTGTCCGTCCTTATGAATATTGGCATTATCAAAATTCCTGAACACCTCCTTCCTCGAAAAAACCTCGAATGCGGCTTTCATCAGCTCGTCTCTGTGCTCCGGGATAAAGAAATCATAAAAATGCTTCTTACCCACAACTTCAGAAGCAGAATAACCAAGTAATGAAGTAATTACAGGACTTGCATAGGTATAGAGTCCATCGGCATTAACCTCCCATATCCACTCCATTGTTGTTTCAGCAACCTGTTTGAAACGCAATTCACTTTCCTCCAGCTCTCTTGCAGCTTTTCGATGAGCCAGACGTGCATTTGTTTCCTCAAGAGCCCTGTGAACAGCAAACGGGAGCCGGTCAGGCCTGTCCTTTAATACATAATCTACTGCACCTAACTTAAGCAGCTCAATTGCAGTTTCTTCTCCGATTGATCCGGAAATGCAAATAAAAGGAACATCAGGACATAGCTGATTAGATATCCGGAGGGCGCCGAATGCATCAAAGCCTGGCAGGTTAAAATCGGAAAGGATAATACTGAATTGTTTTTCCCTGAGGGCTTTATCAAAACCAGCCTCATCAGCAACATGCGTCAGATCAAGCAGATAACCTGAATCAGATAACAACTCGCAAATCAGTTCAAGGTCCCTTACAGAGTCTTCAAGAATAAGCACGCTAAGCTCAGTTATTCCCTTTTCCTTTTTACCCTTCATATTCTATTCCAAGTTAGGATGTTCATTTAATATTGCCCAGAATATTCCTATATGCTTTACAGCGCTTATAAATTCGGCAAAATTAACAGGTTTAACAACATAAGCGTTTGCACCGAGCTCATAACATTTTCTAAGGTCAGGCTCTTCTCGTGAGGATGTTAACATAACTACCGGAAGCAGTGTCAATTCTTCATTCGATCTGATTATCTGAAGCAGCTCTATACCATCCATCCTGGGCATTTTGATATCGAGCAGAAGAACGGCAGGAAGACCTTTTTTTCTTCCCTCGAATTTACCGCTGCAGGTGAGGTACTCAAGCGCCTCAACACCGTCATTCACTGTTACAACATTATTTGCGAGGTTATGTTCAGATAAAGCTTCGATAGTAAGCTCAACATCACGCTGGTTATCCTCAGCCAGAAGAATTGTTTTCAGATCGATTTTGCTCATTCCTTGTTGTGTTTGGGTATTGAAAAAATAAATGTAGCGCCTTTATCCGGTATGGCTTCCGCCCACACGTTTCCCCCATGTTTGGAAACAATGCGCTTTACATTGGCAAGGCCTATACCATTTCCTTCAAATTCAGCCTGTGAATGCAGCCTTTGAAAAACGCCGAACAGCTTATGGGCATATTTCATATCAAAACCGACACCATTGTCTTTTATATAGTATGATATCTCATCGTCATTTTCTGAATATCCGATTTCGATTGTTGCAACATTTCTTGTGGAGGTATATTTTATTGCATTCTCCATCAGGTTCCGCCATACCAGCTTTAGCATTGAATAATCTCCGTTAACAGCCGGAATTTCTGCTACTGTCCATTCAATTTTTCTTTTTCCAACGTTGTTAGTTTGCAGAAGCAATATTTCATTTACAAGGGCATTCATATCTACATTTTCCCGGCGGAGTTCCTTTCTGCTTTCCCTTGAAAACTGGAGCAGATCATCTATCAGAATGCCCATATTCTTTGCCGATCCGGCTATAACATCAAGGTAATGTTTTGCCTTCTCGGGCAGGGTATTCTTAAATTTATCATTCAGGAGGTCTACATAACCGTTTATATGTCGCAGAGGAGCCCTAAGGTCATGTGAAACTGAATAGGAAAATGCCTCAAGCTCCTTATTTGATTCCTCAAGCTGGGCTGTTCTCTTTCTTACAGTATCTTCAAGGTCTGCGTTCATTCTCCTGAGCTCCTCACGTATCCTTTTCTTTTCTGTTATATCGGTTATAATAACCTGAACAGCAGGTTCATTATTAAAAATCAGAGATGTCGCCACAACCTCCACATCTATTATGCTGCCGTCAATGCGAATATGTCTGTCCTCGATGGGGTAGATGTCTTTTTCACCTTGCATCAGCCTCTTATACCTGTTGAGCGATGCTTCAATACTCTCAGGATGAATGAATATTGTAGCATCTTTTCCTATTACTTCTTCAATTGAACCTGCTCCAACCAACCTCATCCCTGCAGGATTTGTAAAAACAATTTTCCCTTTCTGGTGTATTGATATACCTACAGGTGCAAGCTCGAGAATACTACGGTATCTCATCTCACTGTCAAGGAGGGCCTTTTCAGCCTGTTTCCTTGCAGTTATATCAACAAATGTGACTGCACACTGGTCAGTATCTGCCTTAAATGCTGATACAGAATAAGATACACCGAGCAAGGCTGAATTTTGTTCAAACTGTACAGGCTCCCCTGTCTGGGCAACCTTTGAATAAGTGCCGATCCAGTCAGCTTCATCCTTTTCTATTCCCGGAAGTATACTTTTCAGTTTTTTCCCAATTGCATTTTTCAGATCCAAACCTGTTGTTGACTCAAAACCCCTGTTTGCCGCCAGAATAATCAGATCAGATGCATCGCCCTCCTTATCTCTTACAACCTGAAACAGAACAAAGCCGCTGTTCATGTTTTCGAAGAGCGACCTGTACCTCCTCTCAGATATGCTCAACTCTGTCTCTGCCTTCTTTTTGTCAGTTATATCGACAACTGTTGTTATAAAATAGCCCGGATTCCCTTCCTTATCCCTCAGGAGCACAGTGCTTACATCGCCCCATATATGTGTTCCGTTCTTATGTATATATCTCTTTTCAAACCTTGCATTATTCCGCTGTCCATTCAGAATAAGTGAAAGAATATCGCTAACATAAGCTACATCTTCTGCCGGTGTTAATTCCTGCCATTTTTTATTCTTCAATTCTTGTGAGGAATAACCAAGCATCCGGCAGAAGGCGTTATTTACATTTATACTTCCATCCGGCAGGGTAACCGATTTACCCACATTTGTTGATTCAAAGAGACTCCTGTAACGCATTTCACTTTCACTCAGGGAGTCCTGTGCCTTTTTAAAATCCTCAAGTATGCTTAATAAGGCCTTCCTGTCTCGTTCACCTTTAACAAGTAATTGTTTTTGTTCTTCCTCTATAATTTTCCGTGATGTAATGTCAAAAATGCTGGAAAGTAAAGATGGTCCATCCTCAAGTGTAATAACATCTGCAGAAAACAAACCGGTCAATATTTCTCCATTTTTCTTTCTGAAGCGAAACTCCTGATTCCTGACCTCTCTCATCTCTCTGATTGTATTAATAGCAGCAATACGGTCACTGCTGTCATACCAAAGTCCGAGACTCAGAGTTGAAACGTTAAGTACCTCATCCCGCTGGTATCCGGAAAGTTCTGTAAATCCTTCATTTACTTCAATAATTTTCCCATCGGAGATCCTTGTAAGAATAACAGCATAAGGAGCTGAATTGAAAGCTTTAGAAAACTTCTCCTCCTGTGCGCTTACTTCCATCAGAAGCATGCGGTTAACGGCAAGAGACAGGGCATAAGCCAGGATAATGAGTAAGATCTGGTAGGATATCAGTATAAAAGCATCGAAAGATCCTGATCTGAAAAAATCAGTCACATCAGATTCACCTGTCAGAACATTAAATACTCTGAGAATGCTTATTAATGAAAATGCGGCAAAGACCAGGCCTGTTCCTGTAAGCGCCCTTCGCCTGCTGCCGGTTGACACGCGAAATACAAACCATGTACACTGAAAAGTAATTATAAAAAGGACAATTGTAATATTCAGGTTTCTGGCATCCAGATTGGGATTAATAACAGCAAAATAGAACTGTATGCAGACAGACAGGCCTAAAAGTATATAATTATAAAAATGCTTTCCTGGTTTTCCCCCAAGGCGCTGCAAACCCATGTAACCAATCAATGCGCCACTTGTCACAAAGAAGTTAGACAGAACCATCGAGGTCCAGTCAGGAATTGTACCTCTAAGAAATATAAGACCTATAGCCAATGTCTGAAGGATAAGGTCGGCCATAAAGTATAACATGCCCTTGTACCTTCTCCTGCTCTGAGTCCACAGATCTGCAATGAAAAACACACATATCAGATCAGTTACCAGATTGATGAAGACAATTGTTTTGATGTCAAGGCTATTCATAACTTAGCTGCTTCTCCGGTATTATAACGTGGTGGTTGTGAGGCATTTTCAAGTAATTCATTTACTTCCTTTTTAAGGTCCATAATCCTGTCTTCCCTGTCGAGCATCAGGTTATGCCACCTTTGAAGTTCGTTAAGTTGCTCCGTCATTGTTTCTTCCGCTGTTTTCCTCCT
>JAKLDT010000041.1 GCA_022703405.1 Bacteroidota bacterium | reverse complement strand
ACAGAACTGATATTTACTTATTCGACGAAAACTGGAGAATTCCGGCAGACAGAGCGCTGGAGGAAGCTGAAAAGACTGGCTGCATAAATGAATTCATTCTTTTTCCTGACGACAATTATCTGAAGCAGCTTGACGATTTCACCGAATGGTTAGGAAGAAAAGGATTAAAAGAAGCAATTGTTACCATCTTTCATAAAAACCTGCAGCTCACTCCTGAGAATGTTGCGCAACATTCATATTCAGTCCTGAAAAAATACAGTGCCTCAATAAAGGCAGGTACAGGTACAAATGCAAACTTTGCACAACTCAACAGACAGAAAGATAAGCTCACTAATGCCGATTTCATCAGCTTCGCTGTTCATCCTCAGGAACATGCATCAGACAACGGCACTCTTGTTGAAAACCTGAAAGCACAGCAATATGCAATTGAGAGCGCCAGAGCCTTTGCAGGTGAAAAGCTGATTAGGGTTTCGCCTGTTAATATTCAGAGACGTTTCAATGCCAGTATTGAGAACTATGAAGTACCATGCAGTTCCGGGAAGTTTCCTCCCCAGGCTGACAGCAGACTAATGTCGCTTTTCGGCGCCTGCTGGACTGCAGGAAGCTTTAAGTATCTTGCCGAATCAGGAGTCTCTGCAGTTACTTATCATGAAACAGCAGGTGAAAGAGGCATAATGCAGGGCATTTATGATACAAGGTGGTCTGACAGTTTCAGAACAAAACCGGGGATGCTGTTCCCTGTATACCATCTGTTTAAATGGATACTGTCCGATAAAACCTTCGGGATTGTGAAAAGTTACAGTTCGTCGCCACTCAGCATTGAGGTACTGGCACTTAGAAAGGGACAACAGATAAAGATTGCGCTGATGAATTTCAGTCACCTGTTCCAGACAGTATCACTTGATATTGCAATTGAAAATGCCGTCCTGTACAGCCTTGAAACAGAATCATTTGAAGCTGCCTGCAACGATCCATCCTGGATTATCAACTGCAAAAAGGATAAACCAGATGACCTTAACAATCTGAATACCGGGCCATTTTCGGTTACCTTCATTGAAGGAATAATTAATAAATAAAGTTACCTTCACTATTAACCTATAAATAATAATACAAATGGTACTTGTACAAAACTATTCGCTGGCAGTTTTTCTGTGTTTTGTTGCAATGGTCTGCTGGGGATCATGGCAAAACACGCAGAATCTGATTGGAAAGGAATGGAGGTTTGAGCTGTTTTACTGGGATTATTCTCTCGGCATAATATTATTTTCATTGATAATGGCTTTCACATTCGGAAGTTTCGGGAACCAGGGTCGCAGTTTTTTCCCCGACCTTGCCCAGGCTGATGCAGGAAACCTCTTCTCGGCAGCACTTGGCGGCTTTATCTGGAACATAGGCACCCTGCTTCTTGTAGCCTCAATTTCCGTTGCAGGTATGTCGGTGGCATTTCCTATAGGCGGGGGTATAGGATGGACACTTGGAATACTAATTAATTATATAGGCAAACCTGAAGGTAATCCTGTTTTGCTTTTCGGAGGCACAGGAGTAATAATTCTTGCAATACTTGTCAGCATGCAATCGTACAGGAAACTTGCCAGCCAGCAGAAAAAGCCCTCATTTAAAGGCATAGCGCTCGCTTTTGCAGCCGGCCTATGCATTGCATTCTTTTACAGGTTTGTGGCATCATCCCTGGCGACCGATTTTGGTCCCGCTGATGCCGGAAAAATAAGCTCATATACAGCAGTGGTTTTCTTCTCAATAGGTGCACTGGTCAGTACAGCAATAGTAAATCCCGTCTTCATGGCCAGACCTGTTGAAGGAACACCTGTCAGGTTTTCTGAATGGTTCAGGGCTGACACAAGGACACATCTACTTGGCATGCTCGGAGGAGCCATCTGGTGTCTTGGAAACTCTGTAAGCTTCATGGCAGTTGGAGCAGCCAGTCCTGCCATCTCTTACGGGCTGAGCAATTCAGCACCTGTTGTGGCAGCTTTATGGGGCATATTTGTATGGAAGGAATTTAAAGATGCCCCGAAAGGAACAAACCTGCTGCTGGCACTCATGTTCACATTTTACCTGATTGGCCTGGTGATGATCGTTTATTCAAGGTTTGCGTGATTAAGGCATCAGGCGTTTGGGGCTCCCCTCCCGGGAGGGGCAGGGGTGGGTTCTGATTAAATTATAAATAAAATATTGATATATAATAATATAACACATGAAAAATACGATTGTAACGACAATTTTACTTTTACTGGTATCAAATCCAGGCTATTCTCAACCATCGTGGCAGGGGCCTTCCGTTGATTTTTCCCATGGAAAGCTTAAGATTTCTGAAAACAGAAGGTTTCTTATCCATGATGACGGAACTCCTTTCTTTTATCTCGGGGACACAGGATGGGAACTCTTCCACAGGCTTGACAAAAAGGATACGGAGAAATATCTTGAAAACCGCAGGGCAAAAGGCTTCACTGTAATACAGGCAGTAGCACTGGCAGAACTTGACGGACTGAACACTCCGAACATGGAGGGTAACAGGCCGCTTATCAATAACGATCCCTTAAAACCGGATGAAGCATACTGGAAGCATGTTGACTGGGTTATTGTCAAGGCTGCTGAGAAAGGACTCTATATAGGCTTGCTTCCTACCTGGGGCGATAAGGTAGATCCCCAGCGATGGGGCAAGGGTCCTAAGATCTTCAACAAGGAGAATGCCTATAAATACGGTCAGTGGATAGGCAGCAGGTACAGGGACAGCAAAAACATTATCTGGATTATCGGAGGTGACCGCGAAGGCGGAGGTGATAACTTTCCGGTATGGAAAGCAATGGCTGAAGGCATCAAATCAGTTGACAATAATCACCTTATGACTTACCATCCGGGCGGAGAAAGAAGTTCATCGGAATGGTTTCATAATGAAAGCTGGCTTGATTTCAATATGTGCCAGACAGGCCATGGTCAGAGAAGTTATTCAATTTATAAGAAAATCATCGTTAGGGATTACGGCCTAAATCCTGTAAAACCATGCTTTGACGGCGAACCAAGATATGAGGACCACCCTGTGAACTGGAATCCGGAAGTACTAGGATGGTTTGATGATGCAGATGTAAGGCAGGCACTCTATTGGAACCTGTTCAGCGGTTCATTTGGTCATACTTACGGCTGTCACCCGATATGGCAGATGAAAACACAGGACAAGGAAGCTGTGGGACTGGCAAGGCATAACTGGACGGAGGTTCTGGATCTTCCGGGCGCTAAACAGCTTATTTATGCACGGAGGTTAATTGAGTCCAGGCCTTTCACTTCCCGTTATCCCGATCAGACCCTGATTATGCCATCATACTATCCTGATACTGATTATGTTGTTGCCACCAGGGGCGATGGCTATGCCTTTATCTATTTCCCGACAGGAATGAGTGCAACAATAGACATCAATAAACTTGGTGCCGGGGGTCTGCATGCCTATTGGTACGATCCGCGTACAGGAGAATCAACTCTCATTGAGACTATTGATGATATGAGGCCCAGAAAATTCAATCCTCCATCAGGAGGAAGAGGCAATGACTGGATACTTATCCTCGATGATGTTGCAAAAGGATTTGAACTGCCTTAGAAAAGCTATGATACCTGGAATCAGCTCATATACATATACCTGGGCTGTGGGAGTCCCGGGGTCTCTGCCGGCTAAACCACTCTCAGCTAAAGCTCTTGTTGACAAGGCCTGTGAACTCGGACTGAACCTTGTACAGATAGCTGATAATCTTCCACTTGAAACCTGGGATACTGAAAAGCTTTCTGTATTGCTTAATTATGCCGACAGCAGGAATGTGAACATTGAAATGGGAGGCAGAGGGCTGCAGACTGAACACACAATTCGATGCCTGAAAACGGCTTCATTTCTGAGATCACCTGTCCTGAGAATGGTAATTGACAGCCAGGGCTTTGAACCAGGGCTGAGGGATATTGTTGCAATTATTCGGGAACTCCTGCCTGAATTCAGGTCGGCCGGAATTAAACTAGCCCTCGAAAACCACGACAGGCTTAAGGCCAGGGAATTTGAAAAGATAATTCAGGATACCGGAAGTGATCTGGTTGGAATCTGTCTCGATTCTGTAAACTCCATGGGTGCCGGCGAAGGCTTTGAGGAAGTTGCTAAAATCCTGATACCATATACAATTAATTTCCACGTGAAGGATTTTTCGATTAGACGACTTTCGCATAAAATGGGAATATCAATTGAAGGCACTCCTGCAGGTAAAGGCATGCTTAATATAAGTGATGTTGTGAAAAAGCTGAATGAAACAGGGAGGTGTAACAGCGCCATCCTTGAACTTTGGACTCCACCTGAGACTAATATTGATGCAACAATAAAAAAAGAAGAAGCCTGGGCAAAGGAAAGTGTTGATTACCTCAGGAAAATAATCATATAATCTATGGAAAAACTTAAACTGGCTGTACTTGGCTGTGGCTTCTGGTCGAAATTTCAGATTGGCGCCTGGAGTGAACTTGCAGATATTGAACTGATTGCCGTTTACAACCGAACAAGGTCCAAAGCAGAGAAAATTGCTGAGTATTTTAATGTACCTCATATTTATGATGATGCAGAGGAGCTGTTCAGAAAAGAAAAGCCCGACTTTGCTGATATCATTACAGACGTCGATACCCATGCAAAATTTGTAAAGATGGCTGTGAAGCATGGGGTAAGGCATATTATCTGCCAGAAACCAATGGCCCCAGATTTTGAGACCGCGAAGGATATTGTTGATACCTGTATTAAAGCAGGAGCAAGACTTTACATACATGAGAACTACAGGTGGCAGGCTCCTGTGAGACGCTTTAAACAGATTCTTGATTCCGGTGTGATTGGTAAAACGTTTAAGGCGAGAGTATCATTCCTGTCAGGATACCCTGTATTTGACAACCAGCCTTTCCTGAGAGAGCTCGATCATTTCATACTCACCGATATGGGTTCACACATCCTCGATGTGACTCGATTTCTTTTCGGAGAATGCAAAGAACTCTGGTGCGAAACAAGAGCCATAAACAAAGGTATAAAGGGTGAAGATCTTGCAGTTGTGCTCATGAACATGAGAAGCGGCATACCTGTCTATGCGGAAATGTCGTATGCTTCTGTTGTTGAGCATGATGCCTTTTCAACAGTTCATATACTTGCCGAGGGAGAAAAAGGTTCGGTTTACCTTGGACCAGGTTTTGAAATAAGAACAACTACAAGGGACAAAACAGTTTCGGAAACTGTCACCTTTCCCTCCTATCAATGGGCTGATCCTGATTACATTGTCAACCATGAAAGCGGAATACACATAAACACGAATATTCTGGAAGCGATAAAAGGCACAGGCAAGGCGGAAAATACAGGGGAGGATAACCTCGAGACAGTCAGGCTGATATGGGCATGTTATAAATCTGCAGAAACAGGAAGAAAAATAATGATAGAAGAGTTCAAATAGAATTATACGTAAAATCATGCAAAAGGTTACATTAGTCGGCGCAGGAGGGAAAATGGGTCTCCGTTTAACTCATAACCTGAAGAATTCAGGCTATGAAATGTTTTATCTTGAACTAAGTCAACAGGGTATTGAGAAACTGAAAGAAAAAGGCGTATCTGTTTCACAGGCAGATAAATGCATAGCAGAATCAGATATTGTAATTCTGGCAGTTCCCGATGTTGCTCTTGAAAAAGTATCGGGAGAGATAATTCCAATGATGAAGAGCAGTTCTCTGGCAATAACCCTCGATCCGGCAGCAGCTCTGGCCGGAAAACTAAAAGCCAGGCCTGATGTGGGCTGTTTCATAACACATCCCTGTCATCCTTCAATTTTTAACTGGGAGGCCGAAGAGGAAAAGATGAAGGATCATTTCGGAGGTGTAGCTGCAAAGCAGTCTATTGTGTGTTCTCTGATGAATGGCCCTGATTCAGACTATGAAAGAGGTGAGAAGCTTGCACGCACCTTTTATGCGCCAATCTACCGATGCCACAGGATAAGCGTTGAGCAGATGGGATTACTGGAACCTGCTCTTGTTGAGACACTAGCTTCAACATGTGTTTATGTGATTAGACAGGGACTTGAGGAGGTAATTAAAAAAGGAGTTCCGGCAGATGCAGCGCGTGATTTCCTGCTCGGACACCTGAGGATACAGATGGCTGTGCTCTTCAATGAGTTGCCGGGAGCAGTATTCTCTGATGCTGCAAATAAAGCCCTCCAGAGAGGACTAAATGAATTCATAAAGCCCGACTGGAAAAAAGTATTCGATGCTGATAATCTTAAAGACCAGATAAAATCAATAACATGAAGATTAAAGTACTGATTTGCCTACTCCTGTTTATTTCAGTTGTATCATACGGACAGGAAACAACCTGGAGCCACTTCAGAGGCTCAAACCTTAACTGCATCGCTCACGGAAATCATATTCCTCAGAAGTGGAATGACTCACTGAATATAGTCTGGAAAACAAGCGTAAAGGGCAAAGGATGGTCGTCTCCTGTTATATGGGGAGAGCAGGTATGGATAACTTCTGCCACTCCTGAAGGAAAAGAAATGTATGCACTGTGCTACAGCCTGAAAACCGGAAAAGAGCTTTACAGCATTAAGCTTTTCCAGCAGGATAAAATTTACGGCAAGCACGATCTGAACAGTTATGCCACTCCCACTCCCTGCATTGAAGAGGGATTGGTATATATTCATTTCGGAACAACAGGTACAGCATGTCTGAGCACAAAAGACGGGAGCGTGATCTGGAAAAGGAATGACCTGAACTGCGAACATGTACAGGGACCCGCCTCTTCACCTGTTATTTATAAAAACATGCTGATACTTCATCTTGAAGGAACTGATGTTCAATATATTGCAGCACTTGACAAAACGACCGGCAAAACAATCTGGAAGACAGACAGGCCAAAGGAACTGTATGACAAACTGCAACCAATCGGAAAAAAGGCCTATATCACACCGATTGTAATCAGTGTTAACGGAAGGGATCTGCTGATATCTAACGGTTCAGCTGTCTGTATTGCCTATGACGTAAAAACCGGCAGAGAAGTATGGAGGGTTATCCAGGGCGAAGACTCGACTATTTCAATGCCCTTCTTTGAAAACGGACTAGTATTTTTCTATACAGGTTT
Source organism: Bacteroidota bacterium (assembly GCA_022703405.1). Classification (GTDB taxonomy): domain Bacteria; phylum Bacteroidota; class Bacteroidia; order Bacteroidales; family VadinHA17; genus LD21. The sequence continues at coordinate 11,797 of JAKLDT010000041.1, read as the reverse complement.
TGTTACTGAACCTGGCGGTGGACAGTACTGTGAACTGCTTGCGGTCGATCCTTCAGGTACAGGGGACATAAGCTCAACTCATATAGTCTGGAGGCTGAAGGAGCCTATACTTCAACTTCTTACACCTCTTATAAAGGATGGACTGATCTACACTGTCAACACAAAAAACCAGCTGAGATGCCTGGAGGCAAAGACCGGAAAAATTGTTTATACACAAAAAATGACCGGCAGATACAATTCATCACCGGTATATTCAAACGGACTCATATACTTTACCTCCCTCAGCGGAGAGACATCAGTTATAAGGGAGGGAAGAAAATATGAGCTTGTTGCAAAGAACAAGCTTAAAGGGGAGATACAGGCCACTCCTGCTATTTCAGGAGACAGGCTGATTATAAGAACCTCATCTGAAATATATTGTATTGGTGATTAGAAATTAAGAAGTTACTCAGAGGGACACAGAGGAACACAGAGGATCACAGAGGGTTATAGAGTAACCTCATTGATATACAAAGACTCAAAATTTAGATATTATCTGTGCAGTTCAATGATACACAGGGCAGCTCTCAGTTAAAGATGAGCTTTAAACATTTCTTCATAATGAGGCATGGGATCAAAGATGCCTCCGCCTGAAGAATAGAACTCATCATCAAGCTCGTAAACACCATTCTTCACATCAACCCATTTGCCGTTTCTGCGGGGATGGTAGCTTTTCATCGTTTCCCAGTTACGATAATTCTGATGACCATTGCTCTCCACAAGCCCAAGATCACCAATACCAGGAAATGAAGCCAGTCTTGCAGCAACATTCTTGTTCCAGTCGACAAGCACAGGATTCACAGTAAGGTCGGCACAGAAACAAGGTATGTTTTTTTCATAAGCTGCCTGGGCAATCTTCATTGTCATGCTGAGAGTCTTGGCGATGGCTTTCAGCGCCACAGCCTTATATCCCATTTCGATGCGTTCAAGTGCATCCTCAACAGTATGCGCCGATTCATCAGCTGCGAGCCTTACAGGTATATCCTTCACATCTGCCCTGTACTCTTCAGGGAATGGCTCCTCAATTATTGCAATCTGATCGAAGGCTCCGATTTTTTTCGCATGATCGATAAGTTTCAAAAGGGTTTCTTTCGACTCATATCTCCCGTTTGCGTCAAAGTAATATGGCAGCTTACCATTTTTCGTATATGAGGTCCGCACATCACCTATTGCCTTGTGAATTGCCGATAAACGGGCTTTATCCTTTTCCAGCATTTCTTCCTGTGATCCGGGCTGGCCAATCTTTATCTTCATGAAAAAGTATCCCTGCCCTGTTGCTGCTTTTATCTCTTCGATTGGTATTGAATATGCCATCAGGGGTATGCCTGCTGCCCTTGCATGCCTGTGCGAAAGTGCAGGCTTGTATGCTGCCGGAATCAGGTTGTCGAAAGTATTGATATTGTTCTCTTTAGCATAGAGCAGCCAGGCAGCATTATCCACAGCTACAAGGGCATTCAGTGCGAACGTCTTCCTGAGAGCAGGATTTGCTGTTACTTTCTTACCATACTCATAAATTTCAGGATAGAGCTGGTCGAGAAGATCAACAGGATTTGTGAAAGTCTGGCCGTTAATAATCTGCATTGCCCTTTCTGTCATTGCATACATAAGGGAGTTGCCACCACTTTCAGAATGCGATGCGAATACTGAAGCATCAGACCACAAAACGCTTTGGGAGCACAGACCTGTTGAATGATTTCCCGATTCACTCTTCATCCAGGCAACTGACTGCCATATTTCTGTCATATAACCTCCCTTGAACCCGAAAGGGCGTATCAGGGGTTCCCTCTCAAAATTTGTGCTTACCCCTGCTATTTTTATTTTTGCCGGGGAAGAAGAAGTTACCGGGGCTGTAATAAACTTCCCCGGAGATAATACAGCAGCAGCTGATGCAGCTGAAACCTTAGTTATAAATTCTCTGCGTGTTTGCATCTTGTCTTTTAAAGTTTCCAGGGTGATCTGTACTCGTACTGAAGCATGCTGTTGGCCTTTTCACTGTTTGTAAACCTCTCTTTATCAGCATCCCACAGGAGTCTCTCCTTTGTTGCCACAGCAATATTGGCTAGGTGGGCAAAGGAAGTTGACCTGTGACCCTCCTCAAGATTGCAATAGGGCTGGTTTCCTGATTTGATGCAATCGAGGAAATTCCTTATAAGGCCGGATGTTGAGTCAGCGCTGCTGCCATCATCGAGTATCTTGCTTGGATTCTTAAACTCCTCTTCTTCAACCTGTTTGCTCCATTTCTGAAACTGTCCTGCAGATGAGGGGAATATTTTATAACCTCTCTCATTAGCATATACATTACCTTTTGTTCCCCTTAATTCCAGTTCACCATAGGGAAAGATATCTCCGCCTGTTGCTTCATATATTCCAAAAGATATTAGCTTTTTAGAAGCGAACTCGAATGTAACCTGCATTGTATCAGGGATATCAGCATCATGATCGAGAATATATTTTCCACCATGCGCTGTTATTGCAACAGGGGCCTTCTCTCCCATCATCCAGCGGATTGCATCCATGTAATGCACACCCCAGTTACCCATCTGGCTTGAATATTCGCTCCACCAGCGGAACATATAAGGCGCAATATTGTACTGATATGGTCTGTATGCCCGCGGACCAAGCCACATATCCCAGTTGAAATCTTTGGGAGGATTTTCGGGTTTGAGCTTTCCAATACCATCAGGAGCCATGTTACTTATCCGTGCTGCACGTCCTACTGATATCTTTCCCAGTTTGCCGGCAGCAAGTTCCTTAGCCAGTTTCTGGAATACCACATTACCTCTCCTGTTGAGACCAACAGCCACAATTCTTTTAGTTTTTTCAGCAGCTTCAACCATCTTCCGTCCTTCGACAAGAGTGTTTGTCAGAGGTTTCTCAACATAAACATCTTTTCCTGCCTGAACAGCTGCGATGCACATTATTGCATGCCAGTGATCAGGAGTAGCAATACACACAGCATCTATATTCTTGTTTTCCAGCAACTTCCTGAAATCAGTGTAAAGTTCGGGCTTTACGGGAAACTGTTCTCCCATTTTGGGAATCTGGCCCGGCATCATTGCAAGGTACCTCTGATCCACAGTGCTTCTGTCGCGCTTAAGATATGGCTCATAGATGTCGCAGAGGGCTGCAACCTCCTGGTCAGGCTGATCCATAAACAGTTTAAGCAACTGCGAACCTCTGTTGCCTACACCTATGAATCCCATTCTTATTTTCTCATTGGCACCCATCACCCTGTTATAGCTTGCAGCGCTCAGGGAAGAAACACCAAGAGATACTCCGGCTGTAACCAAACCGGCTTTACCAATGAATTCACGGCGTGTTGACCTGGAACTTTCCATTATTTTACAATTGGGGTAAGCACAATATTCCTGTAGTTAACAGTACCATGATCACCCTGGAGGTAGATAGGACCTGCCTTGAATACATCAGAGATGATTGCACCACCTGTAGGACCATAAGCCGGCTGATTATCAATTATCTTAACACCGTTAAGAACCACAGTCACATGCCTGTCGCACAGGGTCATGTCCATTGACTGCCATTGTCCTGCCTTTTTCTCTGCGCTTACAGTCGGGCAAACCCTGCTGTACAGGCCACCCATATTATGAGGATCAAGAGCCTTTCCATAAGAGTCGACAACCTGTATCTCGTACATACCCCTCAGATATACACCGCTATTGCTTCCCTCAGGAATATTAACCTCGAGCTTAAGGTTGAAATCCTCAAATTCCTGTTCAGTCCTGAGGTTTCCATAATATACATGAGGCTGGCCTTCAACCTGAACAGGGCTATTTGAAAGAACGCCGCCGGTCACTGTCCAGCCGTTTTTGGAGCTTTCATTAACAAGTTTCCATCCGGCAAGATCCTTGCCATTGAACAGGGTGACTGGTTCACCATATTTTACCTTCGAAAGGTCGGGGGTTGCAGGAGGAGCAGGAAGCTTTGTACCTGTGAATCTTGCTGTATCAACACCAAGCCCGTTGCTTTTCGGATTCAGAAGCATACCTTCTATTTTATCACCATTCTTAACAACTTCGAGCCAGTTTGTAAGCTGCTGTGTTTTAACGGGATTGTTTTTCTCATCCTTTTCCCTTACAATATTATTTGTACGCTGTACAACAAGAATATGATCTTTTTCGAGAAATACTGAACCGACAGGGAGGACGCTTCCTCCAATCCAGAGCAGTTTACCATCGAGATAACCATCCTGCTGTGTGACTTCGAGCCAGCTTACGCCGCCACCTTCAACATCTATTGTCCATTGTCCGATAAATTCGGAGATATCGGTTTTTACGGGAGCTGCCACAGGAGCAGTCTGAGGTTTGCATGAGGTGAACATAAGTGTCACCAGAAGTGTTGCGAAAAATAATGAAACAGTTTTCATAGATCAGGTAGTTATTAGATTATTAAGATATTAATCTGAAAGGTTACTAAGTTAAGAAAAGATTGCAAACCTGCTTAGAACAGCAGCAATGAAAATTAATCAGGCACAATTACTGCCTGAAAGTAAATAGACTTATTTTCCTGAAAGAGATTACTGTTGATTCAGAACCTCATTCTTATACTTTCTGTTTTCAAGTATCCTCGTATAATGCAGGGCAAGCTTGTTGTTGTAATCCTCATAAGATTTCTGGGCCCATTTGAGCGCTGCATCAAGATCGCCGTTTATCTCATTGATTATAGCCATATTATAGCAGGCTCTTCCAGCTATTTTACCCTTTCCGTTATCGGTCTCCTTTTCCCATAGTTCTGCCGCTTCATTCCACTTACCCATCTGTGCCCTGCGCTTTGCAACCTTGAAATTGCCTGTTCCCTTTACAAAATAATCCCGTGTAACCCTTATCTGGTAAGGCAGAATACGTATTGCATATCCCCTGCCGGCTTTATTGCTCACCTGGTTAACAGCATCTTTTCTTCCTATGAGCGCTGCAGCAGCTACAAGAGGATTTATGCCTGAACCTGAAAAGTTAATAGACTCATTATAAATATATTCATCAAGGATAGCTTTTCCTGCAGGGTAATAGATCCTCCAGCCGGTTTTCACAACTGTCTGCATGTTGGCATGGTGTTCGATGGCAGGAATATTTCCGAGAGGTGTCTTGACTTCTCTTTTTGAAGTTGAATAATCAATGTGTGTATCAGTATCATATTTTTCCAGCGCAAACAGCGCATCTACAGATTGTTCCCGGCAAATCATGTCAACTATCTCCCATGTAAGGGGAGCAGGGAAAACAGTAAGTTTCGGAGTTTTGAATTTAATATCATCAATAACCTTTACTTCAGCAAAGCGCTCATTTGCTGATAGTTCCTCTTTCAATCCATTAATACTTTCTGCTGCACCATCCTTGTCGAGATTTTTTCCTTCAAGTGACAGGGTCCTGTCAATAGCATCAATTACCTTACTCTCATCTGTAGGCAGATACCTGTTTATTATGCCGGCATTTTTAACATCCTGAGGTATTGTCACCGGGGCCGGTTCCACAACATTCAGATATAACTGATTGGTTTTACAGGAGGCCAGCAATGCAACTCCGGCAATAAATAACATGATTTTCTTCATATTCCTGGTGCTTTAATTTTGATCCGACTTCGCTGATTATGATAGAAAGCTGGTATTAAAGGCCTGAAAGGAATTCAGCCAGCTGAAGTATACTCTCTCTCTTTTCAAAATTTGTTTTGTTCGACTTCATGAATTTCTGAATTTCAGATGCGTTCCAGGGATATAGCTCAGTGACTGTTTTCTTTCTCAACTGAACAAGTTCACCGTCATTCATCAGAACAAAAAATTCAAGTTCCCTCCTGAATTCCATATCGGCATCAGGATTTATCGCATACATATTACTCTTGTAATTCATTGAATTATATGACTCTACAGCCGAGGTCCGGTTTGGCTGCCCCATTGCACCCATCCTGACTATTTCTTTGAGATTTATTGCATCACGTTCAAGAATCACCGGTTTTCCGCTGTGAATTTTGCGGAAGAATTCACCCCGGTAAATAAAAGTATCCTGTTGAATCAGCACCATGCCTAAATTAACTTTTTGCTTTATTGCCAGAGTGTCATTGTCCTGGATGAATTCAATTTCACCTGTCAGAACATTAAAATTTAGAATACTTTTATTTGCGGTTCCGTTTTTAAGGACAACACTTCCTTCAGAAAAAGCGGGATAAAAATATCGCACTGAAGGAGGAAATCTTTCTATGATTTTTGTACCTGAAGGGACTGTTATAAGCTTATAATACTGTGCATTAAGACAAGTGAACAATACAAATAAACCTACGAGTGTGAAAACAATTTTTTTCATTTTAAAATATTTTTTAGTCATTATGCCTTTACTTCTCCTGCCAACTGCCGGCTAAATCTCCTTCAGCCTCACGTTCCTGATCCCGGCAACAGTATTCCATGATGCAAGTCCCAGAGGTTTTGACAAGGTCACCTCAGCCCGTACAGATAGTTTTTTCCCTTTTGATGAAAGCGCAACTACCTTCTCGTTATCAATCCATGCTTCTATCATATTGTCAGTGACCCGGATCCTTATTCCGTACCATCTGTTTCTCTCGAAGTTACGCAGGGTGGTTGTTTCATTTTCAGCAGCATCTTTCCCGTCTATGCAACTCAGTCCTACAGTAGCTCCACCCCAACCTCCTGCAATAAACGTGCAAAATTCAGTCTGAACAGGAAAAGTTATCCCGCAGAAGAAATCATTTCCTTCTCTTCTGCGTGCTTCAAGTGAAATTTCATAATTATTTAAGGGAACGCTGCCTTTATAAGTCACACCGGTACATCCCTCTCCCATTCCAAGTATAAGCTCATCGCCTGAAACTGAAACCGGACCCTGTGGACCGAAGTTGGTTATTTCCCAACTGTCAAGTGATGACCCGTTAAAAATCAGTGTACTGTCATCGCTGAAGCTTATTGTTTTATTATCAGCAGCAGGAGTTGTTTTATTTTCCCTGCAGGCAGAAAGCAAAATAAGGGCTGTCAATACTACCACTCTGCAGGCCATTCGGATAGCAGCTTAAAGAACATGATCTCCTTGTAATAAGGTTTTGTTTTTGCCTCGATTGCAAGCAGCTGGTCAGCAGTAAGAGGTTTGAAATTCTCAGCAATTTTTATGTTTTCCTCAAGCTGTTTTATGTCATCAAGACCAACAATAATTGTGCTTATCGGTAAGGACATAACATACTCCATGGCTTCCTTCATTGTTATTATCCCTCCATGGGCAAAAATCCTGTCACGTGCCGGTATCTTCATGCCTACAATGCCCATACCCTTTGATACGGCGGTGGGCAGGAATTTCTCAATAAACGGATCGTAATGCTTATCTGCAGCATTCAACGCAACAAGCACATTATCAAAAGGATACCTCTCAGCCATTGCTTTAAGCACATCAGGACCCTCATGACCTGTAAAGCCAATGAACCTGATCACCTTCTCATCCCTCATTTTCTCCATTGCCTTAACAACGCCACCGGCAGTGAACCATTTGTCAAGTTCAGTAATCTCAGCCTTCTTAACGTTGTGAACCTGCCAGAGATCAAGGTGATCAGTCTGAAGGTTCTTCAGTGATTTTTCTATCAGCCTCATTGAACCATCATAGGTACGGTCATCTGTCTTGGAAGCAAGAAAGACCTCATTTCTTCTTGTTTTCATCACCTGGCCAATATTTCTCTCGCTTGTACCACGGGCTTCAGCTTTTGTAAGTGTTGGCGTGGCTCTTCCATAACCGGCAGCAGTATCAATATAATTTATTCCCAGGTCGATAGCCCTGTTAATGATCTGAACAGCAAGATCCTCCTTGCCGGGAGTCTCGACAGTGGCCTGTCCCCCGAGGCTGTAAATACCTACCATGTGCCCTGTTTTACCGAGAGGCCTCAGCGGCATTTTGCCTTTTTTTACCGGAATTCCATTCCCGTCAGCTGTTGAAAGCCATGGGTAGATTCCTGCAACTGCCGATGCTGAAAGCATCTTCTGCAGGAACTCACGACGTGTATTAAGGTTCATTTTCTTCATAGCCACATTTTTTTATAAAAATATGAAATTCTGTCAAATATCAAGAAGCATTTTATGCTCCTTATCATATTATGTGTTTGAACTGCCATAATTGTAAAAAGTAAACTATTATGTTTATTTTAGAGGAACCTAAATTCAGCATAAAATGATATCACGAAGAAAATTTATAAGGAACAGTATGGCGCTTGGAGCAGGACTTGCACTTTCACGGCAGTTCACAGCCTGTTCAGGGATTAGCACTGAGAAGATGCAGTTCGGACTTGTGACCTACCTGTGGGCTCAGAACTGGGATCTGGCATCTATCATAAAAAACTGTGAAGCAGCCGGTTATGGAGGTGTTGAATTAAGGACACAGCATGCACATGGTGTTGAGACCAGTCTGAGCGCTTCACAACGCGCAGATGTCAAAAAGCGCTTTGCCGACAGCAGCGTGAAATGCATCGGATACGGATCAAATTTTGAATATCATTCACCCGATCCTGCAAAAGTCAGGGAGAATATTGAACAGACAAAGGAATACATTAAGCTGTGTTCAGATATCGGAGCATCAGGGATCAAGGTAAAACCAAATGATCTGCCTGCTGATGTGCCTGCAGAAAAAACAATAGCACAGATAGCTGCCTCACTTAATGAGACCGGAAAATTTGCAGGTGACCATGGACAGCTGTTAAGAGTCGAGGTTCACGGGAACAAAACACAGGAGATACCTGTGATGAAGGCTATCTTCGAGCAGGTTACAGAGCCTGCTGTTAAGATGTGCTGGAACTGCAATGATCAGGATCTGCTGCCTCCCGGGCTGGAAGCCAATTTCAACTCGGTGAAAAAGTGGTTTGGAGATACTGTTCATGTACGTGAACTTAACGAGGGCGCTTATCCTTACCAGCAATTGTTTGACCTGTTCAATGCAATTGATTACAGGGGATGGATTCTTCTTGAAGGCCGGACAGAACCTTCTGATCCAATTGCGGCAATGAAAGAACAGCTTGAAGTGTTCAAAAAAATGACCGGCTATTCTGATTAATTAATATATAACACCTTTGTGAGACTTTGTGCCTAAGTGACCTGGTGGCAGTTTTTCCTGCAACAAAGACACCAGGACACCATGGGACACTAAGAAAGCTTAAGAAAATTATTAAGTAATGAAACTATGATAAAAAATACCTTACTACCGTTACTGCTTATTCTGGCAGTTGAATCTTATGGACAGGGCACCTACACTCCCACACCCGAGAACCTGAAAGCGAGGGAATGGTTCCAGGATGCGAAATTCGGAATGTTCATTCATTGGGGCGTTTACAGTGTTCTTGGTGATGGTGAATGGGTCATGAACCAGCAGTCGATCGACAAAAAGTCGTATGAAAAACTTCCGGATTTCTTCAATCCGATAAACTATAATCCGGCCGAATGGGTGGCGCTTGTCAAGGCAGCTGGCATGAAATACATAACAATAACTAGCAAGCATCACGACGGTTTTGCAATGTTCGATTCAAAACTCACCAACTGGGATATCGTTGACAGGACACCGTATAAAAAAGATGTGATAAAGATGCTGGCTGATGAATGCCACAAGCAGGGTATCAAACTGTTTTTTTACCACTCACACCTCGACTGGTACCAGGAAAATTACTTCCCGCTCGGCAGAACAGGTCAGGGAGCAGGCAGGCCTGCAGCAGGCGACTGGTACAAATACCTTGATTATATGGACGGACAGCTTGCAGAGCTTCTGACAAATTATGGAGAAATAGGAGGTATCTGGTTTGATGGTGTATGGGACAAGATTGATGCTGACTGGCGTCTTGAAAAGACATATAAACTTATTCACTCACTTCAGCCGGCTGCCCTCATCTCGAACAACCACCACAGGGCAGTAATACCCGATGAAGACTTCCAGGCTTTTGAAAAAGACCTTCCCGGACACAATACTACCGGTTTCGCCGGAGAGTCGGTAATTGGACAGTTACCGCTTGAGACCTGTGAAACAATGAATAATTCATGGGGATTCAACCTGCAGGATAAGAAATATAAATCAACCAAAAATCTTATTCAGTACCTCGTTAAGGCTGCCGGATACAATTCAAATTTCCTCCTTAATGTCGGGCCAATGCCAAACGGAATGATACAAGCGGAATTTGTAACAACCCTTAAAGAAATGGGTAAATGGATGGAGAAAAACGGCGAAACAATTTATGGCACAAGAGGTGGCCCTGTTCCTCCAAAAAGCTGGGGAGTAACTACTTACAAAGGAAATAAGGTTTATGCACATATTCTCAACCACGAGGATGACAATATCCTGATCCCTGACTTCGGGAAAAAAATAAAAAGCATCACATCCTATGCAACAGCCGGAAAGCTTAAATTCAAACAGGATGCTTTTGGCATAACAGTTTCAATACCCAGGGACATTGTTGATGAGACAGATACAATAATTGTAATTGAATTCTGACAGTATGAAGAAAGAACTTAACAGACGTATTTTTATTGAAAGATCAGCTAAAGGTATGGCAGGGGCAGGACTTGTTGCAGCTTCATCGTGCAGCACAGAAAAATCAGGATTGGGAAAACTGTTTGTGCATCATGTATATTTCTGGCTAAAGGATCCATCAGACCAGGAGGCGAGGGCCAGGTTTGAAAAGGCAGCCAGGGAACTTGTAACAGTTGAGACTATTGTCGATTCACATATTGGTGTACCTGCCTCCACAAACAGGGATGTAATCGATACATCATACACATATTCAATACTTTCAACATACAGAAGCAAGGAGGACCAGGATATATATCAGACGCATCCAAAACATCTGAAGTTCATCGCCGAATGCCAGGATCTGTGGGTGAAGGTTGTTGTATATGATTCGGTAAGTATCTGATTATTATTACACAGAGAAATTACAGAGCTTAACAGAGGTTATCTCTGCAGAACTATTTTTTAACCTCTCCCCAAACCCCAAAGCCGTCAACCTAAGGGTAATTTTATGGCAGAAATGATTGTTATAAGTTTCCCCTCCTTTTGAAGGAGGGGTGGCCGGGACGATTGATTATCTGATATATACAAAGTTCTTTGCCCGGCCGGGGTGGTTGATTAAATTGATCTTAAAGATAAAATTATAAATATATTACTTAATTCACGGATTTCAGAATGATAATAATATCTGTAGCCAGGTTTGGATAATTTAATAAATTCTGAAAACAGTTTTGCATTTCATACTTTTCTTTGAAAAGAAGACGATAAAATATTAAATATGAAAATAAATTTATTTGATATAAAAATCAACCACCCCGGCCGCAATCAGACTTTACAATACTCTGATAAACATTGTACTGCGGGCACCCCTCCTTCAAAAGGAGGGGAAAATGTAAACTTACTATTCCACCCCAGGCCACTCTTAGGTTAACGGCTATGCCCCAAACCCCTCCCCCGAAGTAGGAGGAGCTTAAAAACAGCCTCTCACTCCGGGAAAGGACCCAATTTCTTTCGCGAGAGGGGGGTGAGGAAATTTATTTCAGAAAGATCTCAATAACAGGTATCTCTGAAGGTGGTTTAAGCATGGGAAGCTGAAGGGAGAGGTTACCTGCTTCATCACCGGATCCTGCAGTGAATTTAATCTCTGAAGCATCATGCAGGAACTGTATATATTTCACTTTTTCAGCCATTCCCTGAAGATTCAGCCGGCCCATTGGATAGGCAAGCAGATGAACATACAGTCTTTTTGTTTCCGGATTATATGTCATAAGAGTATTACCGGGCAC
>JAKLDT010000040.1 GCA_022703405.1 Bacteroidota bacterium | reverse complement strand
CTCAGCGTCATCTTTATGACCTCTTGTTACAATGACTACAAAAGTATCTTCAGCTTTTTCAACTTTGCTCATTGCCTCTCCTATGTTGCTTACAATAATATGATCAGCATCAGGAATATTCTCCCTGTTTGCGTATTCAGACCTGTCATCAATTACTGTAACCTCAAAATCAAGCAGTCGGCCAAGATGGGAAAGTGCCCTCCCTATATGACCGGCTCCGGCAATTACAAGTTTGCTCTGTGGTATCACCGGTTCAAGAAAGAAAACTGATGAGGGTTCCTGATCAGGCAGAGACAGGTGCATCTCCCTGAAATCGTAGACATCACCTGAATTTATCATCTGTCCGGCTTCAGGAAGCAGTCTTTCCAGGAATTCCTTCTGAATATCCGGAACCTCAGTGCTGCTTATCCAGTACCTGTTAATCAGGACTGATGATTCATTGTTTCCGGTAAGCATTGTAATCAGGACACCGGGTATTCTTCCTGAAAGCGAATCAGCCAGCCTTGTAAAAACAGACTTACTGTTACCTGGTTTTGCATCAATCAGAACAGTTATTTTTCCACCGCAGATGGCTTCTTCTTTCTGGCCGATATCATTATACAGATCGTAAGTCAGAAGTGATGATTTACCTGATCTCAGAGCCTCCATGGCTGCCTCACCAACCCTTCCCTCAACAACTCCGCCGCCGACAGTCCCGGCAATTAGCCCGGAGGATGAAAAAATTGCGGTGCTCCCCGGTTTCTGAGGGGTAGAGCCCTGGGTACGTACTACTGTGGCAATTACAACTTTTTCTTTTAAAGTCTTATTATCAATTAACTGCAGGTAAATATTCTTCATAACAGACATTTATTCAACATATTTAAACAAATATATTCAAATCAGCCAGGAATTTATAATTTTATTTCACCTGTCAGACTAAGCTGACCATGAAAAAATATTAATTAAAAAATCAGAACATGAAACCGAAAATCTTCAGGACAATTCTGCTTCTATCGATAACATTCTTATGCCTGATAACCTGTTCTGTCCCGGAAAAACAGAATCTGAAGGACAATACTTCATGGATAGAGGAAATGACAATAAGTGATCTTCAGAAAAAGTATGCTGACGGTCAACTCACTGTAACAAAAGTAGTTCAGACTTATCTTGAACGGATTGAAGCAATTGACAAAAATGGTCCGGAGCTCAATTCAATAATAATAGTAAACCCCGATGCTCTTGCAATTGCTGATGAGCTCGACAGGGAACTTAAGGAAGGTAAATCAAGAGGTCCGATGCACGGGGTTCCTGTGATACTTAAGGACAATATTGATACTCATGACAAAATGCCGACAACAGCCGGTGCTACGGCGCTAAGGGATTCATACCCCGACAGGGACAGTTTTATTGCAAAAAAACTGAGGGAAGCCGGAGCTGTAATACTTGGGAAAGCTAATCTCAGTGAATGGGCAAATTTCAGGGCCGATGTATCATCAAGCGGATGGAGCGGTGTTGGCGGCCAGACAAAAAATCCATACATCCTCGACAGAAATCCATGCGGATCAAGCTCAGGATCAGGGGTATCCGTGTCAGCCAACCTGTGCATGCTGGCTATAGGGACCGAAACCAACGGATCCATAGTATGTCCGTCAAACAACAATGGGATTGTCGGATTAAAACCCACAGTCGGACTACTCAGCAGGTCTGGCATAATACCAATCTCTTTCACCCAGGATACGCCCGGCCCCATGGGAAGGACTGTTGAAGATATCGCCACGGCACTCGGGGCCATTACAGGTATTGATGAGAATGATTCAAAGACAGTTGCATCTGAAGGAAAATTCTTTGCCGGGAATGAGTATACCCGTTTTCTTAAGGCTGACGGGGTTAAGGGAAAAAGGATCGGCCTGCTGAAGAAATCAATGGGCTATTCCGACAAGGTTGACACTCTTGTTTATAAAGCTGTCAGCTGGTTAAAAAACAACGGTGCAGAGGTCATTGAGGTAGAGATGCCTGAAGAATCAAAATACGGAAATGCCTCATTTGAGGTTTTGCTGTATGAATTCAAGTCAGGTCTTGAGAATTATTTTGCAGGCCTTGGCGATGATGCACCTGTAAGAAACCTGGCAGATCTCATTGAGTTCAATCTGAAAGACACTGTTGAACTGAGGTATTTTGATCAGAAGTTACTTGAGATGGCAGAGAAAAAAGGCGATCTTGATTCTCAGGAATATAAGCAGGCTCTTGCAAAAATGCTTAAAGCCACAAGGGAGAATGGTATTGACAGGGTAATGGATGAAAACAGGCTTGATGCATTGCTTGCGCCAACAGGTTCACCTGCATGGAAAACAGATCTTGTCCTGGGTGACCATTTTGTGGGAGGCAGTTCATCACTGGCTGCAGTGGCCGGCTATCCGGCAATAACCCTTCCTATGGGATTCATTGAGAACCTTCCGGTAGGTATTACTTTCTTCGGAAGAGCCTGGAGTGAGCCTGTTCTTCTGGAAATAGCTTACAGTTATGAACAGGGAACCCGCCACAGAAAGGCGCCGGGTTTCCTGTTAACTGATTAACAAAAAAGTACTACTTTTTTTCTTCCTCGTTTTTAGGCTCAGCCTTCATCTTATCGCCGTCATCCTCAAGGCGTGAAGCTTTCTTGAATTCCTTCATTCCCTGGCCTATTCCCTTCATCAGTTCGGGAATCTTGCGCCCGCCAAAAAGAAGTACTACAACAAGTAGAATAAGTATGATCTCGGTTACTCCAAAATTTCCCATCGTAAAATAAGATTTAAAATAAAGAGGTAAAGTTATATATACTCTTTTCCAAAAACAAGAAAAATCGGAAAATGAGATACTAAAAATCGTTAATAAGACCGACGACCGGCAAACGGCTACCGGCGACAGGTTTGAGGTGGAATGGCTCCCCTCCCTGGAGGGGCTGGGGGTATTGCCGTCAACTTAAGAGTGGCCTAGGGTGTAATAGCAAGTATACATTTTCCCCTCCTTTTGAAGGAGGGGTGGCCGCAGTACAATGTTTATCAGAGTATTGTAAAGTCTCATTGCGGCCGGGGTGGTTGATTTTTATGTCAAATAAATTCATTTTCATAGTTAAAATTTATCGTCTTCTTTTCAAAGAAAATTATGAAATGCAAAACTTTTTCAGAATTTATTACAATGTTCATACCTGGTTATCATTCTGAAACCCATGTATTATGTAATATATTTATAATCTTAACTTTACGATCAATTTAATCAACCACCCCGGCCGGGTAAAGAACTTTGTATATATCAGACAATCAACCTTCCCGGCCACCCCTCCTTCAAAAGGAGGGGAAACTTATAACAATCATTCCTGCCATAAAACTACCCTTTATTTGATGGCTATTGGGCTGGTGGTGGGTTAGGATCAGGTGACATGCGACAGGTATGAGGCCTTATGCCGGTTGCCGGTAGCCGGTAACCAGTTGCCTCTGGCCTTTCACCTTTTTAAGATTCTTTAAGAATAGGCTTACTGCTTTGATTATCCATTTTTTATATATTGCGGCCTGATTTTTAAAATGATGCCAAAAAAAACCTTATTAAGCCTCCTTTCTGCAATAATCTTATTCGGAACTGTTTCTGCAAGCGATTCAAAAGGTATTAACCGCGACAAATACAGGATTTACATAAACAAAACCACTGAAACAATTAAAGTTGATGGCGTCATGGATGAAGCCGTATGGGCTTCTGCCGATGTTGCAAAAGACTTCATAAGGGTACTGCCTATAGATACAGGTTTAGCCTATGCAAAAACAGAAGTAAGGGTAACTTACACTGAGACAACATTGTACATGGGCATAATCTGTTATGATCCAATTGATGGAAAACGGCCGGTGGAATCGCTGAGAAGGGATTTTAATTTCGGAAAGAATGACAACTTTCTTGTATTCATTGACACCTATAACGACCAGACAAACGGATTTTCATTCGGGGTATCTCCTGCCGGAGCGCAATGGGATGGCCAGCAGGCAAACGGGGGAACTGTGAACCTGAACTGGGATATAAAATGGCATTCGGCAGTTAAAAACTACGATGACAGGTGGGTAGCAGAGTTTGCGATTCCTTTCAGAAGCATGAGATATAACGGAGGGGAAAAGGAATGGGGTATAAACTTCAGCAGGCAGGACCTCAAGGCAAGTGAAAAATCGAGCTGGGCGCCAATGCCAAGGCAGTTTGCAACTGCAACCCTGGCTTTTACAGGTTCACTCGTTTGGGACACGCCTCTGCCCGATGCAGGCCTCCGGTTCTCACTTATTCCATATACTTCAGTTAAAACAACACAGAACAAGGAAGCCGGCGAGTCATTTAAAACAAAGCTCAATGCAGGCGGTGATGCAAAAATGATACTATCAACATCAATGAACCTCGACCTTACTGTAAATCCCGACTACTCACAGGTTGAAGTTGACAGGCAGAGAACAAATCTCGACCGCTTTGAACTTTTCTTTCCTGAAAAGAGACAGTTTTTCCTTGAAAACAGTGACTTGTTTGCAAATCTCGGCACCGAAAACCTCAGACCTTTCTTCTCACGAAGAGTAGGCTTGACAAGTCCCATTCAGGCAGGGGCACGCCTCAGCGGAAACATCGGAAATGACTGGAGGCTTGGACTTATGGACCTGCAGACAGGTGCGAACGATGAACTTCCTGCAGGTAATTATGCCGTTGGCGTTCTGCAGAGGAAGGTATTCCAGAGGTCAAATGTCTCGGCTTTCATGGTAAACAAAGAGGTCATGTTCTTCAATAATGAGGATACAGCTTATACCGGCAGTGACTTCAACAGGGTTGCCGGGGCTGAATTCAACCTGGCCAGCGCTGATAACAGATGGACGGGAAAAACATTCTTTCATCAGTCATTTTATCCGGGCGCCAATGGCGATGCCTCAGCTGCTGCCGCAAACATAACCTATGCCACCCAGTATGTGAATGCAACATTGAACCAGGCATGGGTTGGTGCTGATTATGCTGCTGAAGTTGGATATATCAGAAGACGGGGGTATTATGAGGTAAGCCCTGGATTATCGTACAGGTTCTTCCCAAAATCAAGCAAGATTGCAAACCATGGTCCTATTTTCAAGACCATGATGCTGTTTGACCCTTCAATGAAGCTTACTGACAGGGAATCAGAGATATCATACCAGGTTGAGTGGCTGAATAAGTCCACATTCAAGATGGACTGGGAAAATGGTTATGTTTTCCTTACTGATCCTTTCGATCCTACAAACAACGGAGGCCTGCCACTTCCCGCTGGCACTGATTATTCATACAACGAAGTAAGCGCAACATTCACTTCCGACATCAGGAAACCATTCAACTACATGCTGATGGGGCTTCGCGGGGGTTATTACAATGGCGAAAGGTATACTTTAAACAGTGAGATCTATTACAGGGTGCAGCCTTATGGAAGTCTGGCAATAGTCACAAGTTACAACAACCTGATAATGCCTGAACCATACAAGGATGCAGAGCTGATACTGATAGGCCCCAGGCTCGACTTCACCTTTACCCAGAACCTTTTCTTCACTAGCCTTGTTCAGTACAATAACCAGATTGACAATCTGAACCTTAATCTCAGGTTCCAGTGGCGCTTCGCTCCTGTTTCTGACCTTTACATCGTTTACACTGAAAATTCATATCCCGGTAACTATACTATCAAGAACCGTGGACTTGTATTCAAGATATCATACTGGTTTAACTGACCTGTATGCAGACTGATGAAACAGATTATGAACAGGGAAACTGCTTCAGACAGGTTAAAATATAAGGTCTGGTTCTTTGCAGGAGCCGAGACGCGTGATGACAGGTTCAATGTCTTCACAGGCTCTTACATTAAACTTATGAAGGAGATTCTCTCTGAAGACTTCAATCATATAAAAGGTGTTTATTACAGATACAACATTGCCAACGTGATATGGGCCCTCAACAATGCACAACGGCCTATAAATAACCCTGATAATCATCCATTTACATCAGCCTCACTCAGACAGATCATAAACAACGGTCATGATCGTGAAGACCAGCTTGTAATCACTGCATCAAGCAGCGGAAGCATTGTAGCTGCGCAGCTGGCCTGCCATCTGGCTGAAAGTAACAGGAACATGGAGTTGTTCAGCAAACCCTTCCACCTGGTCCTTGGAGCAAGCATGGTCGATCACCGGTCAGCTCTGTACCATAAAATACTTGAATATCAGTGTGAAGGACTTATCGGAACCATCCTGCATGACGAGGTTCAGGATGAAGGTGACAATACGCGCGGTGTTGGAGGAAGGACAGTTGCTGAAGCATACCGCAATGCCCTGGCTGTCTCCTTTCCCTTCCTCTCATCGAGGTTCAGTGGTCCTTCATTTCTGAATAGCCATCCCGAAAACGGACATGTGCACAGAAGACGGTCTATGACACTCAAAAAGGCCCTTGACTATATCGAGATTATCCTTGTAAGACATAAACTGGCCGGAGAACACTATGCAGTGAAAGCGAAGGAACTGCTTGAACAGAAGGGTGTTATTTTATCATAAAATCGAGCAAAGGCCTGTCTCCGATGTAAGCCACAAGATTATCACTCCTGTGAAGCTGCCCTACTCCTGAAGGTGTTCCTGTAAAGATAAGGTCTCCTGTTTTAAGCGTATAATATCTTGACACATATTCAATTATCTCATCCACACCAAAAATCAGGTCGGAGGTGTTGCTTTTCTGTACTGTTTTTTCATTTATCACCAGGCTGAAATCAATATTCCTGATGTCAAAGTTTCCGGCAGGAATAAATTCTCCTACCGGGGCAGCGCCGTCAAAGCCCTTGGACAGCTCCCAGGGCAGGCCGGCCTTTGAATTACGTCCCTGAATGTCACGGGCTGTAATATCAATACCCACTGTGATCTCATCATAATAGCGATGGGCATATTTTGCAGCAATTCCCTTGCCTAGCTTGCTGATTTTTACAACCACCTCAACCTCATAATGAATATTCTGAGAAAAATCCGGAAGAAAAAATGGCTTGTTCTTCTTCAGCAGTGCCGAATCGGGTTTCATGAAAACAACAGGTTCTTTCGGATACTCCCATCCCATCTCCTGGCAATGCTGCCTGTAATTCAGACCCATGCAGATTATTTTCATATCACCCGTGGTTTTTACCGAAGGACCTGAGTTTTATTTCTGTAAGCACTTTTTTGGTGTAAAGTGGAAAATCGCCGTTCATCATCCATGAGTAGTACGACGGTTCCTCCGCAAATACAGCTTCAACAGCCTTGCCCTTATGCTTGCCAAAGTTAAAGAGCTCGGTTCCGTTTTCATCATAAACTATGCGGCCTGCAAAGTCGGCATTATTTCCAAACCTGCTGTAATCAGCCAGCTTCTCAATATCATTTTCGAGATCAGAGTATCTGTCAAGCTGTGATTGAAGCACCTCATAAGTGGCAGCAGTATCAGCCTTTGAACCATGCGCCCCTTCAAGTTCCTTTTTGCAGTAAAACTGGTAAGCAGCTGAAAGTGTTCTTTGTTCTTTCCTGTGGAAAATAACCTGAACATCAATATATTTCCTCTTCCTGAAGTTGAAATCGATATTCACCCTGAGGAATTCCTCTGCCAGCACGGGAATATCAAATTTGATCGCATTATAGCCGGCAAGGTCACAGCCTTCAAGAAAGGTGGCAAGATTCTTTGCAATTTCCCTGAAAGTGGGTGATGAAGCCACATCAGCATCAGTGATCCTGTGAATAGCTGTTGACTTCGGAGGAATAGGCATTTCGGGATTCACCCTTGTGCTCATCCATTCTTCCTTTCCACCGGGATGGATCTTAAGCACTGAGAGCTCAACAATCCTGTCGGTACCGACATTTATCCCTGTGGTTTCAAGATCAAGAAAAGCAACAGGGCGTTTGAGGTTCAGCTTCAATGTTTATGCATTTATCATCATTGGCATAAGGAGCATGAGCAGGTCCTCATCTGCGTTATCGGTCGATACAGGAAGGAAGAGGCCGGCCCTTGTGGGATCTGCAAGCTCAATCATTACATCCTGTGAACCGATATTTGCAAGTATCTCGAGCAGGAATACCGATTTGAAACCTATTTCAATATCATCACCCTCATACTGACACTTAATTCTTTCGTAGGCTGAAATTGAAAAATCAATATCCTGAGCTGAGACCATGATCTGGTTACCCTTGAACTGCAGTTTTACAAGGTTGCTGGCCTGGTTTGAAAAGACTGATACTCTTTTGAGTGTGTTATAGAATTCAACCCTGTCAATTGTGACTTTCCTTGGATTGTTCTTCGGAATAACAGAATTGTAGTTGGGATAATTGCCTTCAACAAGACGGCAGACAACCTTATGGTCGCTGAGTGTGAAGAATGCATTTTTGTCATCGAATTCAACCTTTACAACGCCTTCTTCCTTGGGTAGAATATTCTTCAGCAATGAAGCCGGTTTCTTGGGAAGTATAAAAGATGCATTATCATCAGCTTTTGTGTCAGTTCTCTGGTAACGCACCAGTTTATGAGCATCTGAAGCCACAAATGTTATCCTGTCAGTAGCTGCTTCAACAAAAATACCGCCCATCACTGGACGAAGCTCATCATCAGCTGTGGCAAAGAGAGTCTTGTTGATACCCGACAGAAGTACATCGGCATTAAGGCTGAAGGTGAACTTTTTGTCCTTTTTTATTGCAGGAAGCGCAGGAAAATCGATGCCATTCTGACCAACAACATTGAACTTACCATTTTCAGAGCTTATAACAACAGCCATTGTGCTCTGGTTAATGTCGAAGGTAAGCGGCTGAACCGAGAACTCCTTGAGAGTATCAAGAAGGATGCGGGCAGGAAGGGCTATTGTTCCGTCGCCTTCGGTATTTTCAAGTTTCATCTTTGTGATTAGGGTTGACTCAAGATCTGATGCTGTGATCTCAAGGTCATTACCCTTTAAGTTGAACAGGAAATTATCGAGAATAGGCAAAGTATTCTTGCTGCTTATAACCCTGCTTATTGCCTGCAGATGTCCCAGAAGTTCTGAGCTGGATACTACAAATTTCATACTTATATTGTTTTTTAATTATTCTTCTTCTTAGTTAATTTATTACAGGAATCATTTCCAGTTATTTACACTTATTGATCCCCGGATTTCTCAACAATCAATATTACAAAAAAAATATATTTGTTCAAACTAAAAATAAATATCAGGAAAGAGGGTAAATACAATCCCATCAGAAATCATAAAAATAAAAGTCATAAAGGTTGGACTATCCTAGCCTTCCTCCCATATTTTATTGAGTAGAGTGTTACAAAAGTTTCCCCTCCTTTTGAAGGAGGGGTGGCCGCAGTACGCTGATTACTACTATATTGAATATTGATTTTGCGGCCGGGGTGGTTGATTGGATTAAACACTCACGACTTCAATGTTTATTATCAGATAAAACGGTTAGAACCAGGGATAATTATCTGAATTGTATTGGATTCAGGATTAAAATTTAAAAACAGAATTGTATTTCGCATTCCTGTCTTTCTTAAAAAAAGGATACAAAAATTCTTAAACTGAATTATTGAGAAGAAGGAATGGATGAATCAACCACCCCGGCCGGGCAATGGACTAATTATAATATTGATAATCAGGTTACCCGGCCACCCCTCCTTCAAAAGGAGGGGAAAATTTAATCCAGTTATTTCATCATAAAAAAAACCTTAGGTTGACGTCTTTGCCCTATAGGGGGAAATTTGAAAGGGAATTAAATAGAAATTTGTTTTTCATAAATTCTTAAGAAATACATAACTTTCAGTATCACAGAGATTACAAAGTAATATAAATCAATAATTTACCTCTGTGGACTTTGTGTAAACTCTGTGTTCTCTGTGGTTAAAAATCAAAAAGGCAAATTCAATTGAAAAAATATGAAATCTTTTTGAGCACCGGATCAATATCAAAGTACCTGACAGAAAAAATATCAGTGCTTCCGTCAGTGCAACCCCACAGCCTGTCTGTATCAGGAACAGCCTCACCATCCTTTGTCTGAATCATCTTCCACAGGGTCAGAACTTTCTTTGATCCTTCAGCAGAAATTACTGTAATCCGGAAAAGTGGTTCGCTGTCAAGGATAATTTTCTTTTCCTTTTCTGTAAGTTCAAGCGCCCATTTTTCAAAAGGAATAAAGGTAAAGTATGATATATACCTGATTATCAGCGACTGATCATAAGTTGATAATTCATTCCGTGAATCTGAGAGAACATATTTTCCTTCTCTCCTGACTATGGAAAATGAAGCAGAATCCTCACTGAAGTTTTCCATACGAACAGAACTGATCTCTGAAGGCACCAGGCTGAAAATTGTATAAGGCTGCCAGTAACGTTCATTCAATGTAAATGCAGAACCGATATTCAGCTCATATCCGGGCACTTCAACAATAAAAGGCTTCGACCTCTCCTTTATCTTCATTATATTTCCATACCTGTTCGATGTGGTCTTGTAAACCCTGAAGGACTTTAGCATCTTTCTGCCTTCAAAAACCTTAACCTGAACAGGTGAAATATCTGTCTCAGAGATCTCTTTCCGGAAAACATCTTCTGATACTGGTGATTTTATCCTGGCCTCTGTAAGTATCCTGGTTATGAAACTGATGCCTCCCTTTCGTGCTTCGGCTTTACCGTTTACCAGCCAGCCTTCTCCCTCCTTCTCAAGAATAAGCTTCTTCCCATCCTGCTGAAACTCGATACGTGTGATCTCTTTTTCAGGCCTGACCGTGAAATCGCTGTTTGAACTGCCGAAGGGTGAATGCTGTCTTAAAAGGATGAGCAGCAGCAAGGCTGCAAGGATAATAAATATGGCAGTATACAGAAGTATTTTTCGCATCTCAATATCCTGTATATCTTCTTTTTCTGAAGTAATTAAAAGCAAGACCGGCCAACAGGACAAGTAACAAGGGTCCAACACTGTTTATAAGCTGCCACTTCAGCTTTTCAGTCTTCACCTTTGCTGAATTCAGGGTCCGCATTTTCATTTCCCTTGACCTTAGTTCCATAAGCCCTTTGTCATCAACCATCCAGTTCAGGCAATTTACAAGGAAGTCCCTGTTACCATAGATCTGCCCGGTATATTTATCCTGACCGAGTGTCATGGGCATCTGCTGTATACCGTTATGTTTCACCTCATTGCGGATAATATCAGCATCTGCAACAACTATCATCTTTGTTTCCCTGCCCTGTTTCCTGAATTCAAATACCTGATCTTCTGTTATTTTATTAACAGGACGATTTGCAAAAGCTGATGAAAACGTGCCTTCAAGAAGAACAGCCACCGGAAGGTCCTTTCTTGTAAAGGACTGTTCATCAGGAAGATTTTCAGCATCCTTAAGGGCAATAATTAAAGGAGGTGCCACCGTCCTCGATGACTTTGAAGTACGCAGAAGGACAGTTTTCCTTATTGAAGAATCGAGTCCGACGGTATCAATATAGTTGGCGAATTCAGCCTTTACTCCGTTAATATTTCTTGTTACAGGATGAGCATTTGAGGCAGCAAGAACAGGATTATAAATCCAGGGAACAGTTATGACCTGCTGACGTGCACCTCCCTGCATTACCATCATCCGTATCGGCTGACAGGTTATATCCTGAACAATCTCAGGATTTATCCTTGCTCCGTACCTGAACAGCATATCTTCGAGGTTAAGCGGCCTGTAAATAGCTACAGTTGAACCTGTTGCCAGACTGTCCGCATTTACGGCAACCTCTTCATACAGCCACAGAACCTTACCACCGTTCACTATGTACTGATCTATTACAAGCTTATCTGCTTCACTGAACTCCTTTTCCGGTCCGGCAATTACGATAGCCGAATAATTATCGAGTACCCCTGTTTTTCCGTTTATTATGCCCCTGTCTACTGTGAAATATTTTGCCAGGTTTAGGGTAATGTCAGCCGTTTCAATCTCACTCAGTTCACCATGGCCCTCAATAAAGGCTATTTTGTAAACAGTATCGGAGACCAGTGTTGAGATTGTCTGAATAAGCTCATATTCAAGGCCTTCAACAGAATTCAGTATATTCTGTTCATAAGGCACTGACTGGTTGTTCTTCAGGAAGTTAACAGCAACCTCGATCCCGTTTGAGTTTATAAGCATCCCCGGAAAAACTATTTTGCGGGTTGCTCCCCCTTCATTGTCGGAAGCCTGAATATTTACAGGAAGAAGGCCCTTACCAAGGAGGTATTCGTATTGCTTTTCCCTGTCCTTAACACTTTCTGCTTCCGAAGGATTTATAAATTCATAATCGATTTTCCGTCCTGATGCTATCCTGAACTCATCAAGCATTTCACTGACAGAACGCCTGAGCCTTTTGAGCGGCACCGGCATTTCCCCGTCGAGGTAGACCTGCACGAAGATGTCATTTTTCAAACCTGACAGGATCTTTTTGCTTGGATCAGAAAGTGTATATCTCTTATCCTCAGTAAGATCGAGACGCAATTTGAGCACTGATAAGGAAGAAGCTGCAAGGATGATACCTGTAATAATAATCAGGAACCTGATCCAGCCTGCAAGCCTCAATGAACTGTTGTCAATCCTGTCTCCCATATCAGCCTCTTTTCCTCCACTTTCTTGAAATGAGCACCATCCGTGTCGATTCGGTGAAAATTGCAACAAGAGCAACAAAATAGCTCACATCCCTGATATCAATTACCCCCCTGCTCAATGAGCGGTAATGTTCATTTACCCCAAGCCCTATCACAAACTCATCGATGTTCTTCAGTCCGGGCAGATAAGCAACAGAATCGAAACCCATGTACAGTATAAAACAAATCAGTACTGCAAGTATAAACGAAATGACCTGGTTATCAGTGAGTGATGAAGCAAAGATACCTGCTGCTGCATAAACCGAAGCAAGAAAAAACAGTCCGATACAGGCTCCCAGAGTCCCACCCCTGTCGAGATTGCCGGGCACATTGCCAAGCAGGTAAACCGAGATATAATAAATGATACCGGGAAGAAGAGCGAGGAGCACAAGAATAACAGAGGCAAGGTATTTACCCCAGATGATACCCCTTTCAGTAAGCGGTCTTGAGAATAAAAGCTCTATTGTTCCAAGTCTCTTTTCTTCGGCAAACATCCTCATTGTAACAGCTGGTACAAGAAAGAGGAAGATCCATGGGGAAAGAAGGAAAAGCGTGTCGAGACCTGCATAGCCATTGTCGAAAATGTTCCATTCACCCGGAAATATCCACATGAACAGCGAGTTAATTATCAGGTAGACAGCTATTACGATATAACCTGTAAGGCTGCTGAAGAATGTGCTGATCTCTTTTTTTAATATCGGAAACATGTGTATATATAATCAAATGTCAGGCGTAAGGCGTAAGGCGTCAGGCGTAAAAACCTCTCCCTTTTGCCTTTTGCCTTTTGCGTTTTGCCTTTTACCTTTTCTTCCTTTCGTCTCTGTTCTTGCCTCAGCCTAAATCCCTCTCCTTTTGTTTTTACCTCACCCTAAATCCCTCTCCTCGTTTATCTTAGCCTCACCCTAAATCCCTCTCCCGGGGGGAGAGGGACTTAACCCCTTCCTGAGATTTCCTTCTTTAGCCGTCTCCCCTTCTCCCCCGGGAGAAGGGTCCCGATAGCTATCGGGAGGGGGATGAGGCTCTTCTTCGGATGAGTCGGGGGATGAGGTCCTACCTCAACTCCGGGAACTTAGCATTTTTAATATCTGTCAATATAACGCCAAAATAATAAAAATCGATGATCTCACGGTGAAGGTGACCACGGGAAGCCATTTCCATGGCGCCTTCCTGGCAGAGACCCACTCCATGTCCGTAACCTTTGCCTTTAAAGGTGACAGAATCCCTGGCTGCAACAACTGAAAAATATGCTGAACGCAGCTTAAAATCCTCTCTTATTTTCTCAAAAGGAACAGTAAAGGTTCCTGCCTTATAATCGACCCAGCGTTTATTCTGATAAAAGCTCAGAAGAGACAAATCATTTCTTCCGTTATATCCCTGTTTATTAAGGTAATATATCCATTCATCAGTGCCTATCTTTTTTTCCCAGACTGCATTCTTTGAGTTGACACAATAAGGATCAGTCACGCTCCTGAGGTAAGTCTGATCGCTTACCCATACATCTTTCGATGATGCTGTCATACCCCCGCAATTTGAATGAAAGGCTGAGACAATAAGCAGGCTGTCAGCGCCAAGCAGAACAAGACCCCGTGTTTCGAGTGAGGCTGAATTGATGACAGAATCGTATGTTATGCCATTAAAGGCCTGGCAATGCGTATTATCACATACATTATAGTTATCGTGAAGGTGTTTGTCAAGATGGCTGTACAGGTAAGTGCGTGCTATTATTGCCTGGGTTTTAAAGTACTCCTTATGCCTGTTTATACCACCTTCAGCCCTTATTACACCTGCAATGTAATTATCTACATCACAATTATTTATCATCACAAGGGTTTCAAGGTCAGGGTAAAACGAAAGATCACCCTTGTAGAATTGCCTGGCTGGTGTTTTTCCGTTGGTACGGAGTGAAAATGAAGAAGTATTATCAAGTGCGTTAATTATCAATGAGTCAGTAAAAAATCCAGGCTGATTCCTTGGTTTGACTGCTATCCTGTCCTGGTATTCCGAAACAGCAACTAGACTGCCTTTGGCAAGCTTGCAGGTTACCCCCGGATAAGCATGCAGTTCATACTCACCTGAAGCCACTGAAAAGACAACAGTAGAAGGATTCTGTGAAGCATAAAGCCTTATCCTTATCTGCCCCGATGCCGACAGGCAGCTTGTGATTAATATTATAAGCAGCAGTTTATATCTCATTTATAATAATTATCTGCGCTGATTAGTCAATTCCTTTACCATTTGTTCCGCAACTCGTGATGATGCACCTGCCGGTCCGATCCTTTCCCGCAGAGCCCTGTAATCAGCCAGCATCTTTTCGCGTTTATCACCGTCATGCAGTATAGCTTTCAATTCCCTGACAAGATTTTTCTCAGTAAGGTCATACTGAACAAGTTCCTTTATCACTTCATCTCCCATTATAAGGTTTACAAGTGATATATATTTCACTTTAATTACTATCCATGCAATTATCATTGAGAAAAAATCACCTTTATAGCACACTACCTGGGGAGTACCGATAATTGCAGTTTCAAGCGTTGCTGTTCCTGATGTAACAAGCGCTGCATCAGCAATTTTCAGAATTTCATAAGTTTTTTCCTTAACAAGCCTGATTCCTGAAGTACCTATAATCTTCCGGTATAATTCATCAGGTATGTTTTTCACTCCTGCAAGGACAAACTGATAATCGCGGAAATGCGTCATAACCTTCTCCATCTGAGGAAGAACCATCTCAATCTCATGCTTTCTGCTTCCGGCCAGCAGCGCTATTACCGGCCTGTTGTCAAGGTCAAGATCCTTCCTGATATCTCCTTCCGGCGGGAAAGATGCGATCCGCTTTTCGGTTTCATCAACAAGAGGATTTCCGTAATATGTTACATCAATACCATGTTTCCTGTAAAACTCAACTTCAAAAGGAAAGATTATGAACATCCTGTCGATGTACTTCTTTATCTTTTTGACACGGCTTTCATTCCAGGCCCAGAGTTTTGGGGATATATAATAAAAGGTAGTAAATCCATTCTTCTTTGCCCATTCAGCTATACGCAGGTTAAAGCCGGGATAATCGATTAAGATCACAACATCGGGTCTTATTTCTGTTATCTGCTTAATGCAAAGCTTCATGTTTCTTGAAATTGTCGGCAGGTTCTTAATAACCGCCACAAAGCCCATGAATGCAAGCTCCCTGTAATGTTTGAGCAGTTTTGCACCGGCTTCCTGCAGCAGGTCGCCTCCCCAGCAGAAAAACTCTGCTTCAGGATCGTGCTGCTTAAGGCCTCTTACAAGGTTTGATCCGTGCAGGTCGCCTGACTGTTCTCCTGCAATTATAAAGTATTTCATCCGAGGAATTTTATTGCGAATACAAGGATGGCCCAGACAATTGTCATTCCCAGTACACCTTTTGCGGCATCAATCATATCCTGCCAGTTAAATAAAAGGAAGATAAGCACGTTGGGAAAAACACATAAAGAAACTATATGTGTCACAATATTTGAACCGGACAGCTTTTTATAGTACTGTACAATATTCAGGTCGCCTGAAGAGAAAAGATAGATAAACAGACCAATAAGCACCGGAAGCAGGAAGCCTGACAGGGCTCCAATCTTTACCGTGTCAAATTTCCGGATGTTAAACATTAACTGTTTTTGATTTTAATTCATTTATATACCAGTGAGCTGTCATATCAACCGAAACAGGCACCAGCGATACATAATTATGTTCGAGAGCCCACTCATCCGTATCTTCAGCATCAGGCTCGTGATTATTATAAATACCTGTAAGCCAGTAGTATGTCTTGCCCATCGGGTCTTTTCTCTTTTCAAATTCCTCTTTCCAGTTTCCTTTTGACTGCCTGCATACCCTGATACCTTTAATCTCACTTTCAGGCAGTTTAGGGATATTCACATTTAGACATACACCCTGCGGCAGAGCCTCCTTAATAATAATTTTCATAACAATCCTTATGTACTTGCTGCATGCTGAAAAATCTGCAGCAGGTGAAAAATTATTAAGTGAAAAGCCCACGGATGTTATTCCGTAAAGACAACCTTCAATAGCGGCGGCCATTGTTCCTGAATACAAAACACTCACTGATGAATTTGATCCGTGATTAATGCCTGAAACCACAAAATCTGGTTTCCGTTCAAGCAGCTGGTTTACCGACAGCTTTACAATGTCGGTTGGAGTACCGTTGCAGGCATAAATGCGGTGCCTGTCAGTTTCTTCAAGCAGCTTTACACGCAGAGGTGTCTTAACAGTAAGAGCCTGCGACATACCTGACATGCTCTCTGTTGTTGAAACAAGAACAACTTTTCCGAATTCTTCCATAACCTCCAGCAGTGTTTTTAATCCCGCTGCATAAAGGCCGTCATCATTCGTCACAAGAATAAGCCTGTCATCTTTTTCAATTACCATATAAAAATATTTTGAGTTACAAATATAGATAAAAAAACCGGCTGGAAATGCAGCTATGCAATCCGGCCGGCTACTTAAACAAACCCCACTGTCTACCTGCGCTTTGTTCCGTCGGTCATTGGTTGTTTCACCCTTGTTCTGGTGGTATTATTTACTGTCGATTGAATACGGCTGGCGTTCGACATCCCTGCAGTTCTTGTATTTGTCTGATTTCTGACAGATGTTCTGCTTCCACTGGCAGCAGTAGCCTGTCTCTGTGTATTTGTCCTTGTCTGAACCGTATTCTGAAGCTGATTCATGTCCTGTGCCTGATTCTGATTTTGCAACTGTTGCTGTGTTACCTGCTGCGACTGTGTCTGTGTTCTCTCCTGATCCTGCAGCTGATCGTGTGTCTGTTGCAGAGCCTGGTTCTGTTCCTGGGTCCTGGTTTGAGTCTGAGTCTGAGTCTGAGTCTGATCTTGAGTCTGTGTCTGAGTCTGAGTCTGTGTCTGTGTCTGTGTCTGAGTCTGAGTCTGTGTCTGGGTCTGTGTCTGATCCTGGGTCTGTGTCTGAGTCTGATCCTGGGTCTGGCTCTGGGCAAACAGAGCTGAACTGATCAGCAAAGTTGCCAAAAGGGAAAGAGATGACTTTTTCATTTTATAAGGCTGTAATTGTTTGATTTCAAAACAAAACTAAAACAGCCTAAATGAAGAAATCATGAAATTCCTGAACAAATTATGTCTCTGATTATAAAAAAGTGCCTGACCAAAATTGTCAGGCGCTTTTATCAGATAATATGTTTATCTCTCTTTCTTTAATGAGGAATCAAATGGAATCAGATTTGACAGAAATTAATTTTATTTATCTGCAGGAGTATTGTTCTCAAAATAATCGCAGACTCCGTTCTTATTGTCATCAATGTAATTCCTTCCCCCAGGTCTTCCCTGCCCTCTGCCTGGCCCCATTCCTCTTCCGTTTCCTCTTCCAGGTCCCCTGCCACACCAGTTTCCTCCATTATTTCTGTTTCCACGACCCGCTCCATAACGGCCTCCACCAAAGCCCTGCCCGCGGTTTCCCTGGCGGGTTTCATAATAATCACATACACCATTTTTATTCTCATCTATCCATGCTCCCCTGTTTCCGGGTGTGGTAGTCTGCTGGTTGTTTGTATTTGCTGTCTGTGCACCTGCAAATGCAGTGAACGCCATAAAAGCCAGTCCTGTAAGTAATAATTTTGTTTTCATGATTCAATGTTTTTAATTGTTATAACTGTTTTTAATAATGTTCATTTTTCAACTTAATTCTGAACATTAGAAACAGTAGACAGTATTTTCCTACGGTCAAATTTCAAAAAACTCACCCCAACCCCTCTCTGCCAGGCAAAGAGGGGCTATCTAACTTACTTTATTCTTTGCGAAACAACGTAATTATCTATATGTCTGTATATTATGAAAACTCTGAAAACTGCAGCCTCCCCCTTCTTTTTGCTAAAAGAGAAGGGGGCCGGGGGGATGAGTTCATGCAACACCTGAACTCACCCCAACCCCTCTCTGCTAAGCAAAGAGGGGCTATCTAACTAACTTTATTCTCTGCAAAAAAATGTAATTATATATGTCTGTATGTTATGAAATTTTGGAAACTGCAGCCTCCCCCTTCTTTTTGTTAAAAGAGAAGGGGGCCGGGGGGATGAGTTCATGCAACACCTGAACTCACCCCAACCCCTCTCTGCCAGGCAAAGAGGGGCTATCTAAATTACTTTATTCTCTACAAAACAACGTAATTATTTATATGTCTGTATGTTATGAAATTTTGGAAACTGCAGCCTCCCCCTTCTTTTTGTTAAAAGAGAAGGGGGCCGGGGGGATGAGTTCATGCAACACCTGAACTCACCCCAACCCCTCTCTGCCAGGCAAAGAGGGGCTATCTAAATTACTTTATTCTCTACAAAACAACGTAATTATTTATATGTCTGTATGTTATGAAATTTTGGAAACTGCAGCCTCCCCCTTCTTTTTGTTAAAAGAGAAGGGGGCCGGGGGGATGAGTTCGTGCAACACCTGAACTCACCCCAACCCCTCTCTGCTTCACAAAGAGCGGCTATCTAAATTACTTCATTCTCTGCAAACCATTATAATTATATATATGTCTGCATGTTATGAAATTTCTGGGACTGCAGTCTCCCCCTTCTTTTTGCTAAAAGAGAAGGGGG
>JAKLDT010000004.1 GCA_022703405.1 Bacteroidota bacterium | reverse complement strand
AATATGCCTGAACATCTTGACCGATAGACCAATCTCAGAGTTGATTTATACTTCTCCGTTTTGTGAGACTTCCAGTTTTAACTCATGTATTATGAGACTGACTCGTTTCCCTTTGATAGTAGATCAGTACTCTGACTATCATCATGTTTACAGTTACGTTGTTACTTCAAAGAACCTTTTTCTCTTCGTACCCTGTAACAACTCAGGACACACAACGCACTATAACACGGACGGTTGGGGTAATAAGCTTGTCATAGTTTTTGCAGCCATACTTCCAAAACTCTATCTTGATTCGTTACTTCTCAATTATTTACCATGACTCTGAATCCGGCTCAAGACAAATTCGTGCTAAAGAGACAGTTAACACCTTCGCCGGGATTCGCAAAAACTACGCCATACCTTCCTTGCACCGTGACTCATTCTCGGCCCCGCTGGCGCGGGGTACCTGGATCAGTGCCCAGTGCTGCGTCAGGTAACGCTTACTACCACAACCGCCGGGCCGTTAGTGGCAATAATTGCGAGCATCCGGACAAATATGTTTACAATCCCACAAACAAAAAGCCAGACTCGCAGTATTGGCATGGTGACAGCAGACACAAAGGCATTTGCATACACACCTTCAATGACTTCAAAATTGAATTATTGCAAAATTTCAACCCTAAATTCAGATATATTCTACCATTCCGCGTGACTGGACACGGACAGACATTTACGCTATTTGCTATCTGGGCAATGGGTAATAAAGAAAACTACGATGCCAGATATATTGGACAGGTTTGGCTCGCAATAGACTATTATTCAGATTTGTTAAAGGGTCCCGCAATTCTAGTCGGGGACTTCAACAGCAACAAAATTTGGGATTTTAAAAAGAGAGTTGGAGACCATTCAGACGTTGTAGAAAAACTTGCTGAAAATAATATTCAGAGCATATATCACAGACACTTTAAAATTGAACAAGGCATAGAAAAACATCCAACTTTCTTTCTTCAACGAAAACTTAGCAAACCTTATCATATAGACTACTGCTTTGCATCCGGGGACTTTCTAGACAAAGTTCAAAATGTTGCAATCGGGACTTATGAAGACTGGAGTGCATACAGCGACCACGCTCCCATGACTATTGACTTTGATATTTAAAAAAATACAACGAAACGCTAACAAGCGGGTATAAGCAAAGGGCTTGCCCCGGGATAGTTTTGTGGATTAATAAATAATACTTACCTTTGTCGTTAGTAACGCGAAACGGTATATGATAAGCTCCTTTGGATCCAAAGAGACTGAAAAAATATGGAACGGAGACAGAGTTAAAAATCTGCCAAACGAAATTCAACAAATTGGAAGACGAAAATTAAGAATGCTAAACAACTCTCAAAATTTGATGGACTTAAGAATCCCTCCCTCCAATAAACTTGAAAAACTCTCGGGCAAAAGGAGTGACTTTTACAGCATCAGGATTAATGACCAATGGAGAGTAGTTTTCAATTGGGAAGATGGAAATGCAAGTGAAGTGACTATTATAGACTATCATAAATAAAAAATATGGAAAAATTATCAAATATTCATCCAGGAGAGATTCTTCTTGAAGAGTTTCTTAAACCGCTTAACATCTCAGCCTACAGGCTCTCAAAGGACATTGGGATTCCTCAAACCAGGACTTCAGAGATAATTAAAGGAAACCGAAGTATTACAGCAGATACTGCACTTAGATTAAGTTATTATTTTGGCAATTCTGCAAAATTTTGGTTAGGACTTCAGAATGATTTTGATCTTGAGAAAGAAAAGAAAATAAAGGCAACCGAATTGAAACGTATTAAAAAAGCAAGAGAATATGCCGCTTAAAGATCAACCTCAACCTGGGCTGACATATAATCTTGATGATTTAACAATAGGATTTGATCATATACCTTTGACAAAAAAGGAGCAAAAAATGATTAGTGACTTTATTAAAAAAGACAAAAGTATAAGAAGAAATAAAAAAATCACGAACGCATAAAACGGACGGCAGGTTTAATAAGCTTGTCACACTTTTTGCCGAATACAATCAGTGCCGTCTTGACAAAAACTGCAAGTTGACTATGGGCCCGAACGCTCTTTTCTCTTTTACTCTTTTCTCTTTAAACCCGGACAAATTATCACTCACCTTTAGACCTTATACCGTAAATCCGCATCAACTCACCAGGCCTGGTAACTGATGACAAAAGTGCATCCCCACCTTCGGTACCGAGCATGGCATACCCTCCCGCCGGCTGTTAGCAGTAATGAGTTGGGCCACCAGACAAGAATCATTGATTATTCTTATGCATACAAATCAGCTGTTCCAAATGAACGGGGCTTTCCTTAAAAAGCTTTCATCCCATATCTGGTCTGTTAAAAATTTTGCAAGATCAGTCGAACTGATACCTGATCCCTTGCAATCATCAAGACTGATTCTAATAGTCTTCTGACTATCAGTCAATTCAATGAATGGAACCCGTACAATTGTCCAATCCAGTTTACTATCCTGCAGAATTTTATTTTCAGCTTGTTTGTCAAGAATGATTTTTTTAAAGAAAAGTCTCATAACCAAAGATTTCATCTGTGTTTGAAATCCTTTATTGTCAAATTGTGTATCAAGAGTTAATCCTGTTAAAACAATGTATCTTGTAATATGTAAAGCTTCCATTGCTTTGACAATGTTTTTCGCTGCCAGGCTAAATACCGGATCTTCTCCTTTTGACTGGCCAAGTGTACTGACTACAACATTACATCCATCGATTAGATTATACACAGATTCATAATTCCGGACATCTCCGATTACTTTTTCAATAAGATTGTTTTCTTCGAGTTTCTGAGGGTTTCTTACTAATGCTTTGATTTTTAAGCCATGGCTGACTAATTGATTCAATAAGTATTTACCTGCTTTGCCAGTTCCACCAATAACAGCAATTTTTATATTTTGATTCATTTATATTATATTTGAATGTTTGAGAAATACTAATTCCTTCACATTGAATCCATTGGATCCAGGTAAAACAACAAGGAGGATAATATAAAGACTTAGATTTTAATAACACAAATCTATACAACTTTTCCCCATTCCAGAAATAAATAAATCACGCACTGCTGATGCCGACAATACAGGGGGCTTTGCACAGAATAAAATAGCAGAACAAGACAATTTCAATAATTAATTCAAACTCAACTATGACATCATTCAATGATTCTGTAATCGAGTATAAAAAACAACTGGGCAAAGGGAATATTCAAATTGCCTACAGAGGATTAATGGATTATATGTTGGAATTAAGAAACTTCTTTAAAAACAAGTATCCTGAATTTTCAGTCCCTGGCACTTTATATCAGGGATATATGGATATGACATATTTCGCATTATTCCCTGATGATTTAAAAAACAAAAAACTAAAAATTGCAGTCGTTTTCCTCCACAACGAGATAAAATTTGATATCTGGCTTTCAGGTATTAATAAACAAATCCAGCTAAGTACATGACAAAAATCTACAACATTGGTTAAATTTATCTATATCGTTGGTAAAAAGCAAGTTTGCGACATAAGTAAGTCCATATTTAAACAAGCTCTTAGCCCTTCTTCCATGTTTTTTAATCTTGATGGGCTTGAGAGTATCGAGATGTATGCCTATTCTATACACCCAGGCAAAAGCAATCAAAACCAGTGACAATAGTTTACTTACTCTTTCAATATCAGTCAGATGAGTGTCCTCAATATTAAATCCACTTGTTTTCAAGGCCTTAAAAGCCGACTCTATTTGCCATCTTTCTTTGTAAAGTGTCTGGGCTTTGGCAGGTTTATTGAACGACACAATTATCTGAAGCTCTGGAACATTTTCTTTGTTAATGATTCTGGAAGCAGAGAGATAGCAAAGTTCTCCATTAACCCTGACAATCTTGTGGTGAAAAGTCCAATCATTGATTCGGAGACCATTAAACAACCACGATGCCTTTACCATCTGACCGTTGGCAGGCTTTTCAACCCAGAAGTTCTCACGTATTCGAATATGATACTCAATGGATAGCTTGTTAAGATATTCGAGCCATTTGTCACCAACAAACTCCCTGTCGGCCAGCAGGCATTCAATACTTTCAGAGCCAAACAGCCGGACAAAGCGCTCCATTAAGTTTATCCGTTCCTGCATGCTGGAGTTCCCAAACTTTGGCATTATATGGAACAGTATTGGAAAGGCGATTCCCTTATATACGATGCCAATAGTAAGGATGTTAATGTTATTCATACCGAACTTCCAGTTAGTTCTGTCTAAAACCAGTCTGTATGGTGGTTCATGCGGCAATAGAGCAAATATAAACCTTGCGACCAGGTCTGAGTCAAGTGAATACTCTGCAATGAATCTCTGTATCCTTCTAAGTGACGACTCTGTTCTAACTCTAGAATCAAATCCACAAGCCAGCTTTTCGAAGCAGACAGTCTGCACCCTGCATAACGCACTGATAAATAAGCCAAAGAACTTTATACGAGCTAAGTTCATTTTGTCACCAAAGAACTCTTTCAACGTATCAGATAAAACTGTAACTTTGTTTTCAACCTTGGTTTTCATAGTCGGAAATGGTATTGGTAGTACTATTCCAACATATTGATAATCAAGGTTTTATACTAATAAAAGAACGTGGATTTATTAACAATAACAGTATATTATATTAACAATCAACGCTTTAGCGTTTTTTGTCATGTACTAAGCAAATCCAGACAAAATACTGGAATATACTTAAATCCAAAAACTTAAATGCTTATCACTTACCAAAGACTTTAAAGGGAGCAGACGCAATAATTGAATATTGTATTACGGATAATCCCAACTTTAATGATCTTGAAGCTTTAAGCAGACAAATTGAATCCTGTACTGTAAAATTCATCAGAGATGTTAAAGAACTAATAAAGGACACTTGATTCCATAATGCAAAACCTTAATTCTGAATCCACCTTTGCAATGACCAGATTTGTCGATTTCTCACTTACACGATCGGTTGGTGGAATAAGCTCGTCATGACAGGTATAATTCTAAAAACAAAAAGACAACTCAAGGTTGCCTCTGCTTTTGTCGGTCCGGAGGGGATCGAACCCTCGACCCCATGATTAAGAGTCACGTGCTCTACCAGCTGAGCTACGGGCCGTAATTGGCAGCAAAGTAACTTAAAAAATCAGACAAAAAAAAGATTTATCTCTCCTATAATTCATTAAATTACTCGTGCTAACCTTTAATTTATTTCAACCATGACTAGAATTTACGTATTTAAAAACCCTGCAGCAATGGTGAGATTCTTTATAATTTTTGGAGGACTCTTCATCATTAGCGGAATCTTTTTGCTTATAAAAGCGTTTAATAATGGATTCAATACTAATTTCCAAAATGGAGACTGGAATTCTATTTTATTTACCTGTCTGGGATTAATTTTTATAATCAAGGGAGTTGAAGATCTCTACGTCAGAAAATATTACATAGAGTGGGACGATAATGAATTAAGATTATATCTTCCGGACACCAGGATTCCTGAATCAATAATACTATCGGAAATTGGTCATGTTAGTATCAAACTATTCAAAATTGAATTAAAACTCAAAGACAAGACTCGATTAATAAACCTAGGTAATCTCCGATATAAAGACTTAAGAAAAATTAAAGAGAAATTCGAAGAGCTCGAAAAGTCAAAAAATAAACTTGTTTCCTAATAAAGAAACTTTTAACTTTGCATAAAATATCAGACTTTGACAGAAAATTTCAAGGTTGAATTTTTGCAAGAAGCTGCTGAGTTCCTTGACAATATTGATGAAAAAGCCAGAGAAAAAATTATTTATAACATACGCAAAGCACAAATAATCAATGATAAAACTCTCTTTAAAAAGCTATCAGGAGAGACATGGGAATTCAGAACATTTTTCAACAAGACTTTTTACCGATTATTTGCTTTCTGGGATAAGTTTGATAAAACAGATACAATTGTGGTTTCAACACATGGGATAATTAAGAAAACAGATAAGACACCTAAGAAAGAGATTAAAAAAGCTGAAAAACTGAGACTACAGTACTTAAAACAAAAATATTCAAAGCAATGAAACAGAGTGGAATGAAGACATATAACTTAGAGGAAATTACTGATAAGCATATCGGTAAACGAGGGACGTCAAAGAGAGAAGCTTTTGAGAATGAATTACGTCTTGATTTGCTCGGTGAAGCGATTAAGCAAGCCAGGAAACAACGTAATTTGACACAGGAAGAACTTGGTCGGTTAGTTGGTGTTCAAAAGGCTCAGATTTCAAAAATTGAAAACAG
This sequence comes from Bacteroidota bacterium, assembly GCA_022703405.1. GTDB lineage: Bacteria > Bacteroidota > Bacteroidia > Bacteroidales > VadinHA17 > LD21. The sequence goes on along the minus strand of JAKLDT010000004.1, from coordinate 54,673 downwards.
TCTTACTGATGCAAGATTTGAGACCATTATTAAAGTCTTTAAAGCTCTCAATGCCAAGATAAATTTTAATGTTGAACTCCTTGACCAAACTGTCACGATTGCTTAAAAAATAAAACCAAGCGGGAACACTGTCGGTTGGTGTAATAAGATTGTTATGGTTTTTCGGAACCCGTTACCTATCGTCGGGTTAAACAATCTCCCTTTATTGCCGGTCCATTGTAAGCCATAAATACTCAACAACTATATACCCGAGGAAATGAAAAAAAGACACCTGATAATCACCTTTATTTTTGCATTTTGTACCTGGACAAATTCCTATCCCCAGGACAAGATTCAAATGACAGATACACTGAATCTTCTAATATCTACGGCCAAAGAGAATAATAAGAAATTATTCCTTGTATTTGGATGGGAAGGCTGTGGCTGGTGCAGACGCCTGGATAAATACCATAATGATCCAAAAGTCAAAAATATTCTGGACAAGCACTTTATAATTTCATATATAGATATTTATAAATCCGCAAATGGACAGGATCTGTTTAAAAGATATGGCAAAGGAGGCACTCCGTCCTGGACTATTTTTGACTCAGAAGGTTCAATTGTGCTGGATAGTGACCTGGGTAAAGGGAACATTGGATATCCTGCTACCCAGGATGAACTCAGTTCATATATTACAGCAATAAAGAAAGCAGTGCCAAACCTTGATCAATCAGATTGTGATGTGCTTTACAGTAAATTAATAGAATACAGAACAAAAAGAGACTAGAGAAAGAACAACAAGGGCAGACATTTATTTATAGCAAGACTCATAACAAAAAAGTTTTTAAAATAATTTATAAGCCATTCTGAAGTTCAAATTCTATACTACATAAAATCTGCCAATTACCATGATGGAAACAGCTGCAATAAATAACGAAATCCTCTCCTTAATCAAAGACTGGGAACCAAGACTGACTTCACTTCAGAACGAGACTATTACTAATTACCGGAATAGTCAAAACAGGACTGTAAAACAGATACTTGGGCATCTGATTGACTCAACATCCAATAACATCCACCGGATTGTTCATCTTCAGTATCAGCAAAGCCCGCTGACTTTTCCAAACTATGCCACCTTCGGGAATAATGATCGCTGGATAGCAATTCAAAATTATCAAAACGAGGACTGGAATAATATGATTCAGCTGTGGAAATTTTCTTTGATTCACTTCTGTCACGTGATTAATAACGCAGATAAATCAAAGCTTGATAGTGAATGGATTGCAGGTGCGGATAAAAAAATTACCCTGGAAACCATGATTGTAGATTTCCCTGAACATCTTAAATTGCATCTTGATGAGATTAATGAATTGATTAATAACAAATAAGACAATGTTATCTCCCGATTCTTTTGATAGTATTCTGCTGGCACCCTGCGGGATCTATTGTGGAGCCTGCAGTGGTTATTTAAGACCTAAAAACAAGTGCCCCGGATGCAGAATTGATTCAGAAACCAAACCAACATACTGCAAAAGCTGCAGGATTGCAAATTGTGAGCTTCTGGCTAAAACAGAATCCGGATTCTGTTACGACTGTGAAAAACTTCCATGTCAGAGGTTAAAACAACTTGATAAACGATACAGGACAAAATACAATACAGGATTGATCCGGAACCTGATGATTATCAAAGAAAAAGGCTTGGATACATTCCTGAAACTTGAAAGGAAAAAAAGGACTTGTGTAAACTGCGGATCAATAATCAGCATCCACCATGACAATTGCACTGCCTGCTCCCCCTGACTTATATTATCATGTTTGCAATATCACAACACATTTAATCAGAAATAGTTTCTGCAAACTGATCTTATTAAATCAGAACCTGAAAGCAAGGGTAAGTCCGATCATCTCCTTGAACTGGATCCTGGCTGTCTTTTTCACTGAACCATCTGGTCTCAGCACGGGCTTATTTTCATCATCAAGTACCGGTGTCTTTGTGTCATCATCAAAGATAAAATGTGTATTAACCCTCAGATCGGTGAACCAGTTAAGATTGGCAGTAAGTATCATTTCCCAGTCGATATCGACATTCTGCGGATTATTAACATAATTTGTAAACAACGATAACCTGTTTGTCACAGCCACAGATTTGAGTGGCTTCCAGTTATGTGAAACGTTAAGGCTGACGCCGGGCTCATGCAATGACTTCCTGTTTGCCGGAATACCGTATTTTGTCTGATCGAGTCTGATAGTATCTGTCATAAAAGTACCCTTGTAGGATAAGGGTGAAAAGTTGATTGAGGTCTGGGCATTTGGCTTGTAATCAAGACCAAAACCCAATGTAATGGTTGCAGGGTTGAAGATCTTTGAAACTAGGATAGCAGTATCCCTGTCCTTTACCTTTGAATAAGTATAACCCGGTAAAAGTTGTGTCTTGAACAGCATTATTGCAGAGAAATCGAACTTACCAAAAGCCTTATGGTTCACTTTTGAATTCGTTTCAAAAATATCGGTATTCTTTCTGATGGGATTATCTCCGGTAGCAAGGAAACCAAGTTTAATTCGTGCAAAATTATTAGAGGAAATTTTCTTCTGTTTATTATTATAATCTACATAGCCGGTTACGTCGAGTAATGAGGATAAACTTTTTTCACCACCCTTTACCCAGTTAAAAAGAGAAGTCTGTGAAAATGCGAGGTTTGTTTCGGTCCTGTACTTCCAGTATTGCTGCTTCACCACAACACGCTGTAATTCAAGCAATTTTGACTTATCCTGCTTTTCCACATTAATCCGTGCTTCAGTATTTGTTGTCTCCTGCCTTGTAGGGCGTTTAAAATTGATGCCCTGTTCAAGATACAGACCGATTGTATTCCTCCCGGCATCTCCTATCCAGACTGTCACCGAATCGTCAAATTCATTGCTTAACCAGTATCGCGCCATATAATCGCGGCTTGAATTGATCCAGAAAGGCGTAATTACATTGGTCCGGCCTGTGAATCTGATTATCGAAGAGTCTCTCTCTTCCATGTACTTAAGAAGTGAATTTACCGCAACTTCCAATGAATCACCCTGATATGGATACTCGTAATACCTGAAAGGGAATAATGGGTTGGCTGAGGTAACCTGCTTCAGTGTATCTATTATCACAAGGATTGAAGTATCCCTTAAGTCAGATTCTTCAGAAGGTATAATCAGTGTATCCCTCTTCAGGCTTAGATTTGCCATTGAAGAATCGCTCAGAAGAGCAGCAAAAGTGGTATCGGCAGGGGATATTGTATCAACAGGGGATATTGTATCAACTGGGACTTCTGATTTTTCAGGAGTTGCAGATGGCATTTTCAATCTTAACGGTTCCCAGATATAGAATTTATCCCAGGAAACCATTAAGGAATCAAAAGGGTACTTTTTAAGGAAAACCTCAGAAGAATCATAAGGTGGATTGGAAGCCTGGAACACAAGTTGCGACAAAGCCTTTCGCAAAGGATCATTTGCATTGTTCCAGTAATGCTGCTGCAACCTCTTCTCAAGAAAAAGTATTGCCTGATCAGTATTCAATGAAATATCAGGTCTTTTATGCAAGTCACTGAAAATAAGACCTGATCTTTGCAAAGAATCAATAATTTCTGTTGAAGTCTTCAGAGTATCGTTCTGCGCAATTACCGGCAAGGCAATCAATAAAACGAAAACAGTTATAACAAATCTGCCTGTTATTCTTATCATTACATATATTTTTTTCATCAGAATTTCCCGGTTGAATATATCACAAATTACTTTTATTTTTACTACTCAAATCAGTTTAAAATTGGTATTCATTTTATCAATAACGAAGAAATTCCCTTGTGATATATACAGAAATATCAAAAACAGGGATAATTTTTCACCGGAAGTCTGAAAACCGTGTAGCCTGAATGTTATTTACATTAATGCAAGAAGTGTGAATCTCTGTGAAATGAGATTCATTTAAGGCTGTTTTTTTAAGTCTCAGTTCAGGGTAATAAGATCAAACAATTTTTACTTAAGATTTAATTTTATGGAATTACCATTTTCAGAACCATATAAGATAAAGATGGTCGAAGCCATCTACAGAAGTACCCGGGAAGAACGCGAACGCTGGATCAGGGATGCTTCATTCAATCTATTCAATCTCCGGTCTGAACAGGTTTACATCGACCTGCTTACCGATTCAGGAACAGGCGCCATGAGCGACAGGCAATGGTCAGCGATTATGACCGGAGACGAAAGCTATGCAGGAGCTTCATCATTTTACAACCTGAAGGATGCAATCTGGGATATAACCGGATTCCAGTACTTTCTGCCTACCCACCAGGGCAGGGCTGCAGAAAATGTCCTGTTCTCAGTACTTGTGAAAGAAGGAGACATAGTACCCGGAAATTCTCATTTCGACACAACAAAGGGGCATATAGAATTCAGGAAGGCTAAGGCAGTTGATTGTACTATTGAGGCTTCAAAAAGCCCATCAGTATGGCATCCTTTCAAAGGAAATGTTGATACAGAAAAGCTTGAGGATGTACTTAAAACGACACCAGCCGGCAAGGTGCCCTTTATAATTGTTACTGTTACAAACAACACTGCAGGAGGGCAGCCTGTAAGCATGGAGAATATCAGGGAAGTGTCAGCGCTTGCAAAAAAATACGGAGTTAAACTGATAATTGACGGAGCTCGCTTTGCCGAAAATGCCTATTTCATTAAAACCAGGGAAAAAGGTTACGCCGGCATGGAGATAACTGAAATTAGCAGAGAAATGTTTTCGTATGCAGACGGAATGACGATGAGCTCAAAAAAAGACGCCATCGTGAACATGGGTGGATTCATTGCACTTCGTGATGAAAAACTCTACCGGCAGGCAAGTACCTATAACATTATATATGAGGGCTTTATAACCTATGGCGGCATGTCGGGCAGGGACATGAACGCACTTGCCCAGGGCCTTTATGAGGGCACAGAGTTCAGGTATCTTGAATCGAGAATTAAACAGGTCGAGTACCTTGGTACCATGCTGAAATCTGCCGGGATCCCACTTATTGAGCCATTTGGCGGACATGCAATATTCATAGATGCAAAGAATTTTCTGACTTCAATACCAAGGGAGGAATTTCCGGCGCAGACTCTTGCAGTGGAACTGTATCTTGAAGGAGGTATAAGGACAGTTGAAATAGGAACCCTCCTTGCCGACAGGGATCCGCTTACCAGGGAAAACAGGTTCCCTGAACTTGAAATGGTCAGGCTTGCAATACCACGGAGGGTTTATACATACAGGCATATAGAATACATTGCAGCTGTGGCATCAAATGTTTTTGACAGAAGACATTCAATCAAATCAGGATTGAAAATCAAAAGGGAAGCACAGATAATGAGACATTTCACAGTTGAACTGGAAAGGTTGTAAATGTTGTTTTGAGATATTGCCAAGATTCATTTCCTTTGCAGGTCTAAAGAAAACAAATGCAGGATTTTACAAGTGGCCACGAAGGAAAACTCATCTTTCAGTTTGCAGCGCCAATGCTGTTAGGAACTGTTTTCCAGCAACTTTTCAGCGTGGTTGACAGTATTGTTGTGGGGAAATTCATAGGTACAGAAGCTCTGGCAGCTGTCGGAGCCTCATTTCCGGTAATCTTCATAATGATATCGCTGATAATAGGTCTTGTAATGGGTACTACTGTAGTAATATCGCAATACTTTGGGGCCAGGGACTTCGTGAAAGTCAGGAGAGCTATCGACACTATGTATATTTACAGCGCTATCATAGGTACTGTTGCTTCAGTTACCGGAATATTCATCAGCGAACCCCTGCTCCGGCTCATCGATCTTCCTGAGGAGATTCTCCCGCAAGCGGTAGTTTATCTTAAAATATATCTTGGAGGCATACTCATTTTCTTCGGATTCAACGGAACCAGTGCTGTATTAAGAGGTCTGGGAGATTCAAAAACTCCGCTTTACTTTCTAATAATTGCAAGCATTGCCAATATAATCCTTGTTATCCTCTTTGTCGGCATTTTCAAGTGGGGCGTGGCAGGCGCTGCATACGCCACTCTTCTTGCAAACGCCATAGCCTTTGCTCTTGCGATATGGTGGCTGAATAAAACTCATAAGCTTATCCGGATAGCAATAAAAGGATTACATTTCGACAGAGAGACCTTTCAGCAGAGTCTGCGGATCGGATTACCAACCGGAATTCAGCAGATGTTTGTGGCATTGGGAGGAATAGCGCTACTTGATATTGTCAATAAATTCGGGACACCTGTTATAGCAGGCTACTCTGTTGCCAGCCGCCTTGATGCGATGGCTCTGATACCTGCAATGTCCTTTTCGCAGGCACTGTCAACATTCGTAGGCCAGAATATTGGCGCCAACAAGCCTGAAAGGATCAGAACAGGTCTCATAGCTACAATTAAAATGTCAGGAATTGTAACAATTGTTACAACTTTGATAATAGTACTTGGTGGTCATATAATAATGTCGATGTTTACAAACGATTCTGAGGTAATCAGGATAGGAGATCAGTATCTGACAATAGTAAGTATCTTCTATATTACATTTACCCTTATGTTTATCTACAGCGGAATTACAAGGGGGGCCGGCGATACACTATGGCCTATGATAATAACAATAATTTCACTGTGGCTGATCAGAATACCATTTGCCTGGTACTTTTCCGGCAAATTCGGATCGCAGGGTGTATGGTGGTCAATTCCGGCAGGATGGACCTTTGGGATGATCATGTCGTACATTTATTACAAAACAGGCAGATGGAAAAACAAAGCAGTTGTAAAATATGCTGATAATGAACAGCTTCAATAAAGTTTTACAGTAGTTAATTCATAATTTCAAAATGATTAAATCAATGACAGGTTTCGGAAAGGCAATTGCCGAAACCACAACAAAAAAAATAAATATTGAGGTTAAATCTCTCAATTCAAAACAGCTTGATCTTAACATTAAGGTGCCATGGCTGTATAAAGAAAAAGAACCTGAAATCAGGACTATTATCAGTCAGGTGCTCGACAGGGGGAAAATTGACCTTACAATATATTTTGATTCAATAGACCAGGAAGTATCTACTGTAATAAATAAAGGAGCAGTAAAAAATTATTATAAACAGTTCAGTGAAATTGCATCTGAGCTTAACATAAAACTTGATGATCAGATCTTCTCTGCCATCATGAAACTCCCTGAAACACTGAAGACTGACAAAAATGAAATACCTGAAGAGGAGTGGCAACTTGTCCGTGGCAGAATAAGTGAAGCTCTTAAAATACTTGACCTGTACAGAGCTGAAGAAGGTAATTCAATTATGGAGGATATGATGAAATGCATACGCAATATCCTCTCATTACTTGAAAAAATAGGAAATCATGAACCTGAAAGAATCAGAAAGGTAAAAGAAAAGCTTAATTCAATGCTTGAAGAAAATGTCGGAGCAGAAAATATCGATAAGAACAGATTTGAGCAGGAGCTTATTTATTATCTCGAAAAGTTCGATATAAATGAAGAAAAAGTCAGGCTTAAAACGCATTGTGACTATTTCCTTGAAACAATGAAAACAGATTCCCCGAACGGCAAACTGCTTAACTTTATCTGCCAGGAAATCGGAAGGGAGATAAACACAATCGGATCAAAGGCAAACGATGCTTCAATCCAGAAGCTCGTTGTTATGATGAAAGATGAGCTCGAAAAAATTAAGGAACAGACTCTTAATGTGTTATGAAAGGCGTCCCGATAGCTATCGGGAGGCTGAAGGCGGAAGGCGGAAGGCAGAAGGTAAATGATAGTAATTTATAGAAGAAAAATAAATTAAGATAATGTGTGAAAAGGGAAAGCTGATTATTATATCGGCTCCATCCGGTGCGGGAAAAACTACAATTGTAAAGCATCTGCTTGAGAGCGGACTGGGTCTTTCATTTTCAGTGTCAGCAACAACCCGTCATATCAGGGGAAGCGAAAGAAACGGAATAGACTATTTTTATCTTTCTGTGCCTGAATTTAAAAAAAAGATTGATAATCAGGAGCTTGTAGAATGGCAGGAAGTATACAAGGACCTGTATTACGGAACTCTGAAAAGCGAAATGGAAAGGATATGGAATGAAAAAAAACATGTCCTGTTTGACGTTGATGTCAGGGGCGGAATAAATCTTAAAAAAATTTTCGGAGCCAGTGCCCTGTCAATATTCATAATGCCACCATCAGTTGAAGAACTTGAAAAGAGGCTTATAAACAGGGGGACAGACTCAGATGAAAAAATCAGAATCAGGGTTGCCAAAGCAAAAGAAGAGATTGATCTTGCAGAAAGCTTCGACAAGATCGTAATAAATGACAATCTTGAACATGCAAAAAAAGAGGCATATAACCTGATATATAATTTTTTAAACAGCTGAAATAATGGCGAAGGTAGGCTTGTACTTCGGATCATTTAATCCTGTTCACATAGGGCATCTTGCAATAGCCGGCTACATGACAGAATTTGAAGGCCTTGAACAGGTATGGTTCGTTGTAAGCCCCCATAATCCTCTAAAGAAAAAAGAAACTCTCCTTGATGATCATCAGAGACTTTACATGGCTCAGCTTGCAATAGGAGACAATCCCAGGCTGAAGGCTTCCGACATAGAATTCAGACTCCCGGTTCCCTCATATACAATTGATACTCTGGCATATCTTAAGGAAAAATATCCCTCCAACAAATTTAGTCTTGTGATGGGTGAAGACAACCTTTACACTTTGCACAAATGGAAAAATGCAAAGGAGCTTTTGAAGGAACATCCGGTATATGTATACCCCAGACCAGGTATTTCAAAACCTTCGTCTGCAATTCTTGGGCAGTTGCTTTCTTCTGCTGATATCAGTTTTTCAAAGGCCCCTCTGATGGATATTTCAGGAACCTTTATCCGTGACGGAATAAAAGCAGGTAAGGATATGTCATACTACCTCGCTCCTGAAGTATGGAAGTATATCAGGGAGATGCATTTCTATGAGAAGTAGGTATCAGGCAGAAGGCGAAAGGCGATAGGCGACAGGGGTGGAATTGTTGCTGATTACTTGTTGCTGGTTGCTGGTTGCATACGGCTCCCCTCCTGGGAGGGGCTGGGGGTGGGTTTTTCTGGTTGCTTGTTGCTGGTTGCTGGTTAGTGATCCCCGATCACCGATTACCAATTTCCGGCTACCAAGAAAGCCTCATACAATATGAACCTCCTTTATTAACTCTTCACCGCGGATAAGGGCTTTTTCATTCAGCGGAATGAGGCTGTGATATCTTTCAGGAAGTGATTTTTTAAGTCCCCTGAGAACATTTTCAAGCTTAATAAGCGGCCTGACCTTAATGAAACCACCCATTACCATCATGTTGAACACCTTTGACATGTTTGTACGGCCGGCTTCCTCAGCGGCATCAATACGGTAAATCGAAATATCTTTTCTTTCAGGATGCCTTGTTATTCCATTGCCATCGTATATCAGAACACCGCCAGGTTTCACGGCATGTTCAAACTTATCAAGAGACTGCTGGTTAAGTATGATAGCAGTATCAAAGTGCTTTACAATAGGTGAACTGATCCTTTCACTGCTTATAATTACAGTAACATTAGCAGTACCTCCCCTCATTTCAGGGCCATAGGCAGGCATCCAGCTGACTTCCATATCCTGCATCATTGCAGAATACGCCATTATTTTTCCCATCGACAGAACTCCCTGTCCGCCAAAACCTGCAATTATTATCTCCTCAGTCATGATTAATAATGTTTTGTTTATTTTTCTGCCTGTTCTGAAGGTGTTTTAAGATCGCCGAGCGGATAATATGGGAACATGTTTTCCTCCATCCATTTATTTGAATCAACAGGAGTCATTTTCCATCCTGATGGGCAGTTTGAAACTATCTCAACGAAGCATGTCCCCTTGTTAAGCTTCTGATATTCAATAGCCTTCCTCAGGGCTTTCTTTGTCTTCCGCACGTTAGCCGGTGTATGCACGCTCTGCCTTGTCACATAATATGTGCCTGCAAGTGTCGCAACAATATCAGTCATCTTAAGGGGATTTCCCATTGAATGCACATCTCTTCCCTGGGGAGAAGTGGAGGATTTCATTCCCGGGATTGTAGTTGGAGCCATCTGACCACCGGTCATACCATAGATCCCGTTATTTATAAAAACTATAAGTATGTTCTCTCCCCTGTTGCATGCATGAATTGTCTCCGAAGTACCTATTGCAGCCAGGTCACCGTCACCCTGGTAGGTAAAAACGAACCTGTCCGGAAGCAGTCTTTTGATTGCTGTTGCCACGGCTGGCGCCCTGCCATGAGCTGCCTGCTGTATATCCACGTCAAGATAGTGATACATAAGAACAGAACAGCCAACAGGTGAGACACCTATTGTTTTTGACTGCAAACCAAGCTCATCTATAAGCTCCGCAAGTATTCTGTGAGTAGTTCCATGACCACAGCCGGGGCAGTACGACAATGTATTATTGAGCATAACCTCAGTCCTGGCATACGCGAGGTTTTCGGGTTTTATTATTTCCTTAATTCCTGTAGCCTCTTTCATCTCACTTTCCTCCTAAAAATAAAATTTTTACCTGCTCTACAACCTCATCGGGAGTTGTGACTATCCCTCCCATTCTTCCAAAGTGCATAACAGGCACCCTCCCGTTTACTGCAAGCTGGACATCCTCCACCATCTGTCCTGAACTCATCTCAACAGACAGTATCCCTTTCACCCTGGAGCTTATCTCTGCTATTCTTTTTTTAGGGAAGGGAAACAGGGTAACAGGTCTCAGCAATCCGAGTTTTATGCCATGCTCACGGGCAATCTGAACTGATTTCTGACAAACCCTGGCACTTGTGCCATAAGCAACAAGCAGGTATTCAGCATCATCGCAATGAAACTCTTCATACCTGACCTCATTCTTTTCTATCTCCGCATACTTCTCAATAAGCTTATGATTGAACTGTTCCTGTCCGTCAGGATCAAGGTCAAGTGAGGTAATTATATTCCGGTCTTCTCTGCTTCCCTTTCCTGTTGTTGCCCAATCCGGGGATTCGGAAGACCTTGGCTTTTGCGGATTAAGGTATACTTTCTCCATCATCTGACCGATGGCTCCGTCGGAAAGTATAAGAGCCGGATTCCTGTATTTGAAGGCAAGCTCGAAACCAAGTTCAACGAAATCAGCCATTTCCTGTACCGAAGCAGGTGCAAGGACAATCAGGTGATAGTCGCCATGACCGCCACCTTTAACAGACTGGAAATAGTCGGCCTGAGCCGGCTGTATAGTACCCAGTCCCGGACCACCCCTGGCAACATTAACTATAAGACAGGGAAGTTCTGCTCCTGCAATATAGGAGATACCTTCCTGCTTCAGACTTATTCCGGGAGAGGAAGAAGAAGTCATTACCTTCTTTCCACAACCTGCACCGCCATAAACCATGTTTATTGCTGCTACTTCGCTTTCAGCCTGAAGAACAACCATTCCGGTGCGTTCATAAGGATTGGCTTCCATAAGATACTCGAGTATCTCACTCTGGGGAGTGATAGGATAGCCAAAATAGCCATCAACGCCAGCACGTATGGCTGCCTCAGCAACAGCCTCATTACCCTTCATCAGCCTAAGTTCTCTTTCCATCGCGGCTATATTTTTGTTTTGTAAACTGTTATAACTCCGTCGGGGCAGACTATTGCACAACTGGCACATCCAATGCACAGGTCAGGATTAGCAGGATAGGCATTGAAATAACCTTTTCCGTTAACCTCCTTAGCCATTGCGATGGTGCCTGTTGGACATGACACCATGCATACTTCGCATCCTTTGCATTTCTCAACATCAACTACAATACTACCTTTGATCTTTGCCATATCAATTCTTATGTTGATTCTTAACTGGAAAATCTCTGTTAAAACATTTCAATCTCTCCTCAAGATCTGAAAACTGATTCCTGTATACATGTGACACACAAGCCCTTAAGCCATCATTTCTCTGGCTGCCTGTAATATCAAGAGTTATAGCACTGATACCGTAATGAAGAAGTTTCCCGAGAAGTTCGGCACCTGTCATTCCCGGGTATGCAATTGTAAAATAGAATCCATCTGCAACCGGTTTGTCAATATCAGTGTCATAGGCTATGAAGAAGCCGTTCTCAGTGAACAGTCTTTTCATGATATTAGCCTTCTCTCCGTACTCCCTTACCTCATCAAGAAATCTGAGTCTTCCTTCATTGGCCTCTTTAAGGATGGCAGCAAGACCATATTGTACGGAATGTGCAACACCGGCAGAAAGACCGTAAAGAGCTCCGTAAACAACTGAATGACCAAACTTATCAGTAGAATAATACCTTAGCAGATCGGGATAACTTCTTTCATACAAATGATCAGAAATTGCCATCATGCCTATTCTCTGTCCGGCATAGCTGAAAACCTTCGAGCTTGAAATAAGAAGAATGTAATCATCTGTATATCTACCAATTGAAGGCTGAAAAGGAGGTAAACCCGGCTTTGAATAATCGCTTCTGAAATCCATGCCAAAATATGCAAGATCCTCAATAACAATCACATCATATTTCCTGGAAAGATCACCTATTATTTTCAGTTCTTCCTCTGTAAGGCACATCCATGTTGGATTATTTGGATTTGAGTAAACAAGAGAGGATACCTTTCCTGTTGCGTAGAATGATTCAAGTTTCGGAGCAAGTTTTTTACCCCTGTGTTCGAAAATATCAAAATGCGTATAGTCATGTCCAAGCATCTTCACCTGGCTTTTCTGGACAGGGAATCCGGGATCGAGGAACAGTGATCCCTCCTTGCTTCTGTCATTCCTGTTTGCGACAAGGAAGGCAGCCATTGATCCCATCATGGATCCAACAGACGGAACGCAACCTTTAGAACTTATATTAAGATTGAGGAAAAGTTTGATAAACCTTGAAGTCTCATCTTTCAGAAGCTGAAGGCCTTCAATATCAGGATATACAGACGCCACTCCCTTTTTAAGTGCTTCAATCTCGGCATCCACACCTGCCTGTTCAGCAGGAAGACCCGGGACACCCATTTCCATCCTTACATATTTCTGGCCGGTTGCTTTTTCAAGCATGTTCACCAGCCTGACTATTTCCCTTATTGAAGCGGTAGAAAAAGATTTTACTCCGCTTTCAGCAATTATTTCAGTTACCTTTTTATTATCGAACGGAACCTGTCCCATCTTTATATTCTTAAGGTCTTCTACCTGGTTAAGCGTGTCAAATATACTAATATTAAAATCCTTTCAAAGCTGATCATTATCAGCTCCAAGGCTGATACAATGCAGGTTCAGAACTTTCTGTTGTCGATAACTCTTTTTGCCTTCCCCTCGCTTCTTTCTATAGTTTTTGGTTCGGCCAGAGTTACCTTAAGTCCTATTCCTATTGAACTCTCAACCGAATTCTGAATTCTCTGCCTGAGTGTTTCAAGTTCACTTATTCTGTCCTGGAAAAACTCATCTTCAACTTCCACTTTAAGTTCAAGAGTGTCCAGATTGTTCTGCCTGTCGACGATAAGCAGGTAATGTGGCTTGATCTCGTGCATCTCGAGCAATACACTCTCGACCTGTGACGGAAAGAGATTTACTCCCCTTATTATCAGCATGTCGTCACTTCTGCCGAGGCATTTATCCATTCTCACAAGGGTTCGGCCGCAATCGCATTTTTCGTAATGCAGTCTTGTCAGATCCCTTGTGCGGTATCTTATAAGTGGTAGTCCTTCCTTTGTTATTGTGGTAAAAACAAGTTCTCCGACACTGCCTGCCGGCAGAACATCAAGTGTTTCAGGATCAATTATTTCCGGATAAAAATGATCTTCATTTACATGCAGCCCGTTCTGCACAAGGCATTCACTTGCAACGCCAGGGCCAATTACCTCACTCAGGCCATAGATATCAATAGCCTTTATTTTAAGCTTTTGTTCGATTTCCCGCCTCATGTTTTCGGTCCATGGTTCTGCTCCGAATACGCCTACTTTAAGTTTCAGTTCCTCACGCCTGATACCGCTGTCCTGAATGGCTTCCGCAAGGAACAGGGCATAAGAAGGAGTGCATGCAAGGACAGTACTTCCGAAATCGTGCATGAGCTGAATCTGCCTTGTAGTATTTCCTCCTGAGATTGGAATAACTGAGGCGCCTATTTTTTCTCCGCCGTAGTGCAGTCCAAGTCCTCCGGTGAACAACCCGTAACCGTATGCTATCTGTATAAAGTCATTCCGCGTTGCCCCGGCTGCAGTAAGTGTTCGTGCCATTACCTCTGACCAGGTAGAGATATCTGCCCGTGTATAGCCAACTACAGTTTGTTTACCTGTTGTGCCTGATGATGCGTGTATCCTTACGATCTCGCTCATAGGCACAGCAAAAAGTCCAAAGGGGTAATTATCCCTCAGATCCTGCTTTGTAGTGAAAGGTAGTTTCCGGATATCATCAATGTTATGAACTGATTCGGGTCCCAGACCGGCTTCCTGCATCCTGTTTCTGTAAAAGGGCACATTGAAATACACCCGTTCAACAGTTTCCCTGAGCCTCTCTCCCTGTACTTTTCTAATGCCATCGCGATCCATGCTTTCGAAATGGCGGTTCCATATTTCCATAATACTAACGGTGTTCAGTTTTGACAGCAGATATTATCTGCATAATTATAATTTATAAAGATCTCCGGAAGTCAGCAGATCCATCTCATGACTTTTCAGTTCATTGATGGCTTCATGATTATTACTGCAACGGAGGATTATTATTGATTTATCGTCAACAGTGAAGGCATAGGTGTACTCAACCGAGATATTCCGGTCAGAGAGGATCTTGAGTACCTTTGCATAATGTTTTGCCTCGTTCGGTGCGCTTACAGAAATCACTTCGGTAATATTGACAGTGAAATCGTTGTTTTTGAGTACCTGTTTTGCCTTATCAGGCTCAGTAACAAGCAGTCTCAGTATTCCGAATTCGGAAGTATCCGCGACACTTAACGCAGTAATTCTTATGTTTTCACGGCCCAGTACTTCCAGAACCTGAGTCAGGCGTCCGGATTTATTTTCAAGAAAAACAGAAAGCTGTTGAATTATCATGATCGTTTAATCTTATTCAGAAAATCCTGTAAATATTATTTATTTTTTTCAATTCTTATCCTTGCATCGACAACTGTTATACTGTCTGGACTCCCTATAAGTGGGTTCAGGTCCATCTCCTTAATTTCTGTTGCAAACCTGAGAAGGGTTGACAATCTGACAATTATCTCTGCAAACTTCTGTTCATTTATACCAGGTTTGCCCCTGGTACCTTTTATTATCTTATAACTTTTTATGCTTCTTATCATAGATTCGGCTTCCCGGAAGGTAAGAGGGGCCAGTCCGGAAGATACATCCTTAAGCACCTCCACGAAGATACCTCCCAGCCCGCAGAGAACCACATGTCCGAATCTAGGTTCATATTTTGCACCGATAAAGAGTTCTGTTCCTGAAAGCATCTGCTGCACAAGAACAGCCTTGACTCCTTTGATCTTCATCATCCTCGAAAACTCAGCCTCAAGGTGTTTTTCCGATTTGATGTTCAGAGTGACGCCACCCACATCTGATTTATGCACCGGACCAACTACCTTAAGGGCAAGTGGATATCCTGTTTTTCTTGCAACGCCAAGCAGTTCTTTTTTTGTCCTGGCAACAGCCTCCTTTACAACCGGAATATTCGCAGCGCCAAGAAGTTGTTGTATCGCAGCCGGTTCAAGGTATCCGTCATTTGCATTATCAATGATCCTCCGTATCCCCGGGACATCCACCTTATCGAGGTGAATTTTCTCATCAGCCGGCAGCGGAGTATTAAAGATCCTGATGAGGGCCCTGCCAAGAACAACTTCATCAGGAAAATTCACATGGCCTTTATCCAGAAAATATGCAAGTTCCTGAGAAGAGCTTGTAATTGATGGGAGTATCGGATAAAGCGGTTTATCGCATTCATTAATCTTATTGTGAAGATGGTCATAGATTTCTGTTATGTCAACGAGCCCGTTACTTCCGAAAATCACTGTCATGCCGTCTATTGTAGGGATCTTCTTATCAACATATTCAATAACCTTGTCAAGCTGCTCCTTGGTTGCAGTGGCTATCATGTCTATAGGATTGTCAGCAGAAGCTCCGGGATTCATCATCGCAAGAAGATTATCATGATGAATTCCTGTTATTCCCGGAATATTCATTCCTCCTGCCGAGAGCGCGTCGGTAAGCATAACTGCCGGGCCACCGGCATGAGTAATTATGGCTATATTCTTTCCTTTCAGAGGCTTATGCATAAAAACTGATGCAACAGTAGCAAGCTCCTCCCGTCCGGAACAACGTACAATTCCGGCTTTTCTGAAAAGAGCTTCAACTGCGGAATCCGAAGAAGCCATCGCTCCAGTATGAGAGGAGGCGGCACGACTACCTGCCTCTGTTGTTCCGGCTTTTATTGCAGCAATCCTGCAACCTTTGCGGATCAGGGAAGAAGCATGATGCAAGAGCTTGTCGGGTTCCCTGATGCTCTCAACATATATAAGCTTTATCCTCGAACTGGTGTCAGGATTGAAGCTGCTGTCCCAGTACTCAAGCACTTCCTCAACACCTGTCTGGGCACTGTTCCCGACTGAAAAAACACTTGCGAATTTAAGGCCTTTGGGCATGGCTGATTCAAATATAAAAACAGCGGTTGCACCTGAACCTGAAACAAAGTCACAACCCATTGGATCAAGCTTTGGGACAGGTGATGTAAACACACCCTGGTAAGTCTGGGTAACAACACCGATACAGTTAGGGCCGATCAGACAGCCTCCGGCACCGGTAATCATGGCAGAAATCTCGCTTTCAAGTTTTTTGCCCTCCTCTCCTGCTTCACTGAATCCGGCTGATATTATAATAAAGGCTTTTGTTCCCTTTTCCCGGAGAAGCACTTCCACTGAAGAAAGGCACAACCTGGCTGAAATAGCAAGTATCGCAAGGTCTGCCTGAGGCACATCATTCAGATTCCTGTATGACTTAATCCCCTGGATAATATCATTATTGGGATTAACCACATAAAGCTTCCCGCTGAATCCGCCTTCAAGAATATTTTTTAAAACTTTTCCTCCCGGTTTGAACAGATCATCTGATCCACCTACAACTACAATGCTGCCGGGATTAATAAGCTTTTCATTTATCATAACGCAATAATAGAATAATGAATTAATTACCCTGGTTTTTCAGAAGCAAGATAGTAAAAAAAACCTGCCATAAAACATGTTTAAGATCATCATCACAAAGACGCAAATGACAGTAATTAATAAATGGAATTATGGCACGTACAGATTCTTTTGCTACTTTTGACATTCAGTAAAAAAGTTATGGCCGGCAACGTCAATGAAATCCTCAAAAAGGAAAATTTCACAAAAGCAGATATAATTGAACTTTTATTGAGCCGGGGGGAAGAAAAGACCCTGCTTTTTAAGAAGTCTGCCGGTATTAAGGAAGAATATATCGGAAATAAGGTTTGGTTCAGGGGACTTATTGAGTTCTCCAATGTTTGCGGGAAAGACTGTTTATACTGTGGAATAAGGAAAGGCAACAGGAATCTTGTGCGTTATGATCTGTCTGACAATGAAATACTTGAAGCAGCCAGCTTTGCATATAAAAACAGATACGGGTCTATTGCCCTACAATCGGGTGAGATAGAAAGCACAGTCAGCACAAACAGAATTGAAAACCTGCTGAAAAGAATCAAAGATCTTTCAAAAGGAGAGCTTGGCGTAACTCTTTCGGTTGGAGAACAGACTCCAGAAGTATATATGAAGTGGTATGAAGCCGGCGCTCACAGATATCTCCTGCGGGTTGAGGCAACAAATGAGGAGCTATATAAAAAAATTCATCCCGACAATCCGAAACACAGCTTCAGAAGAAGGCTCGACTGTCTGAAAAGCCTGCAGGACATTGGTTACCAGACAGGTACAGGAGTAATGATCGGCTTGCCGTTTCAGTCGTATGAAGATCTTGCAGGCGATCTGCTTTTCATGAAAGAGTTTAATATTGACATGTGCGGCATGGGGCCCTATATTGAACATGCTGATACACCTCTTGCAAGTCATTCAGAAAAACTTCTCCCACTTACTGACAGGTTTGATCTCACCCTCAAGATGATAGCAATAATCAGGATAATGATGAAGGACATCAACATTGTTGCTGCAACAGCGCTTCAGGCAATTGATCCTGTGGGAAGGGAGAAGGCAATCAAGATCGGAGCAAATATTATAATGCCAAATATTACACCCGGAAGATACCGCGACAGTTACAAGCTTTACAATAATAAACCATGCACTGATGATTCCGCCGAGGATTGTCAGAACTGCCTTGAAGCCAGAATTGGCCTGGCAGATGCTGAAATTATCTATGGGGAATGGGGCGATACTGCCCATTATCAAAAAAGGAGATCAGGCCTGAAGCTCTTCTGATATTTTTTATTTCTTTCATCCTTTTATTTGATATCTGACAAAAATAAGTTAGGTTTGAAAAAATCTGTTAAGAAATGGATTTAGTAAAATTGAATATTTCTATTTATTACTATTATTATTATTATTATTACCGGATACATACGTAAGTCCGGATAAAAACATGTTATAAAACATAAAATTTGATATACGGGGCTTACCAGGAAACAAGGTAAGCCTCTTTTTTTTAACCAAACTTCAAACCAATACTATGGAAAAAACATTGAACAGCAGAAAAGTGAAATTCTTCAGCGGAAAAGAACTGCCTCTCGAAATGCATAAGGTAAGGATAGTACAGTCTCTGAATCTTGTACCTGTTGAAAGACGTCTGGAAGCAATAAAGGAAGCCGGATATAATACCTTCCTCCTCGGAACAAAGGACATTTTCCTTGACATGCTTACCGACAGCGGCACAAATGCAATGAGCGATAACCAGCTTTCAAGCATGTTCGTGGCAGATGATGCATACGCCGGATCACAGAGCTTTGTGAAGTTCGAGAAAAGCGTACTTGACGTATTCAATAAAAAGTTCGTGCTGCCTGTCCACCAGGGAAGAGCTGCAGAAAACATAATTTCACAGACTTTTGTAAAGAAGGGCTCCTATATCCCTATGAATTACCACTTTACAACAACACTTGCACATATACAACTTAACGGAGGTACAGTTGTTGAGCTGTTCACACCGGAAGCAATGAAAATAAAGAGCACAAATCCATTCAAAGGAAACATAGATATCCAAAGGCTCGAGGAACTGATCAAAAAGCATGGAGCGGCAAACATACCCTTCATCCGAATGGAAGCATCAACGAACCTTATCGGAGGCCAGCCCTTCTCAATGAAAAACCTTGAAGAAGTAAGGGCTGTTGCTGACAAGTACAAAATAATAGTAGTGATGGATGCAAGCCTTATAGGTGAGAATGCCTACTTCATTAAAAAACGTGAACCGGCGTACATGAACAGTTCAATTCATCAAATCCTTACTGAGATGTGCAATCTGTGCGATATAGTTTATTTCTCCGGACGAAAGGTCAGCTCATCACGTGGAGGGGCAATATGTACAAATAACAAGGAACTGTACGGCATGATGAAAGACCTTGTGCCTCTTTATGAGGGTTTCCTTACCTACGGAGGTATTTCAATCAGGGAGATTGAAGCCATGGCAACAGGTTTGCTTGAAACAAAGGAAGAAGATGTTGTCGGTCAGTCGCCATCATTTATTAATTATGCAGTAACTGAACTGGACAAACTTGGACTGCCTGTAATTATGCCTGGCGGAGCCCTTGGCTGTCATGTTGAAGCTCAGCAGTTTATACCACAGGTTCCTCAGAGCGAATACCCTGCAGGCGCACTTGTTGCTGCATTTTATATTATATCAGGAATCAGGGGCATGGAAAGAGGAACACTCAGCAGCATTCGCGATGAACAAGGTAACGATATATATGCCGACCTTGAACTCATGAGACTTGCATTTCCAAGAAGAGTATTTACCCTGTCGCAGGTAGAATATATAATTGACAGGCTGAACTGGCTGTACCATAACAGGGAGCTTATTGGAGGACTTAAATTTGTGGAGGAGCCACCTGTACTCAGGTTCTTTACCGGCCGTCTGGAGTCAATCGGCAACTGGCCTGAAAAACTTCTGGCAAAGTTCCGCCAGGATTTTGGCGACAGCCTTTAGAATTTTTACTAATTTGCCTGATCACAGATTTTCATTAAAATGAGAAAGATATTTATTTTAAGCGTTGTATTAATCTTATCGCAAAACTCCTTCTGCCAGAAACCTTTGTCCTATTTCCTGCCGGGGAATGTAACCTATAACAAAGAGGTCCCCACTCCACTGCAGTTTTTTGGTCACGAGCCTGGGGAATGGCATCTTTCTCATGACAAACTGTATTCATATATCCTCGAACTTTCTAGGATTTCTGACAGGGCCGTATGGGATGAGTATGGAAAAAGTTATGAAAACCGTCCTCTTGGCAACCTGATTATCAGCTCACCGGAGAATATAAGAAACCTTGAGGCAATAAGGCAGGAACACCTGAAACTCTGTGATCCGGCAACTTCCGGAAATGTAAATATTGATAAAATGCCCATTGTTATCAAACTGGGCTACGGTATTCACGGTAATGAATCGAGTGCGCAGAATTCATCTGTCATAGTTGCTTACCACCTTATTGCAGGCGAGGGCGATGCAATAAATGCTCTCCTTCAGAATGCAGTGATACTTATCGATCCTTCTCTCAATCCTGACGGTATGCAGCGTCATTCTTCGTGGGTGAATTCAACAAGAAGTCTGAACGACAATCCCGACTCCGACTCATGGGAATTTGCAGAACCATGGCCTGGCGGGCGCACCAACCATTACTGGTTTGATCTTAACCGCGACTACCTCTTTCTGCAGCATCCCGAGACAAGGGGAAGGATGGCTGCATATTACAGGTGGAGACCGAATATTGTGACTGATCATCATGAAATGGAAGCCGGATCAACATTCTTTTTCCAGCCAGGCGTCAGATCAAGGAACAATCCAATGACCCCGGATATAATCCACACTCTTACTTCAGAGGTGGCATCTTATCATGAAAAATACCTTAACGAGATCGGAAGTCTGTACTATTCCGAAGAGGGATTCGATGACTTTTATGTAGGCAAGGGATCATCATATCCCGACATACACGGTGCCGTGGGAATACTTTTTGAACAGGCGGGTGTAAAAGGTCATCTTAGAAATACGGCGGCAGGAACAATTTCGTTCCCATTCGCAATAAGAAATCATGTATCGGTCTCATTATCATCACTGGAAGCAGGATTAAAGATGAGAAAGAAGCTCCTTGAATGCCAGGCTGATTTTTACAAAAACTCTGTTACTGAGGCAGACAGGCATCCTGTCAAGGCATATATTTTCGGAGAGACTGAAGACAAAGGCAGGCTTACAGAATTTATAAACGTATTGAGACAGCACAATATAAAAGTGTACAGGCTTGCAAAGGATGTAAGCAGGGAGGGCGTGAACTATACAACAGGCAACAGTTATGTTGTACCGCTTAAACAGAATGAATTCAGGTATATACGAAGCCTTTTTGAGCCAGTTAAAATCTTTACTGACAGTCTCTTCTATGACATTTCCACCTGGGTACTCCCCCTTGCATACAATATTGATTACACATCTGTCAATTCTGTTAAGGAGCTTGAAGGCCTGCCCGGTAAAGAAGTATCAGAAACAACCGCTCCTTCAGGAGATATAATCGGAGCTGAAAAAGCATACGCTTACCTCTTTGAATGGAATGAGTACCTGGCTCCCAAAGCGCTTTTTGAACTGCAGGCCGCCGGAATCAGAACAAGAGTTGCTACTGAGAGGTTCACTTATGATGACGGTAAATTTAAGAAAGAGTTTTCATTCGGAACCATTCTCATTCACAGTGAGGGACAGCCTTTTTCGGGAGACGAGCTTAAGAATGAAATAATTAAGGTTGCAAAACGCTGCGGAGTAACTGTTTATGCAGTCAGCACCGGTCGCACTCCGGAAGGAATTGATCTGGGCAGCAACAGCTTTGTTAACCTGCAGGAACCATCAGTTATGATGTTCGCCGGTGATGGCTCAAACAGTGCCGAAGCGGGAGAGATATGGCATCTTCTTGATACAAGGTTCGGAATCCCTGTAACAATGATAACGCCTTCACGCATCAACAGCGTTAACCTCCAGAAATACAATGTAATAATAATAGCAGGAAACCCTCAGACAAGCCCGGCTTTTGTTGAAAAGCTAAAGACATGGAACAGGACGGGAGGTACAATCATCGCTTATGAAAGCGGCAACCGGTGGCTGGCAGATAAAAAGATAGCATCAATAAGCTTTGTTGAAGAATTTAAACCTGAAAGAAAGACGGGAGTCTATGCAAATATGCAGGAAGACCGGCAGGCTCAGCTTATACCGGGTTCTATTTTCGAGACCAGGATTGATCTGAGTCACCCATTGTGCTATGGATACACAAAGGACAGGCTTCCGGTTTTCAAAGCTGGTACTCTTGTTGCAAAAATGGATTCAACAATTTACAATAATCCGATTGTGTATACCGACAGTCCGCTGTTAAGTGGCTACTGCACCTCTCAGAATATCAAACGGATAAAGGGTTCACCATTTGCAAGCGTCCATGGCAACAGGATAATATCAATTTACGAAAACACAAATTTCAGGGCTACATGGTACGGTACCAACAAGGTGTTCCTGAATGCAATCTTCTTTGGGCAGATACTTGGAAGAGGATCAGCTGATTACAGTGAAGAATAGAAAACAAGGCGAAAGGCGAAAGGCGACAGGCTACAGGAAAATGGCATGGTCATCAAACTAAGACCTTAAGACTACAAAACTTTAATCTGGCTATCTCATCCTAAGTGACTCTTAGCTTGATGGCTATATGGTAAATGAGGATTGAGTTTGGCTTTCAGGTATCAGAAGGCCATTGTTCTTACGTGTATCCTGTCAATGGCTCTCAGGTCTTTTTCAAGAAGAAGCCTTTGTTCAGCATCACCCTTAAGCTCTAGAATAATAAGACCTGCAGGCTCTCCGTAAAACTGTTCATTGACACCAAGTCTTGTTCTGATATTGCAGCCGTATGATGTAAGAAGTTTCTGCACTGACTGAACAACCGGCTGAGATTTCTCGAGAAGAATTCCCATTATCTCGGGAGCAGAGTCTTTTCCTGTTTTATTAAGATCTTTTGCCGAATTGCTGAAAATCATTTTCCTTACCTCAATGCCACCCAGCTGCTCAAGCTCATGTTCAATTTTATTATATTCATCATCAGAGCAGTTCAGGTGCAGTATCAGGTATGCTTCACGACTGCAGATATCATCAGTAACCTCGTGAAAGCCCAGGCGTGTTGTAATGGCTGAAGAATGACTTGACAGTATTCCCTGGGTAAGACCTGATTCTTTAATCCGGTCAACTATTTTTATTCCAAGAATTCGTATCATATTTCGGCTTGTTAAGTATCATTTAATTGGCTCAGGGCTAAATACACAATATCAAAAATACAGGTCACGTTCGCCAGCCTTGATCCGTTCAATTTTTTCTCTTGTCTGGGAGGCAACACCTGGTTCAAGTTTTGCAATATTCTTTTCTATTACCTTCCAGCCCTTATCAATTGTTTCTCCCCTGCCGTAATCGCAGATATATTCTGACAGGGTGAGGATGGCATTCGGAGTGCAGAATCTCTTAATGAAACCGGGAACAGAGAATTCCATAAAGTGCTCGCCAGTTCTTCCCATCCTGTAGCATGAGGTACAGAATGAAGGGATGTAGTCATTATCCAGAAGTTCATCTATAACATCAGCCAGCGACCGGGAGTCATTAATCTTGAACTGTTCCCTGTTAAGGTTCTGGTTTTCATTTTTTGTGTCGGAATAAGAGCCAAGTTCAAGCTTCGTACCTCCATCTATCTGTGAAACACCATATTGCATTACCTCCCGACGGACATCAGGGGCTTCACGAGCGGTAAGGATTAGTCCTGTATATGGTACTGCAAGCCGGAGTATTGCTACCAGCTTTTTAAAATCGTCATCTGTTGTTTCGTACTTATTATCAAGGTTCAGGCTCATTGCATCCTTGATTCTCGGGAAGGAGATTGTATGCGGGCCAACATTATAGCAGGCTTCAAGATGGTTTGTATGCCTTACAAGTCCGAGAACCTCAAACCTCCAGTCATAGAGACCGAACAGGGCTCCAATTCCGACATCATCAATCCCTGCCTCCTGGGCACGGTCGAGAGCTGTAAGCCTGTATTCATAATCTCTTTTCTTACCCCCCAGATGGTACCATGTATATGCTTCGGGGTGATAGGTTTCCTGAAAAATCTGATAAGTTCCGATTCCGGCAGCGCCAACGGTACGGAAACCTTCAATATCAAGCGGAGCTGCGTTAATGTTCACGCGTCTTATCTCTCCGGGTCCCTTTTTGATACTGTACACAAGCTTTACAGTATGAGCTATATATTCGGGTGAATAATCAGGGTGCTCGCCATAAACAAGTATAAGCCTTTTCTGACCGTTATCTTCAAGAGCCTCAACCTCCATGATAATTTCCTGATCAGAAAGTGTTTTCCTTACAGCTCCGGTATTAGATGCCCTGAAACCACAGTATTTGCAATTGTTGATACACCTGTTGCCCACATAGAGAGGAGCAAAAAGCACTATTCTGTTTCCGTAAACCTTCTCCTTTAATGTTTTTGCACCTTCCTTTATCTCATCAGCAAGATCGGTACCGACAGAATTTATAAGTATTGCTGTTTCCCTGAGAGTCAGACGTTGTTTGTCAAGTGATTTTGCAATAACATCTCTTACGGCAGCTTTATCAGGTTTTGTATTGTTAATAAGATCCCATATTTCAGAGGGGTCAATGAATGGCTTCATCCTCTGATCGGGTATATTCAGCTTTTCGGGTGAGAATTTCATAATAGACAAGAATTAAGAGGGCCAAAGGTAAGCAATAATCCCCTCTTATAAAATGATCCTTGTCAGTAAATGAGCTCTGAAATTTCCTTTACGGCAGAATGTATCCTCGCAATATTTGAGGGATCCTGCAGATTTACAGAACCCTGAACACGTTTATGGAAAGACAGTCTGAGATTCCTGTCGGAATCATTAATGAGTTCCTCAAAAAAATGTGCAAGGAGGGCAGGCTGTTTTTCAGGCTCCTTAATGATTACAGCCATTGCTTTTGAGCAATAAACATCACTTTCCGCCGTAACGGCATAAATTCCCGGAGAAGGCAACAGCTTGCAATCATCCCTGAAATCAATATTGAAGAATTGAGGCAACTCGCTGCATATTTCACAGGAGTACTTTTCAGGTAGGCCTATAACTATGTAGAAGTGATCAAGATAGGCATTTGCCCGCTGGATATAGCCCTCGCTGATCGCCTTTCGTATTTTGGTTGAGCTGACAGTTTCATTTTCAACATCCTGTTCAGGGATCTCCTCAGCCAAAAAACCATATTTCTTCTGCCATTCCCATAGTTGTTTGTAATCGCCTTCCTTATTAAATCCGAAATGGTGGTTAAAACCCACAACTATAACCCTGGCTCCCAGTGATCCTGTCAGAAAATCCCTGACAAATTCCTCGCTTGTTGTTCTGGCAAAATCTTTTGTGAATTCTATAATAATTATATTGTCGAGACCTGCTTCCGACAGAAGTTCAAGCTTTTCCTTCTGTGATAATATAAGTTTCAGGTCCTTACCGGCAGTATCGGGATAAAGCACTTTCCGGGGATGCGGATCAAAGGTAATCAGAACTGATTCACCATTATGCATTTCTGCAAGCGCCCTGAGCCTTTTCAGGATAGTCTTATGACCGATATGCACACCGTCAAATGATCCGGTTGTGACAACCGGATTCCTTATTCCCCTGGCCTCACTAAAGCTCCTGAATACTTTCATTGCAAGGGGAACGGTCTATAATTTATTCTCCTTTACGAAGTAGGCAACTTTTTCAATAGAAGTAATCATGTCATACTCTTCAAGGTAGACACCTGAAGGAACATTAAGTGAAATTGTTGTAAAATTGAGAATTCCCTTAATCCCGAAGCGTACAATTTCTTCAGCAATTTCCCTTGCGAATTCAGGCGGCACCGTTAGAATAGCAATTTTGATATCAAGCTCATGGATCAGTTTTTCAAAATCGGCATAGGGATAACACTTAACACCTGAAATAACCTTATTTACTTTCTGAGGATCATTATCGAATGAAGCCACCAGGTTCAGCTTTGACCTTTTTCCCCTGAAATAACCGGAAACTGCTCTTCCCAGGTTACCTATGCCTATTACAGCCACATTCATGCTCAGTTCCGAATCGATTATCTTACCGATAGTATCAATCAGTTCACGGACATCATAACCTTTCCTTAGAACGCTTGAGTATCCTATAAGCATAAGATCCCTCCGGACCTGAACTGCAGTTATATGCAGCCGGGCTGCAAGGTCGTGTGAAAAAATAAAATTACGTTTTTCATTTAGGCATTCCAGAAGTGTTCTTCTGTACTCACTCAGCCTTTCAACTGTTTTTCCTGGTAGTTTCATATTCAGCTAATTGATAATTGTTTTTTTGGAATTATTACTGTAAAAACTGTTCCCACATCGGGGGTGCTTTCCACTTTTATTGTTCCATGATATAAGCTAATCACTTTTTTTACAATCGACAGTCCGAGACCGCTTCCTGTAATGTTCCTTGTCTTCTCATTCTTTATTCTGACAAATTCAGTAAACAGGCTCTCAGTCTCGTCCTGTGTTATGCCTATTCCTGTATCAGCGAAAATGATTATTGCATCATTTTCCGAGCTGTCAATTGTTATGTCAAGCCTTCCTCCCCTTTTATTGTACTTAACCGCATTTGATATAAGGTTGTTGAAGACAATCTCCATATCATCAGGATCAGCCATTACAGAAACATCTGTACGTATATCAATGTTCATTGTAACATCCATCTGAATGGCATAAGGCTGAACTGTTACGATTGAGTTTGAGGCAACTTCCGAGAGAACAACTTCCTGAAGCTTCTCCTCTTTTCGTTCAAGCCTGATCTTTGTAAAATCAAGAAGGTCCATTATCAGGTTTCTCATTCCCTGAACGCGTTGCAATGATCTTTCAATAGGAGTTGCATAATCGTCAATTCTGTCACCAGCCTGCTTCTCCTGCATCATCCTCAGATATCCCTCCAGGGCATTCAAAGGCGCTTTGAGCTCATGTGAAAGGACAGAAAGGAACTGATAGCGTATCTTCTTGCCCTCCTGGTTCATCTTATGTGTGATACGCTTGAGGTAAAGCTGTTTTGTGATATTCTCAATGCTCGACTTCAGTTCCTGGGGAGTGAATGGTTTCGGGATAAAATCAATTGCTCCGTCACGCGTTGCCCTTATAGCAACATCAAGCGAAGCATAGGAAGTTATCATGGCAACCATTATATCGTAATTTCTCTTGCGCACATATTCGAGCACCTCAATCCCCTGCATGCCCGGCAACTTGTTGTCCAGCAAAAGAATATCCGGCAATTCACGCTCTATGAAAGAAATCCCGTCTTCACCTGTTGCCGCCTCATAAACTTCGAAGGTATAATCCTCATCCATAAAAGGATAAGTGACATGAAAACTGTTCAATATCCTCACCACCCCGCTTCTGATACCGGGTTCATCATCAACTACAAGAATTTTCAGAACTGCCATGTCAGAGTTTTAACAGTTTCATTATTTCCTGGTCGAGCTGTTCGGGCCTTATTCCCTTTTCAAGATACAGATCCGCACGTATCCAGGTACGAGCCTGTTCAGAATCGAGATTAAATGACATACCTGTTTCATACGAAACGGCGGTTGCAAGTATGACAGGAACATCTGGATATTTCTTCTTCAGCTTATAGCAGAGTATAAAACCACTGTCATCGCTCTCCATCATAAGGTCAAATATTGCCAGATCGGGCCTGAACCTGGCAATGACCGATTCAGCTTCAGCCTGGCTCTCAACAGCCATTGTCTTGTAACCTTCCTTTTTTAAATTGAATACAGTCTGAAAAAGGTAATCCGGATCATCATCGGCAATAAGTATTGTTACATCACTCTTTTTCATCTCTCCACAAATTTCAACAATTTCCAGAATATTAACATTTTTTATGATAAATATGATTTATTGTTACTTTTTTCACAGTCACTTTCAGACAATTAATACATATCCTCTATATCACCATCTCACTCTCGCTCTCACTCTCACTCTCACTCTCCCTACCCTCTTCCCCTGGGAAGCACAATCCTGAAGGCTGTCCCTGTGGGACCGTTTGCAGGATTATCATTCGACTCAGCAGTTATCTGCCCCTTATGCATTTTAACAATTCCGTAGGCAGTAGCCAATCCAAGCCCCGTACCATGACCGATGCTCTTTGTGGTAAAGAAAGGCTCAAATATCTTAGCCCTGTCTTCTTCCTTAATACCTGTTCCTGAATCACTTATAACAATAACTACATCACTGAGAGTATCTTCAAGGCTGATGTTTATTGATCCTCCCGCAGGCAT
Source organism: Bacteroidota bacterium (assembly GCA_022703405.1). GTDB lineage: Bacteria > Bacteroidota > Bacteroidia > Bacteroidales > VadinHA17 > LD21. The sequence continues at coordinate 26,165 of JAKLDT010000004.1, read as the reverse complement.
TGCATCAATGGCATTCTTAACAAGGTTTGTAATAACCTGCATCATCTGTTCATGATCGAGAAGGGCTTCTGGATTTGTTGTATTGTCTGATACAGAAATCTTTACACTCCTGGGAACAATTACACCTTCAAGACTGTTCTTTACAAGCTCCTTAATATTTACGAGCTGATGATTCACCTGGTTTTTACGGGCAAAGTTGAGAAGACCTGCAACAATAGTCTTGCATCTTCCTGCCTGATCGACAATCAGTTTAAGGTCCTCCCGGACAGGATCTCCGTCTTTTGCCTCCTCAAGAAGTATATTTGAGTACATAATAACCACTCCGAGAGGATTATTCAGCTCATGGGCTATCCCCGCTGAGAGCTGCCCCATGTGAGCAAGCTTTTCAGATTGTTTCAGGGCCTGCCGCATTGAGGAGAGTTTCTCATTCGACAGTGCCAGCTCCTTAACCGACTTATGCAGTTTTTCAATAGTATATGGAAGGCACATTTCCACCTCGGCAATACCTCTTTTTATTGCAATTGCATGTTCCACACAAGTCTCATAACCGCAGGCACCACAGTTCAGCTGATCCTTTTTTGCCTTTTTCCCTATCCGGGCAAGTATATCCTCGACATCCGCTTCCTGGAGTTCCTCAATACCCGCTTCTTCAGCACGGTGGTTGCAGCTCAGGTCCAGCTCACTATATTTATCCAGGGCCATCTTCCAGCTCTCAGTATCAAGATTTTTCATTTTCCCTGAGGCATAGCTGCTTACAAGAGCCCTGCGATTGTACTGTTTCCCGTTTTTCGAAAGCCCGGGTCCCATTATACATCCCTCACAGCAAAGAAGTTCCATGTGCTGGTCTTTTATAAGGCCTGCTTCCATTTCCTTCAGGGCGCTCTGAAAATCAATGCGTCCTTCTGCGGCAATAATGTTGCCTGTAACAGCGTCATCATTAATGTTGGCTGTCTGAAGAAGGCCTCTAGTGACAGGGAATATTGCTCCCCTGCCTCCCAGTGGCTCATCAAATTCACAGGCTGAGGCATTTTCAACAGTAATGTTCCGTTCAGCAAGTAACTCCCTGAGCTCAGTGAAGGTTATTGCCTCGTCTATCTCATTGCTCTCAGCCTTCTTGGCAACACAGGGACCAATGAACACAACCTTAAGCTCTTTCCCGTGCTTCTCATGCATTACCCTCGACATTGCCACCATTGGCGATACTATCGGAGCAAGCCTGTCAGTAAGATCGGGATGATAGTGTTTCACATAATTCACTATTGACGGGCAATCAGATGATATATAATAGTTCTTGTTCTCCTCTATCAGCTTTCTGAATTTTTCAGCAACAAGGTCAGCGCCAAAAGATACCTCGGCTACATATCTGAAACCAAGTGACTTTATCATGCCTACGAGCATTTTATGATCTTTCAGCTCGGAGAACTCAGCCGGAAAACTTGGAGCTACAATTGCAGCAACATCTTCTTTCCCGTCAAGAAACTTTTTAACCCTGTCGGAAGTATTCAGGAAGACCTTTGCACCCTGGCTGCATACCTTAGTGCAGTTACCGCAGATTATGCACCTTTCATCAATTACCTCTGCCTGGCCTCCGACAATCCTGATAGCCTTTGCCGGGCATTCCCTGACGCATGTATAGCAAGTTCTGCAAAGCTCCTTTATTGTATAAACCAGCATTGGATGTATGTTTCAGAGTAATACGTTGCGCTTTTCAAAATGAGTGAAAAAAATCTTTTTGTCAGATAATTCAGGATCGTCTTTTAGTATTTTATCATAGAGGTTTATCAGGTGCGGCGAACGGCAGGGAAGGTTAACAGGTTCTGAATCGTCAGCCTGGTAAACAAGCTTTGCCCTGCTTTTTATATCGTCCCTTGAAGTGCTTGAGGACAGACCTGCTCCATGAACACAGCCCCCCGGACAGGTCATCACTTCAACAAGATCATAAGACTTCCCTGCAGAAATGGCTGACTTGTACTTTTCGATACCTGTAAGACCATCAATTACAGCTGCATTAACTGTAAATTTATCAATAGTCATTGATATTTCCCTGAAGGAACCGGCTTGTCGTATCTTTTTAAATTGCTGTTTATCAGCTTCTTTCTTAAGCAACTGAAAGTGAAGCAATCTCAGGATTCCTTCTGTGAGTCCACCGGAAACCTCTGATAGAAAAGCTGAGGAACTTCTTCCTGCAAGCGGTTCATCAGCAGGTTCAGGTTCAACATTCGAGGTATCAATACCGTACAGACGTATAAGCCGGGCCAGTTCCCTGACAGTAAGAACAGCATCGACGTCACTTATACCCTTTCGCATCATACCGTCACGCCTGGCTTCAAACTTCATTGCAAGACAAGGTGTTGCAGACACGGAATAAATATTTTCAGGCTTCACCTTATGGCGTTCAGCAACAACAGTCTTTATCAGAACGCCTGTTATCTGCTGGGCCGACTTGACATTTGAAAGTCGTGGTATCCAGGGTGTAAGAAATTGTTCACAGTATTTTACCCAGGCAGGGCATGCTGAGAGGAAAAGAGGTGTGTCAGTACCGTTTTCAAGTTTTGATATAAGCTGATTTGTAACCTCTGTTATGTAAACATCGGTTCCGGTGCCCATAGTGAACACCATGTCGAAGCCTATTTTCCTGAGTATCGCGTTTAATATCCTGTCGGTGTCCTTGTTATAACGGAGTCCCAGCTCATCTGCCAGTCCGACAGTAACAAGAGGTGAATACTGAATAGCCTTAATAAGTTCCGTCTTGTTAAGGTATTCCTGCAATTCATTAATATTATGTTTTTCATGTAATGCGCCTGTCGGGCAATGCAGAAGGCACTGTCCGCAATGGATGCAGCTTGAAAAGTTGAAATCCCTGTCCATTGATGTGCCGATGTGAGTGTTCCTTCCTCTTTTGATAAAATCAAGAGTGTTGGCAGTTATCACCTCCTCACACACCCTTACACACCTTCCACAGAGAATGCATTTTGAGAGTTCCCTTACAATGGCTGGGCTTGACTGATCGAGGCGTGGTTTTATTTTCCTTCCCTTAATTCTTCTTTCCCGGATATTGAGCTCTTCAGAGAGGTCCTGCAGTTCACAGTTCAGGTTTCGTTCACAGTAAAGGCAATCATCAGGATGATTTGAGAGCAGCAGTTCAACTATGGTTTTCCTGGCCTGGATAACCCTTGGTGAATGAGTATGAATCTTCATCCATTCCTCAACAGGCTGGGAACAGGCAGTAACAAGCCTGTCACGGCCTTCCACTTCAACCACGCACATCCTGCAGGCTCCGGTGGGAGTAAAATCCTTCATCCGGCAGAGAGTCGGAATAATGATTCCGTTCCTGTTAAGGGCGGAGAGGATAGTTTCTCCCTTCTCCGCTTTTATTTTCCTGTTATTGACCTGTATAGTGAAAAGCATGGTACTATTTTACATTTATTGCACTGAACTTGCAGATATCATAGCATACACCGCAACCTATGCACTTATCCTCAACAATAAAGAAGGGCTGAAGCCGGGTGCCATAGATTGCATTAACAGGACATTTTGCAGCACACGCTGTGCATCCTGTGCACTTATCAACGTCTATTGAAAAGGTTCTGAGACCTCTGCAGATATTTGCCCTGCATTTGCGGTCGAAGATATGTTCCTCAAATTCATCACGGAAATTATTCAGGGCGCTGATGAAGGGATTAGGTGCAGTCTGACCAAGTCCGCAGAGTGAAGCATCCTTCATGACGGTTGCAATTGTTTCAAGCTGCATCACACCCTTGAACCTCTCGAGTGTTGTACCGGCTTCCTCATTAAGAGGCTTCCGTATCACGCTTTCAAGTATTTCAAGCATTCTGCCGGTACCTTCGCGACATGGAATGCATTTCCCGCAGCTCTCATTCCTTATGAATTCCATGTAATATCTCACAAGATCGACCATGCAGGTGTTTTCATCGATTATAACAAAGCCGCCTGCCCCCATCCCTATGCCTCTTTCTCTAAGGACTTCATAGTCAATTGTTAAATCAAGGTTTTCCTTTGTAATGAATGATCCCGAGGCGCCTCCGAGATGTACTGCCTTGAACTCCCTGCCTTCCCTTATCCCGTCGGCAATGTCATCAATAATCTGCTTTACAGAAGTACCCATTTCCACCTCTACCACACCGGTCATTCTCCCTTTGCCTGCTATTGCAAACACTTTTGTACCCGGGCTGTTCTCTGTGCCTGTTTTCCTGAACCACTCCGGGCCATTCTGCATAATTACCGGGACGTTCATCAGGGTTTCAACATTATTTATGACAGTAGGTTTGCCGAAAAGGCCCGAACTTGTCGGGTATGGAGGTTTAAGCTTTGGCATTCCCCTTTTTCCCTCGAGAGTATTTATCAGCGCCGTTTCCTCTCCACAGACAAAAGCCCCGGGCTCAATTCTGATAATAACGTCGAGGTTATACCCGCTTGAAAATATGTTGTGCCCTATAAGTCCGAATTCCCTCGCACTGTCAATTGCATTCTGAAGCCTTGCCTGAGCATGCAATGATCCGGAGCGCATGAATATTATGGCATTTGAAGCTCCGATTGCATAAGAGGCTATGGCTATGCCTTCAAGCAACCTGTGAGGATCACTTTCAAGGATTGTACGGTCAGTGAAGGCGCCCGGATCGCTCTCCTTGGCATTGCATATCAGGTACCTAGCGTTTGAAGTTGTATTAAGGGCATGTTTCCATTTCAGACCTGTAAGGTACCCACCACCACTTCTTCCCCTGAGTCCGCTACGCTCAACAATATCGCAAACTTCCTCGAAGGTGTAATTTCTTATAGCTTTCACAAACGACCTGTATCCGCCCCTTGCAATATATTCCTCAATGCTTTCAGGATCATAGCAGCCGCAGTTTCCAAGTATGATTCTTTTCTGCCGGGCAAAGAAGGGAAGGTCTTCAATGAAGGGAATGCCTGACCAGAGTTCAAATCCCTTTGTTCCCGACTGCCCCGCCAGATCCTCTTCACTTATGTCATTATGAAAGACACCGTCAAGCAGTGTTGATACTTTCTCCTCGGTTATGTTCCTGAAAAACAATTTATTCTTACCGGGAATATGCACACAGACAAGAGGTTCGAAGTTTGCAGGTCCGGTACAGCCAACCTTAATAAAGTCGGCAGCGAGGCCATTTTCGTCTATATAGGCTTTTATGGCAACTGCAGTCTTTTCAGAACCTGCTATTATGCTGCTTGTACCCGATGACATGTAGATAACCGGGTTATCAGGTTTTTCCCTGCGTATCTGCTGCAATACCTTTTCGGCAGAAGCCGGGAGAACGTCAGATTCTGAAAGCAGAACCCTGGTTATAAGGAATGATTTTGTCTCCTCAGTCATCATATTGATTCCACATTAGTCATTCTCAAGTACATATTTAAGCTTTTTCAGCAGTTCTGGCAGCTGTGATGCACTTATATGAGTATGATATTCACCATTGACTTTTATTAAGGGACCATTCTGGCAGCCTCCCATGCATGAAACAATTTCATAGCTGAAATTACCATCCCGGGTAGTAAATCCCGGCTGAATCCCGGTTTCCTCCTTAAGCTTATTAATTATTGATTGTGAACCATTAAGGAAGCATGAAGTACCATTACAAACAAGTATTTTAATCTTACCTGCAGGATAAAAACGGAAGCGGTCATAAAAGGTAGCCAGGCCGTAAATTTTTGTTGTACTGAGTCCCAGATAGTTTCCGATTTTGACAACAGCTTCTTCGGAGAGAAATCCTATATGTTCCTGCACCTCCTGAAGCATTGGTATCAGGTCTTCCCTTTTGCCAGGTTTGTACTTCTTAAGGATCAAGTCCAGTTCTGTCCCCATAATCCTTTCTGATTAACTGATATTTCTATACAAATATAACTTATATTATTGTTACTAAATAAACATTGTTATTTTATTAACAATAAAATATGATAAAAATCAAGTTTGTAAAATATTGCATATAGTGCTGTATTTCTGTGCTTTATATAGCAAAGTATATACAAATAATCATTCTGCTCAAAAAGGAATTTGGCTTTTCTGTTCCCGGAAAGCAGGAAACGGAGATCATTTTTAGCATAAAACTCATTTACAGAGCTTTTAAAATATTACTATCTTTGAAGTTGTTGTTTTTTTATGAACAGACAATGCCACAAAGGATAGAAATGCAGATTTGTCTTGGAAGTTCCTGTTTTTCAAGAGGTAATAAAGAAGTTGTTAATTTCATAAAGGAATACCTCAGGAAAAACCATCTCGATGACAAGGTAGTATTCAAGGGTGCAAGGTGTATGGGGCTTTGCAGCAAGGGTCCAAACCTCACAATAAACGGACTTACAATTGAAGGTGTGACAATTGCAAGGATTGAAGGGATACTTGAAAAGGAACTTTCCAGATTTCTCTAACCTGAAACTGAAAAAGTATGACAGAAAATAAGCCTGTTCTATATATAAACGACTCCAAATGCAGGAACTCCTATTCATGCGTGAGGGTATGTCCGGTAAATGCTATTGAGGTAAAACCACAGAGGGCCCATCCCTTCATAATCCCGGAAAGATGCATCGGTTGTGGTTTATGTTATGTTTCCTGTTCACCTCATGCAATTGAATTCAGGGATTCAATTGACAATGTAAAAGCGTTGCTTAAATCCGGAAGGCCCACGGCAGCAATTGTTGATCCCAGCATCTCATCGGAATTTGAAGACATAACTGATTACAGGAAATTTGTGGCAATGATCCGTTCCCTGGGATTCACATATGTACATGAAGTGTCATTCGGTGTCGATCTTATTGCCCAGGCCTATGCGAAGCTATTCTCCAGGGCTGAAGGCAAATACCTTATAACCGCCAACTGCCCGGCAATTGTTAAGCTCATCGAGAAATTTCACCCTGAGATGATCCCGAACCTTGCACCCCTGGTATCACCAATGGTGGCTACTGCAATGGTAGTCAGGGAATTATATGGCGACGACGCAGCAATAGTACACATGGGTCCCTGCATTGATGCCAAGGATGAGGTTCTCCAGTACAGGAACGGGTCGCTGATTGAGGCTGTACTGACTTTCGTGGAGTTAAGGAGGATGTTTGATGAATTCAGCATACAGGAAAGACTTGTGAAACTGTCTGACTTTGATCCACCACACGGCAACCTCGGAGCCTTGTATCCGCTGCCTCCTGGAATAATTCAGGCTGCCGGCATCAAGCGCGATATGGTATCGAGCAGCATTATAACGGCATCAGGCAAGGAGGATATTCTTGAGGCTGTAAATGATTTCGATAAGTATATCGATACAATAAAGCACCATTTTAACCTGTTTTTCTGTCATGGCTGCCTTCTGGGTCCTGCAATGCAGCAGCATAAGGAAAGATTCAAGAGAAGGGCCCTTGTAAGGAAATATGCCGAGAAAAGATCGGCCATGATCGATAAGGATCAGTGGAAAAAGGATATCGAAAAATGGTCTAAACTTGATTTTACACGCAGCTTCATAAATGATGACCACCGTATTCCCGAGCCACCCGAGGAGGCAATAATGGAGGTAATGAAAATTGTCGGCAAGGATGATCCGAATGATGAGGTAAACTGCGGAGCCTGTGGCTACTTGTCATGTCATGAATTTGCTTCAACTGTTGCAAAAGGACTTGCAATACCTGAAATGTGCCATACATTCAACCTCAGAAATAAGCAGGAATATATAGAAACTCTCAGGCAGACCAACAAGAAGCTTGCAGAAACAAAAAAGGCCCTCAAGGAGTCGGAAGAACTGGCAAGAAAGGAAAAAGAGATTGCCCAGAGCGCTTCGGATATGATGAACAATATGCTTGAGAAACTTCCGACAGGAGTTGTAATTGTTGACAATAACCTGAAGATTCTCCATTCAAACCAGAGCTTCATTAACACAATCGGAGAGGATGCAAGGACAATTGCCGACATAATTCCCGGCCTTGCAGGCGCTGATATAAAAACTCTCATTCCCTACAATGTTTACAACATGTTCACCTTTGTTATAAAGGAAGATGAGCCGGTGGTAAGCAAGGATGTTCATTTTGAGGACAGAATGCTCAACATTTCAATATTCCCTATAAAAAAGAACAAGATGTGCGGAGCCATAATCAGGGATGTATTTTCATCGGAGGTGCAGGGAGAAGAAGTAATAAACAGGGTAAGTGAGGTTGTTGAGAAGAACCTCGAAATGGTCCAGAAAATAGGCTTCCTGCTTGGTGAAGGGGCTTCCGAGACAGAGCAGATGCTCAATTCAATAATTGAATCCTACAAAAGCAGAAAAGCCGGATCAATAAAGAGCTGACATATTGGTGAACAGGGATTTTTTCATAGAGATAAACAGCCAGCAGAAAAATCATGACGGTGAGAGGATCTGCGGGGATGTATTCCTTTACAGGTATATCAAGGAAGAAGACCGCGTGATTGCAGTTTTGTCGGACGGCATGGGACACGGAGTAAAGGCAAATATACTTGCCACCCTGACCTCAACAATGGCCCTGAACTTTACCCGCGAGCACAAACAGGTTGAGAGGATTGCCGAGATAATAATGAACACCCTGCCGGTCTGCAGCGAAAGGAAGATCAGCTATTCCACCTTCACAATAATTGACATCGAGAGCAGCGGAAGGACTACAATTCTCGAATATGATAATCCTTCAACAATTGTGCTCAGGGGAAATAAAGCCGTTGAGCCGCAATGGGAAAAGGTAATTCTGGAAAAAGGAAAGCACTCAGGAAAAATACTTAAAACCTGCACGCTGGAACCTGAAAAGGAAGACAGGATAATAATATGCTCCGACGGAGTTTCGCAGAGCGGCATGGGTAGCGAGGATTATCCATTCGGCTGGGAAAGAGCCAACATTGCTGAATATGCTGCAAAGCTTGTAAACAGCGAAGCATCAATATCGGCTAACATGCTTTCAGGCAAAATTGTCACTATGGCTCATAAAAATGACAATTATAAAGCCAGGGATGATATCAGCTGTGCCACAATCTATTTCCGTGAACCAAGAAAGCTGCTTCTGTGCACCGGTCCTCCTTTTGAGAAGGACAAGGACAGTGAGCTCGCATTGAAGGTGAGAGAATTCACCGGCAAGGTAATCCTCAGCGGTGGAACCACTGCCGATATCATAGCAAGGGAAATGAACAGGAAAATTGTTGATGAGCTTATATTTGAAGATCCTGAACTGCCCCCTGAAAGCTTCCTTGAAGGTATTGATCTTGTGACTGAAGGTATACTTACACTTCAGAAAGTCAATGAATTACTTAAATCATTCAACAACAGTGTCAAGCTCGGGAAAGGTCCGGCTGATAAAATAGTAAAGATGCTGATGGAGAGTGATGAGATACATTTCATAATAGGTACCAGGATCAATATTGCACATCAGGATCCTAACCTTCCCGTTGAACTTGAGATAAGAAGAACTGTTGTCAAGCGCATTGCAAGACTTCTCGAGGAGAAGTGGCTGAAGAAAGTTACTTTCGAGTATATATAGAAGGCGAAAGGCGAAAGGCGAAAGGCGGAAGGGCAGATAATTACACCCGCAGGGCTAATTACAATTAATTACAGCGAAGCGAATTACGCCGAAGGCAAATTACGCCCGCAGAGCTAATTACCTTCTTCCTTAAGATACTCAAGTATACGCCTGAACAGATGCGGCTGGATATCCGGGTGTGTCGGATGTTCGGGAATTGTATCAAGCAAAACAATTTCCTGTATTTCTGAGATATCCGGAATTGAACCAAGCTCATGAATATCAGCATAATACAATCTCCCCCACCCTGTCTCGCCATCTTTCTTTACTGAATAAGTCGCAACACACTTTATGTCGTATTTTATTGCTCCTGTTTCTTCTTCAAGCTCACGGGCGGCTGCTTCATCAGAGGTTTCGCCTTCTTCAATATGACCACCGGCTATTTCGAAAGTTGTACGTTTATGATGCCTGACAAAAACCCAGCTGCCATTGAAGCGGGAAGCTATTACCGAATATGTAAGGCTTACATCAGGACTGAACAAGGGATCAAAAAAGTTAACTTCTGTCATTTAATATCACTATTGATAAGAGGCGAATTTAATCATAAATAATTATTGAGTATTTTTAAACGCTAAAAGCTACACAATGATTTCTGTGCTGATTCTGCTGATAATTGAAATTCTCTCCGCCACGGCGATAAGGCAGCATTTCTACACCAGGCTAAAACCCCTGTTTTATTTATTCATTATTCTGCATGTTATTATCAGCCTCTGGTTCTGGATATTGTATATTTCCGTAAGAAATCACACTGGCAGCTTTGATTCACCGGAACATATCTGGGACCTGATGCAACTTAGGGGAATGATTGTTGCCGTTATATTCCCGAGAGCCATACTCAGCATACTTCATTTTACAGGCAAATATGTAAAGAGAAGGGAAGGAGGACATATCAGCTGGCTCACAAATACCGGTATAGCATTAAATGCCGGCATCATAATAATAATTGCAGCAGGAACCCTCTTTGGCAGACTTAATTTCAGGACTGAAACTGTTGAACTGAAAATCAGGGACCTGAATGAAAAGCTGGATGGCTTAAGGATTGTACAGATTTCAGACCTTCATCTTGCAGGCTTTAACCATCACAGGCAGGCACTTGAACAACAGATAATCAAAATCAATGATCTGAAACCAGACCTCCTGCTTAATACAGGTGATTTCGTAACCTTCGGCTGGAGAGAATTCACAGGCTTCGATACTATACTTAGCAAGGTGAAGGGAAAATACGGGACTTATGCTGTGGCAGGAAATCATGATTTTGGCACCTACCACCCCTTCTTCACTGATGCAGACAGGGAAGATAATGTACTTTTGATCAATAACTTGATAAGATCATCAGGCTACAGAGTTCTTAATGACGAACATGATATTATTGATTACAATGGAGCAAAAATCGGATTAGCAGGGGTAACAACTATGGGAAGGTATCCCAATATAATCCATGGTGATCTTGACAAAGCCCTTATGGACCTTGACAGCATTGATTTTCAGATTTTATTATCGCACGACCCCAATCACTGGGAGCTTGCAGTTGCAGGCAAGACAGATATTGACCTGACCTTATCTGGTCACACCCATGGCATGCAGATGGGCATTTATACACAGAATTTCAAGTGGAGCCCTTCAAAACATTTCTATCCACACTGGAGCGGACTTTATAATATTGATGATCAACACCTTTATGTAAACAGGGGGATGGGAGTGCTTTCGGTGCCATTCCGCCTATGGATGCCTCCCGAGATAACCCTGATCATTTTAAAGAAGGAATGATCCTGCAGGCGGCAACTTTCGCTGTGTCGTTTTTCATCTTCTGCGGAAGACAGAATACCTCCCCATTTTTTGTACAGAACCAGATTCCTGATTCAGAGGGTTTCCTGCCATGACCATCAGACCATATAGCGTAGAAATCATCCTTAAGAATAAGAGGTTTCCGGGCGTAGGAATGATTAAACCTGCTTTTCGCCGTCAGTTGAATCTCCAGCTTCCAGCTCTTTCCTCCGTCTGCACTTAGCCACATTGCCATTTCTCCTCCTGTATTATATAGCTGAGGACCAGGCTCAGTTGGTCCGATTATCCTCCAGATTGCCTCACTCTCAATATAGAGAGATCCCATATCATAATTATTATCGGACCTTGTTACAAAACCAATATCCCAGCTCTTTCCACTCCAGTGAGCAATATGCCATTCCTGTGGTCCGCTTACAGGTCCTGCCTGGTAACCTTTACTTGTAATGTACAGGATGGCAGGATATCCCCTATTATCAAAGGCTACATCGTTTATATAGACATTCAGCCCCCTGGAAGCATAATCTGCCACAATTGCTTCATTATCAACATCTTTAAGAGGAAGCAAAAGCTTCTTCCCGTCAATTGTATGCCAGCTCTCTCCAAAATCATCAGTTTCAAGGTAGTAGAGGTTGGTTCTGTAGTTAAGTCCGGGTTCCTTTTCCAGATTAGGATGATAATTGAATGAGGTACCTACTTTCCCATTGCGGAAAAAACTCGTCTGATAATGACCTTCCTCAATAGCTGCAATTTCATTCCATTCTGACCAGTTTATTCCGTCAGGACTTTTCATCCAGGAGATTACCCTTACTGATTTTTTACCGTACTTAAGTTCACTGACAACATAGTGCGTGAAAAGCCCCAGAAAGCCACTGCCCCTATGAAAATATACCTGCAGATAAGAAAAATTATCCAGGGGAACCTTCTTCCCATCCTCAGTTTTAAATGGACTGATCAGCTCAAATTCATTTATATCATAAGGTTTCCTGCTTCTGTGAATATATGACGGCCGGGAGGTACCATGTGAAGTTGAAAAGAGCCATATATAACCCTTATCATCGAGGCATAATACCGGATTATCATGTGCATCAGTTGTTTTCTTGTCTATAACACCTACCGGACGGGTTACAGCCTTTGTCTTATGATCATAACAGGAGACAGCATGAATAAGGGAGCCATGACTGTTTACAGCACCATAACAGAAATAGGTTTTATCAGTCTCGGGTGAATATACTGCCATGGGATTATGGTTGGCTGTATATGTAGCCAGTCCACCACTGTATTTGTAGGCATATTCATCATCCGATGGCTGGTTGGCATACCAGATGCCACTGAAACCTTCAAGCTTACTATTCAGAGTAAGGCCATCTGCATACCTGGCATCAGGGTGAACATTGCCAGGTATGGTTTCCTGACTGTATACCGTGCTGAGTGAACAACACATAGTTGCTGACAACAGCGTATAAATGATTTTCAAAGCTTTTTTCCTCATTATTAAGCCGTTTCTCCTGATAATATTCTAAGATGATATTCCTGACAGCCAGCCGGAATGCACATCATAATAAATTGTAACATCAATTTTACTAAATTGCCATTATAAAAATAAACTAATTCACATGAAAAACACCATAGGCTTATTATCTGCAATTCTGTTAACTGTATTTCTTTCATGCAGCAGGGAACAGAGTGACTGGATCAGGATAAATCAACTGGGTTACCGTCCAGGTGATGTTAAGGTAGCAGTTTACCTGAGCAGGGAACCCATAAAACTGGAATCGTTTGATCTGCTCGATGCCTCGACCGGAAATGTTGTAAAAACCTTTGATAATGTAGTCTCTGCAGCATCGCTTGATCATTTTGTAAGCTGTTACAGGCTTCCTTTTACAGATATAAACAGTGAAGGTACCTACAGGATAAAAGCCGGAGATGCGGTATCGACGCCTTTCAGGATTGGAAGGGATGTTTATGACGGAACGGCTGATTTCCTTCTGAACTATATGCGGCAGCAGCGCTGTGGTTATAATCCGTATCTTAAAGATTCATGTCATCTTGAAGATGGCTATGAGATTTATGATTCAAATCTCGACTCGGCACATGTTGACGTTACCGGAGGATGGCATGACGCTGCTGACTACCTTCAGTATGTTGCTACCTCAGCCAATGCTGTCTATCAGATGCTTTTTGCATATTCTGAAAATCCGCATGCCTTTGGTGATGAATATCTTGCAAATGGCGACCCCGGGGCTGACGGTGTTCCGGATGTACTGAATGAAAGCAGATGGGGACTTGACTGGTTACTTAAAATGAATCCCGGTCCGGAGTTAATGTACAACCAGCTTGCCGACGACAGGGATCACATAGGATTCAAGCTGCCAAACAAGGACACAGCCAATTACGGCAAAGGGAAAGAAAGACCTGTTTATGTCTGCACCGGTGAGCCACAGGGAGTAGGTAAACATAAAAACAGAGCCACAGGAATTGCTTCAACAGCCGGTAAATTTTCATCTGCATTTTCAAGGGCATCTGAAGCCTACAAGACAATTGATCCCGGACTGTCAGAAAAACTTCTGAAGAAGGCAGAAGAGGCATTTGCCTATGGCCTGAAACATCCGGGTGCCTGTCAGACTGCACCATGCAAGGCACCATATTTCTATGAAGAGGACAACTGGGTTGACGATATGGAACTCGCTGCAATAGAATTATATAGGCAGACCGGTGATAAAACTTACATGAAACATGCTGTCGAATTTGGCAGACAGGAGCTTGTCACTCCATGGATGGGCGCTGATACGGCACGGCATTATCAATGGTATCCCTTCGTGAATATGGGGCATCCGGGAATTGCCAGGAATGAAATGGAGCAGGGAAACAATGAATTTGCGGGCTATATGAAGATGGGCCTTGAAAAAACCCTGGAAAGAGGAAGCAGGAATCCTTTCCTTGTCGGAGTGCCCTTTATATGGTGCTCAAATAACCTTGTCACAGCCCTCATTACCCAGGCCAGACTATATAATGAAATAACAGGTGATCCTTCATTCCTTGAGCTTGAAGCAGCCCACCGCGACTGGTTGTTTGGCTGTAATCCTTGGGGAACAAGCATGATAGTCGGCTTGCCCGAAAATGGAGATTATCCTTCTGAAACACATTCAGTTTATGTGCTTAAAGGAGGTCAGACACCCGGAGGCCTTGTTGACGGTCCGATTTATTCTTCAATTTACAAGAATCATGCTGCGTATATTACTCTCACAAAGCCGGATATGTATGCTGAGTTTCAGACTAAAATGGCTGCATACCACGATGAGATTGCAGACTACACATCGAACGAAAGCACTATGGACGGCACTGCCTGCCTTGTATACTATCTTAGCTCAATGTCTTCATCATCAGGAAGAATGAATGAGAATCCATTCATGAAAAAATCTCACGGAGCAATTGTGAGGATGGATACAACACAGAAAAAGATCTGGCTTACTTTTACCGCACATGAATTTGCTGACGGACTTGAACATGTTCTGAATACTCTGAAAGACCATAATGCTAGGGCATCTTTCTTTCTGACTGGAGATTTTACAAGGATTGACGGTTATGATAAGTACATTGAAAGACTTAAATCAGAAGGACATTACATCGGATGTCACTCTGACAAACACCTGCTTTACTGTGACTGGACTAAAAGAGATTCGCTCCTTGTATCAAAGGATGAATTTCTGAAGGATCTTGAAAACAACTATCAGGCACTTGAAAAACACGGCATTGCAAGAGAAAAGGCAAATATCTTCCTTCCCCCATACGAGTGGTATAATGACTCTATTGCAGCCTGGACAGGAGAGGCCGGTTACACACTTGTAAATATCTCATCAGGAACACTTACAAGCCAGGACTGGACCGTTCCGGACGGAACCAAATACTATTCAAGCGATTTTCTGAAGAAAGACCTTTTTGATTATGAACAGAAAAAAGGGCTCAACGGGTATGTACTGCTAATCCATCCCGGTACTGATCCCAGAAGAACTGACAAGCTCTACAAGCACCTTGATGAGATACTGACAAAGCTTGAAAAGAAAGGATACAGCTTTCACTCCTTTTCTGAATTAATCTGATATTCAATACTTAATGTTACTTTGTGCCTTAGTGCCCTGGTGGCAATCTTTTTTCTGCCACCAGGACACCAAGGCTCCAGGTTCCACCAAAAAAGCAGGCAATTTGATTTCAGGAAGAATATCCTCAGGTTCAATTGATTCAATTGAGTTCAGTGTAATTTATTCGGCCAGAAGGACACTCGGGATAAGCGTTCTTACTGACGGATCAGTAATTGTAAGGGTTCCTTTCAGAACTTCAGAAAAATCAATTTACAGGATAGTCAGCGAAAAATCAGCCTGGATAATCAGGCACAGGGATAAATTTAAAGAGCTGAATAAAAACAGAGAAATAAAGACCTTTACGCATGGCTCCTCACATCTTTACAGAGGTAATTCTCTGATACTTAATATTACATCATCCGGCAGTCAATATGTGAAATTCAATGGAGAAACAATTGAAGCCGGGATAAAACCGGGTGCTGCTGAGATAACAATTGGAAGACTACTTCAGAGTGCTTATCGTAAAGAAGCAGAAAGGCTCCTTCCAAATATGTTTTATAACATAATTGAGAAATACAGATCGTATGATTTCAAACCAACAAGCCTGCGGATCAGGACGATGAAACGACGCTGGGGAAGTTGTTCCAGTAGAGGAAGAATTACATTGAACAGTGAACTGATTAAGCTTGACGACACACTGACAGAATACGTTATAATCCATGAACTCTGTCATCTTAAACACCATAATCACGGGCCAAAATTCTATGAATTACTTTCTCAGATCTGCCCTGACTGGAAAGATCTCAGGAAGAAGATGAAGGGAAATTTGTTCTAAAATGCACTTAAGCACCTCATTTTAAGACATCCTATCGCTCACACAAGATTGGAATGAGGCTCCTTCTTAAAGCCCCCCTTGGGGGGTTTGGGGGTTAAGCTATATTAGTATATACGGCCTGAACATCATCATCATCTTCCAGCCTGTCAATAAGCTTTTCAATATCAGCAAGCTGTTCATCAGTAAATTCAACCTGATTCAGAGGAATCCTTTTGAGTGTGGCTTTACTTGCTTCAATTCCCAGGTTATCAAGGGCATGGGACAGTGAACCAAAATTTGTATAATCACCATATACAAAAACAGTATCATCATACTTTTCAATTTCCTCAAGCCCTGCTTCAATCAGCTCAAATTCAATATCTTCAAGACTCTTATCTTCAGGAATTTCAAACTCAAAAACAGCTTTTCTCGAGAACATGAACTCAAGAGATCCTGTCGGAACCATAGTGCCTCCGTTTTTCCCGAAGTATGCTTTGACATTGGCAACAGTTCGTGTATTATTATCAGTTGCACATTCGACAAATACAAGAACTCCGTGAGGGCCCTTCCCTTCATAGCATATTTCCTCATAAGCAGCAGAATCTTTGCCTGAGGCCCTTTTTATTGCAGCTTCTATGTTGTCCTTCGGCATATTCTGAGCCTTGGCATTCAGAATTGCAGTACGGAGCTTGGCATTCATATCAGGATCAGAGCCACCTTCCTTGGCAGCCATTGTTATTGTCTTTGCAAGCTTTGGAAAAAGTTTGGACATCTTATCCCACCTTTTTTCCTTGGAGGCTCTTCTGTATTCAAATGCTCTTCCCATAATAAACAGTCTTGATTTCTGAGCGGCAAAATTAATAAGCTGATTGAAATGATAACATGACTGATGCAATTATTTTCATAAGGTATATTCCTGACCACGTGCAGGGATCTCTATATTACTGTATCCCTCTGCTGAAAGTGTGTCTGCATATTTCTTCTGGGTTTCGCGCTCACCATGTACTATGAAAGTCTTTTCAAGTGCACTTTTATCCTGGCAGCCCAGATAATCAATCATCTCCTTATAATCAGCATGCCCGCTGAATGAGTCGAGTTTTCTGACATCAGCCTTAACCTCATAAACATTACCATGAATTGACACCTCCCTGTCGCCTCTTAGTATCCTGGCCCCCAGGGTTATGGGAGAACAATATCCTACGGCAAGAATAGTATTTTTCGGATCAGAAATATTATTTGCCAGGTGGTGTTTCACACGACCGGCTTCCATCATGCCTGATGCTGAGATTATTACGCAGGGCTTTTTAAGTTCATTTAGCTTTTTCGAATCCTGCTGACGGGTAATATAATACAGGCCATTGAATCCGAAAGGATCAGGATCAGTTGCCATAACCTTATGAAAATCATCATTGTAGCATTCAGGATGAGCCCTGAAAACCGAGGTGGCGTTTACTGCAAGAGGACTATCAACATAAATATCAACTCTTGGCAATTTACCTGCATTAAAGAAATTATTAAGGGCATAAACAACCTCCTGGGTCCTGCCGACACTGAAAGAAGGGATAATAAGCTTTCCTCCCTTGTTTACACAAGTTTCAATTACAATTTTAAGCATTTGTTCTTCAGCTTCCTCATTTGATGAATGCAGCCTGTCGCCATAAGTGGATTCAGTGATCAGGATATCAGCCTGCGGGAATGGTACAGGAGGGGCAAGTATCCTGTTTACAGGCCGGCCGATGTCACCTGTATAGGTTATCCTTTTTATCTGTCCGTTCTCGATTATCTGAATATTTGCAGCTCCGCTTCCCAGCATGTGCCCGGTGTTAGTAAAACGCACCTTTATATTATCATCAATCATGAACTTCATATTGGCAGGGACACCTATGAAGAGGTTCATGCAATTGCGTGCATCTTCCTGGGTGTAAATAGGAGTAACAAGAGGCAGTCCTTTTTTTGCCCGGCGTTTATTGAAAGTATAGGTATCATGCTCCTGTATGAAGGCTGAATCGGCCAGCATAATTGCGCATAGGTCGCGTGTAGCATTTGTACAAACAACTGACCCCCTGAATCCCATCTTATACATATAGGGAATCAGTCCTGCATGGTCAATATGGGCATGGGTGAGAATTATATGGTCAACAGATGCTGCCTCGAACATAAGATCCCTGTTAAGTCCATCTGTTTCAAGACCTTTTCCCTGGAACATGCCACAGTCGAGCAGAATCCTTTTTCCCCTGTCAGTTGTAATAAGATGTTTGCTGCCGGTCACTTCCTGGGCAGCCCCGATAAATTTGATTTTCATATTAAAATTATGTTTTAGATTTTCACTCCCACCATTGATATATCGTCTACCTGTGCGTATGAGCCTTTCCACCTGGAGAACTCTGCTTCAATCATATCCTTCTGTTCTGTCAATGGCTTCATATTAATTTCTGTAAGCAGCTTCTTCAGATTGGCAAGTTTGAATTTTCTTCCTGTAAGTCCGCCAAACTGGTCGCATAGTCCGTCAGAGAAAATATACAGCACTTCTCCCTTTGAAACCTTTATTTCATTATTCGCAAATGTCTCTTTTTCACCATAATATATACCTATCGGCATCCTGTCGGCCTTGAACTCCCTGAGTTCACCATTCTGAAAAATTATAAGTGGATTATATGCACCTGCAAACTCAAGAATCTTTTTATTCTTGTGAAGAATACAGAAAGCAATATCCATTCCGTCGGCAGCTTCACCCTCCTTGCCTGTCTGATGCAGGGAAGTTTTAATTTTATTGCGCAGAAGATTAAGCACTCCGGCAGCTGTAAGGTTCTCCTGATTAGTTATTATTTCATGCAGGGTTGATATTCCGAGTGAGCTCATAAAGGCTCCAGGCACTCCATGTCCCGTACAATCGGCAACAGTGAAGTAAACACGTTTTTCATCCTCTCCTATCCAGTAAAAATCGCCGCTTACAATATCCCTTGGCTTGAATATAATAAAGTGCTCAGAGAAATTCTTTTTGTACATATCTTCCATCGGAAGCATAGCCCTCTGGATGCGGCTTGCATACTCAATGCTTGAGGTAATTTCCTCTTTCTGGGCCTGAATCTCCTGTGTTCGTTCCTGCACCTTTTCTTCAAGCACCAGCTTTTCCTTTATTAGTTTCTGCTCGCGCAGCCTTGACACAAATAAAACCAGTGAAAGGACAACTATCAGTATTAATATATAAAATGCAGTAGACTGGGTAAATGGCTGCCTGATTGTGAATTTAAGCGCCTGTGTTTCACTTATATTACCCCAGATATCCTTTGCCCTCACAAGCAGCTTGTGTGATCCTGCAGGCGGCATAAGGGTGATTGTGGATGAGGTTGACCACTTAGACCATTCAGACATGATACCCTCAAGAAGATACTGATATTGAGTTGAATTCTGACGAAGGTATCCGGGAGAAACCAAATCGATGCTTACAGTATTGTCACCTCTGCCCAGAACTGCATTTGAGATCCGGAAATACTCACCTTCATTATTATTTATGTTCCTGACGAACAGATCAACATCGCCCTGTACTGAAATGTTCCTGTTCAGCTCAATACGGAATACCTGATTGCTGCCTGTGACAGTCCACAGGTATTTATCTGAAAGTGATACAGAACTGACTTTATCGAATATTTTGAGCATAGCAGCGTCACCCGGTTTAACCCTGTCATCCGCAGGCATGTAAATCCATTCCTCACCATCATTGAACCATGCAATGCCTGGTTGTGATATAATATAATTCACTTTTTCCCCTGCTCCTGTTTTTGACCGGGCATACTCATCAAAACTGTCTTTTGTGATGTTGAAGCAGAAAATTCTTCCTTCAGTAAACAGGAAAAGTGTGTCATTAATGCTTTTTACAAAATACTTATTTGGATAATCATTCTGAACCGAATAGGTTTTATAAGAATATTTTTCGCCGTTGTTTCCGGGAGTCATCCGATATACGAGACTGTTTCCCCCCAACCATATTGTTTTATTATTGTCTGCGGTGATTGAATAAAGAGGCTGATTGAACTTCCTGTCAGGATATTCTGTCTTCCAGGTACCGGCAATATTTACTAGCCTGAAATATCCTTCCGTTGTTGCAACGTAATAGCTGTTGTCGCTGAATTTTTCACTTATAAATGTTACATAAACATCCTTTTCAACAATTTTTGCCTTATGATCATTTATTACAAACAGGCCATTTGTTGTCGAGACAAGTATTCCTTCCCTTGCAGCAAGAAGCTGAAAACATTTTTCATTAAGACCTGAAACCCTGCGATATATATAATTCACAGACTTCAACCGGCTCACCTTTTTACGGATAAACTGAGGCTCAGCTACAGGCACTGCAGCAGTGCCGGCTGCAGAAGCAGAAGCTGCAGGCTCTTTTTTCCCGAAAATTTTTGAAAACAATCCTTTTTTAGTTCTCCCGCTTTCCTTTGAAGGCTGCACCTGAGAAGAAGGACTGACTGCAGCAGGCCCTGAAGCAGCCTTTTCATTTTTAACAAGCACTTCCACCTCTCCGAAATTCCTGACCTCATCGAGGTAGAAAACACCTTCGCTTGTAGCCACATACAATTCATTATTGTAAAATAATGATGTTGTAAGGTTACCTGACAGGCCCGGATAAATGCTGAAATTACCTGCTGGCAATTTTAAGGCGGCCCTGCTCAGACCATACTGATGTGAGATCCAGAGTCCAAGCTGATTGTCTGAAGATATGGCATATACTTCATCATCGGGAAGACCATTCTGGTAATTTATTGTTGAAATAAGCTTTCCTGTTTTTCTATCGACAACAATACATCCACCGCTAAGAGTCGAAAAAGCATACAGAGAATCACTTACAGCTGTACCGTCAGACAAGATGTTGTCGGCCAGGTAACCCTCATCATGTATGTTGTAATCATAATACTTGATACCATCAAAAAGTTTCAGTGTACTGTTTCCCAGACCAAGCAACACCTGCCTGGCATCATAAGGCAGTGAGAACAATACAACTTCATTCATTGTAAGATAGCCTGTTACAATGGGAAAAAGAGTATCGGCCTCAACCCTGTGGAGGCCAGCTGAGGTGACATTTATAAAGGCATTCTTTGCTGTCAGGAACATACCTGTGAATAACTTTCCGCCCTTATTTTCAAAGCGCTTCTCAAGCATTCCTGTTTTAAGATTATGCCTGCTTATTGAAGATTCACTGTAAAACCACACTGTGGTATCGGTCAGTATTATCCTGGAAATCAGCCCGACAGCAGCAGAATCACCAGAAAGAGACACGAAATGGTAAAATCCCTTGTCATCTTTTTCAAGATAACCGTAATTATTGTCACAACCAGCATATACTCTGTTATCAGCGCCTGAATAGCTTAATGAATAAGGTACGGCCGGCATCATGACAAAGTCCCATTTTTGCCCGTCAAAGGTCATTATGCCCCTGCGGTTTGCAAAAAGCATAGTGTTATATCCGTCCTGGCAAATGGCCCAGCTTTGGTCTTCAGGCTCACTGCTCTCCTGAAAGTTGTTCAGAAGAGTTGCGCCTTCCTGAGCGAGAATACTGTCTGTTATGGCAGCAGACAATAACAGGAAAAAAAATAACTTTTTCATTTTATTGAAGAAATTTGCAAATGACCCTGTATTAAGGATGCTAAATTTACAAAAAAAGAGACAATAAACAGATCAACCCACAATCTGGTTTAAAAGCAGTACCCCTATCAGTCCTGTGATACCTATTGAAGTCTCCATTATTGTCCAGGTCTTAAGCGTTTCTTTAACACTGAGATTGAAGTACTCCTTGAATAGCCAGAATCCGGTATCGTTAACATGACTGCACATCAGGCTTCCTGAACCGACGGCAAGGACCATCAGTTCCGGTTTAACACCTGTGCCTGCCACAAGAGGGAGCACTATGCCGGCTGCAGTAAGACCTGATACAGTGGCAGATCCGATACATATCCTGAGAATTGTGGCAATAAGCCAGCCCAGGAATAGTGGAGAAAGTCCTGAACTGCTCAGAAGCTCGCCTATATATTTACTGACTCCTCCATCAACAAGGACCTGTTTTAATGCACCCGCACCTGAAATCAGCAGCATTATCATTGCTATGCTTCCAACAGAATGGCCAAGTGATTTCATAATGTCAGGCATCTTTTTTCCTCTGCTGATACCAAGAGTATATATGGCAAACAATACAGAAAGAAGCATTGCAACAATAGGATTTCCTATACCTGAGAGAAACCTGCGAAGGATATTTCCCTCAGGTAGTGTAAGGCCAGCGACTGTAGCGAGAGATATAAGTATAACAGGCATAAGGGCCGTAAAGAAGCTTTTCCAGAAGCCAGGCATTTCATTTTCTGCCATAACTTTCTGGTTGACAAATTCGGCGATTGGCTTTGCATCAACCCTGCTTAAAAACCTTGCCAGAAAGGGTCCGGAAACCAGAATTGTAGGTACGGCAATTGTAAGGCCGTACAGGAGTGTGAGACCAAGGTCAGCCTGAAAAATTGCAGTAAGAGCCGTGGGGGCAGGATGTGGCGGCAAAAGGCCATGTGTTACCGAAAGTGAGGCAAGCATTGGAAGGCCAACATATATAAGTGGAAGGCCGGTTGAAGCGGCAATTGTAAAAACGAGCGGGATCATTATGAAGAAACCTATCTCATAGAACAGGGCCACGCCAATTATGAAGCCTGCTATCATTATTGAACTCTGTATCCTGTTTTTATTTACTCCGGTCAGAAAACGTGTTGTAATTCTCTGGGCAGCACCGCTTTCAGCAACGAGTTTGCCAAGCATGGCACCTAATCCCAGAACCGGGACAATAACTCCCATTGTACTGCCTATGCCTTTTTCAATTGTTGATATTGCCTTTGCCACAGGCATGCCAACAGCAAGTGCAACAGAAATAGCAACTATCATAACGGCAATAAAAGGGTTCAGCTTGAAAACCATTATGAGTATAAGGAAGAGTGTTATTCCGCAGAGGGCGATAAGTAGTGGCATAGGAGAGTGTTTTAGTTGCTTGTTGCTTGTTGCTTGTTAAAATTACTGATACCTGATAACTGATTACCGCTTACTGATCACTGATTACTTTTTACAACTTCCCCGCTATTTATACCTCTTAATAAGCTTCCTGTCACCTGCAATCCAGACAATATCGCCCCACTCAAAAACAGTATCGGAAGATGGGTTAAGAATACGTTTATCATTTCTCTCAATCCCGATAACAAGACCTTTGGAATTTTCCCTTATCCCCGAATTCCTTATTGTCTGGCCTTTCAGCTTGTTACCTGCTCCTATTATAATTTTCTCGATAACCAGATCGTCTGTATCCTGTGCTGAAAAAGCCTGCTTTTCACCGGAATCAAGGAAATTCCTGAATACCTGTATCTGCTCATCAGTTCCGATTATTCCGATAAAATCAAGCGCCTGAATCCTGTCATTACGCCCGGGCGCAAAGATCATTCTGTCACCTCTGCGGATACAGGAAATATTTATGCCGAACTTTTCCCTCCAGGCCAGTTCGTTCAGTGTCTGGCCGATAAAAATGGCATTTGGATCAACCTGAAACTCTACTATATGCACATCCCATGGCCTAAATTCATGATCTTCCGTGATTTGCATTCTCAGACCCGGACTATTTTTATCTTTTTCAATATCAGCATTTTCGTTAGCCTTTAGGTTATCGATAAACCTTAATTCTATTTTTTCATAGAATTTTCTTGTTCGCGCTGAGAACAGAATTACTGTTAAAGCAATAACAGGCAAGCCAACCACAGCAGCAACTGAAGTGGAAAACAAACGGTCAAGCAGATAACCGATTATAAGTATACCGGATATTAATCGTGAAACCTCAATTATAAAGAGAGGTCCCCTGCTGTATTTATTATCGAGCCACAATTCCTTATAAGGCACATTTCCCGGTCTTTTTGCCATAAGCGCCCACAGGAAGGGACTACCAAACCCAAGGGCAGCAATGAGTGTAATTAATTCCGGGACATAAGCACCGGAAAAATTCTCATTCAAAAAGGGAAGCAGTACCCTTACGGCAAGCAGAAATACAGCAATTACTATACTGCCATTTATCAGAACAATAGTAATCTGCTTCTGGAGAACCTGTTTGAGATTGCTTCCTGCCTGAATACCCTGTGCTGCATAAGAATATTTATTCAGGGTCCTTATCCAGCTGCCAGGTAAAACAGAGACTATTACTTTATAAATCCTGTCTGATGATTTTATCATATAGGGAGTTGTGAAAGTCGTAACAGCCGATACTCCGACAGCAACAGGAAAAAGAAAATCACTTGTAACTCCCAGTGACAGACCGAGAGAGGCAACTATAAAGGCAAATTCGCCAACCTGAGCCATGCTCATGCCAACCTGAACCGACTGCCTGACTTGCTGACCTGAAATCAGAGCCCCGGCTGCAGTCGCAAAGAATTTCCCGAATATAACAAGCAGAGTCACCCACAAGATTGGCCACCTGTACTCATACATCAGCTGAGGATCTATCATCATCCCTACTGAAACAAAAAACACAGCCCCGAAAAGATCCCTCACAGGTTTGATAAGATGGTCAATTTTTTCAGCCATGACTGATTCAGCGAGGATTGATCCCATCAGAAAGGCTCCAAGTTCTGCAGAAAAACCAGCTTTTGTTGCAAGAATAACCATTCCAAGACACAGGCCAACTGACATTATAAGAGTACTTTCATCTGACAGGTAGCGCCGGAACTTTTTAATAATTGTCGGTATAAGAAAGATGCCGCCTATGAACCAGAGTATCAGGAAGAATATAAGCTTTGCCACCGTGAATAACATGCCCGATCCTTCAAACTCCTTTGTTGCGGCAAGGGTCGACAACAATACCATCAGCATAATAACAAGAAGATCTTCTACAATGAGAACGCCAATCACCACTCCTGCAAAGTTCCTGGCTTTAAGGCCCATTTCATCAAAGGCCTTGCTTATTATTGTTGTTGATGAGCTTGCAAGCATACCTCCGAGGAAGATACAGTCCATTACAGGCCACTTGAGAAGAGTACCGAGCAGATAGCCTGAAATGAAGATAATTACTATCTCAACAACAGCAGTTATAGAGGCGCTACCCCCAACCCTTTTCAGTTTTCTGAAGCTGAATTCCAGGCCGAGGCTGAACAGAAGGAAAATAACGCCTATTTCAGCCCAGATCTCGATGTTCTCTGTATCGGCAACAGTAGGTGTAAGTGAAAGGTGCGGGCCGACAAGAAAACCGGCAATAATATAACCAAGAACAAGCGGTTGTTTTATTGTTCTGAATAGAACTGTAGTTACAGCACCTGTAATCAGGATAAGTGCAAGATCGTATATAAGACTAGGCAAATGGGCCATTCAATCGTTGTTTAAAATTAAAGGCAGACCTCTGTGAACAAATATAGCAACATTATGCCAAAATCGGGATAAGGCAAATCCATTTGGAATCATTAATTATCTTTGGAAAAAGGCTAATAAAAAAATTTATGCGCATCGTACTTCTCACTGTTATTTTAACTCTCCTGTCATGCAGCAGGAATGAAAAACTGCCTGCCGGTTATCCTGACAGAAGTCCTGATATTGATGTACTTCCAGGCTTTAAAAACCCGCCTGCCGGCTATGGAGAAGTGCCATTCTACTGGTGGCAGGGAGATACATTAACAAAAGAAAGACTGCTCTGGCAGCTCGATCAGCTTAGTGGCAAGAGCATCTCAAGCCTTCAGATAAATTACAGCCACCTCGATTACGGAGGACTGTCATACGGGTTGTCAAATCCCAGTAAACCAGCCCTTTTCACTGATGCCTGGTGGGACCTGTTCAGATGGTTTGCAGATGAAGCAGGACAAAGAGGCATGAGTGTCAGCCTGAGCGATTATACTATTGGAATAGGCCAGGGATTTGCAATGGATGAAGCCCTTAATAATAATCCGGAGCTCAATGGTTCCATACTTCACTGT
>JAKLDT010000039.1 GCA_022703405.1 Bacteroidota bacterium | reverse complement strand
TTTTTTTACAAAAGTAAAGATATCACTATCTTGCTTTATACCTATTTATACCTATTTACCTGATGGTATATTGCAGAAAATAAACTGATAATAATTCCGTTTATTTCTCAGGTTAAAAAAAATTCAGTAATTTTGCGCAACATTTTTCTATGAGATTCAGGTTTTTGATAATACCGGTTGTGTTTCTGCTCGTTACTTCATGCAGCGAGTATGAGAAACTTTTAAAGAGCACTGATTTTGATCTTAAGAAGACAAGAGCTCTTGAGTATTACAATGAGGGCAAATATGTTAAGACGACTGAGCTTCTTCGCCAGGTACTTCCACGTTACCGGGCAACAGAAGAAGGCGAGGAACTTAACTGGATAAATGCGC
This sequence comes from Bacteroidota bacterium, assembly GCA_022703405.1. Lineage (GTDB taxonomy): Bacteria > Bacteroidota > Bacteroidia > Bacteroidales > VadinHA17 > LD21. The sequence continues at coordinate 19,026 of JAKLDT010000039.1, read as the reverse complement.
AGAGCTATTACGGCATGAAAGATTATATAATGGCAGGAACACAGTTCAAGATGTTCGTTGATCAGTTCCCCTTTGGCAAGCATGCAGAGGAAGCTCATTATCTGGCTGCTTATTGTGATTATCTTAATTCGCCAAGGCCTGAGCTGGACCAGGAAAATACAAAAAATGCAATAGAAGGCTTTAATATTTTCATAAATAAATTTCCCCACAGCCCTAAAGTGGATGAATGCAGGACACTTTTGAAAGAGATGGAGGAGAGGCTCGTTGAGAAAAATTACAGAAGTGCAAGACTTTATTATGATATGAAGGAGTATAAGTCGGCTGTTGTGGCAATAAACAACAGTCTGAAGAATTATGCAAACTCAAAATACAGGGAAGAAATGATGTTTCTGAAGCTTAATTCCCTGTATCTTTATGCTTTTTACAGCATGGCCGACAAGCAGAAGTCACGCTATCAGGATACTCTTGATGATTATTATTCATTTATGGAGGAATATCCGGAAAGCAAGTATTCAAAGGACGTTAAATCAATTTACCAGAAGACCGATAAATACCTGAAATCGGCAATACCGGTTGATCAATTAAACAAGCAATAACTATATGGATTACAGAAAATCAGCAGCACCTGTTACAACTGTCACACGCAACCTTGCGTCACTGACAAAGGATACCGGCAATATCTACGAAACAGTGATTGTTGTTTCAAGAAGAGCTAACCAGATCTCTGTTGAAATGAAGCAGGAGCTTAACAAAAAGCTTGAGGAGTTCGCTTCATACAGTGATAACCTTGAGGAAGTTTTCGAGAACAGGGAACAGATTGAAATATCCAAATTCTATGAAAGGCTTCCAAAACCTACACTTATTGCATTGCAGGAGCTTGAGGAAAACAAAATCTTTTTCAGGAATCCCGAGAACGACACAAAACAGAAATAAATACTGCCTTTATGCTTAAGGGCAAACATATACTAATAGGTATCACCGGAGGTATCGCAGCGTATAAAACTGCGACTATCATCCGGTTGCTTGTTAAGGAAGGAGCTGAGGTTAAGGTTGTTATGACTGATCATGCAAAGGAGTTCATAACACCTCTGACAATAGCAACCCTTTCTGGCAATCCTGTAATTTCAGCCTTCTATAATCCCGAAAACGGTGACTGGAACAGTCATGTTGAATTGGGATTGTGGGCTGACCTTTTTCTTATTGCGCCTGCCACTGCAAACACAATAGCAAAGATGGCCGGAGGTATTGCTGATAACCTGCTTCTTACTTCATACCTTTCCGCACGCTGCCCGGTATTTGTGGCTCCCTCAATGGATATGGACATGCTTGCCCATCCTTCAACAACAATAAATATTGAGACCCTGAAAGCTTATGGGAACCATGTTCTTGAACCCGCCAGCGGGGAGCTTGCAAGCGGTCTTTACGGGAAAGGCAGGATGGCAGAACCTGAGGAAATCGTGAAGGAGATCAAAAGCTTCCTTGATAAAAAAAAAACTCTGAACCGCTGAAAGGGAAACGCTTTCTGATAAATGCGGGACCTACCAGAGAACCTATCGATCCCGTAAGGTTTATAAGTAATTATTCTTCAGGCAAAATGGGGATAGCACTGGCCGACGCTGCCTGTGAGATGGGAGCGGAAGTGCATCTTGTTCTGGGTCCGGTAAATACAGTCCCGAAACATAAGGAGATAAATGTAACAAATGTAACAAATGCAGATTCAATGGCCAGGGAATGCATAGCCCTGTTCCCTGACTGCGATGTTGCAATATTGTCGGCTGCAGTGGCTGATTACACACCTGCAGACGTCAGCGACAGAAAACTGAAGAAGAAGGATGGAATATTAAACCTTCAGCTGAAACCCACTGTCGACATTGCATATACTCTGGGAAAACAGAAGAAGAAAAATCAGTTATTGGCTGGTTTTGCACTTGAAACAGATAACGAAATTAAAAATGCATCAGGAAAGCTTAAAAGCAAAAATCTGGATCTTATAGTGTTGAATTCTCTCAGGGAAGAGGGCGCGGGATTCGGTCATGATACCAACAGGATTACAATAATAAGCCGTAACAATAAAATTGATAAATTTGAATTGAAATCAAAGGAAGATGTTGCAAGGGATATTCTGAGCAAAATAATATCAATGATGAGATAATTTCAGAAGATGAAATCTAAACGTTACCTGAGATATTGCCTGTCAGCTGTTCTGCTTCTGAGTTCTGTGGTTCTGAAGTCGCAGGAGTTGAATTGTAATGTTCAGATCTCTGCACAGATGATCCAGGGGTCAAACAGGGAGATCTTCGAAAACATGCAGCGCGATATTTATGATTTCATGAATAATACGATCTGGACAAACAATGTTTTCAGTTACGCGGAAAGGATCGACTGTAATATCCTTATAAACCTTACCGACCAGCTTTCCGGTGATGAATTCAAGGGTACAATCCAGATACAGCTTAGACGGCCCGTTTTCAATACAACATACAATTCAACACTCCTGAATTTTGTTGATAATAATTTTCAGTTCAGATATGTTGAGTTTCAGACTCTTGAGTTCGATCCGAGCACACACAGGAACAACCTTATTTCTGTTCTTGCCTATTATACATACATGATCCTTGGTTTTGACTATGATACTTTTTCTCCGCTTGGCGGCACAGATTATTTCCAGATGGCAGAAAAGATTGTCACAAATGCCCAGAATGCCCCTGAGACTGGATGGAAGCCATTCGATGGTTCAAGAAACCGCAACAGGTACTGGCTTGTAAAGAATGTTCTGAACAGGGAGTATGAGAATGTAAGGCTGTTCAGCTATGAATATTACATGAAAGGCATGGATATGATGGAAGCAAGAGTGAGTGAAGCCAGGATAAATATGGCAGAAAGCCTTAAGCTGCTGCAGGAGGTCTACAGAAAAAGGCCTGATCCGTATATGTACTTCCTTCAGATAATTATTGATGCCAAGGCAGATGAAATAATTAATGTATTTTCAGGATCATTCCCCGAGGAAAAAAGCAGGGTTATGCAGATAATGAATGAGATTGATCCTGCAAATAAGGCCAAGTACGAAAAAATCAATTCATCCTCAGCTCAATAGCCTTCTCCATGCTGACTAAATTATCTGTAAGAAATTATGCACTTATAAAGGAGCTCGATATAGACCTCGAATCAGGGCTGACTATTATTACAGGTGAAACAGGTGCCGGAAAATCAATCCTTCTCGGTGCACTCTCCCTTATTCTCGGTACCAGGGCTGATACATCAGCCTTGCTTGATAAAAATGAGAAATGCATAGTAGAAGGGATTTTCAACCTGTCAGCTTATGAACTTCAGGATTTCTTCAAAAGCAATGACCTGGACTATGATGATAAAACCTTTGTAAGGAGGGAGGTTAATCCTGCAGGAAAATCAAGGGCTTTTATAAACGACACTCCGGTTACTGTTTCTGTGCTTAAGGATTTGGGCGACAGGCTTATAGATATTCATTCACAGCACCAGACCCTGATGCTGAATGATAATTCATTTCAGTTGTCGGTTGTTGATTCATTTGCCGGTACAAAAATGCTTCTGAAAAAATATTCAGGTTCATACAATACATACAGGAAACTCAAAAAGGAATATTCCGGACTGAAGCAGAGCTATGACAAAAATAAGGCTGATCTTGAATACTACAGGCATCAGCTGTTACAGATTGAGGAGGCAAAACTGAAAAAAGGAGAGCAGGAAGAACTTGAAGCAGGTCAGGAGCTTCTTGTTCACTCAGAGGAGATAAAAAATGCCCTTACTTCTTCTGCCCAGCTCTTTCTTTCAGACGAAATATCAATTCTCAGAATGCTCAGGGAGGTTCGTTCAAACCTGGCACGTATAAGAAATTTTCTTCCCCAGAGCGAAGCCCTGAGCTCAAGGATTGAATCAGCGCTTATAGAACTTGATGATTTCGCGGCAGAAATTGACAGGCTTGCTTCAACAATAGATGCTGATCCGGCCAGACTTGCGCAGATAAATGAAAGACTGGATGTCATTTATACATTGTGCCATAAACACCGGGCTGAAAACCTCGATGAGCTGCTTGTTAAAACTGAAGAAATGAAATCGCAGCTAACTGCCCTTGCTTCTGGTGATGACAGGATAGCTGAACTTGAGAAACTTATTGAGGTAGAAGAAAAAAACCTAAGAAAACTATCAGAGGAGTTGTCAGCAAAAAGGAGGAATATACTTCCTGAAACAGAAAGTAAGATAACTGAACTGCTGAAACAGCTTGGAATGCCAAATGCCAGGTTCAGGATAGATTTTTCATCCGATGGTGAATACAGGCCATCAGGCACTGATAATGCTGAATTCCTTTTTTCTTCGAATAAGCAGATCGCTCCGGAGAACATTTCAAGGATAGCATCCGGGGGTGAGCTTTCAAGAGTTATGCTGAGCCTTAAATCGGTTCTTTCAAGAAACAGCAACCTGCCTACAATAATATTTGATGAGATAGATTCAGGTGTCTCAGGAGAGGTTGCTGATAAGGTTGGACAGATACTTGAGAGCATGGGTAAGTACATGCAGGTCATTAATATTACACATCTGCCTCAGGTTGCTTCAAGAGGAGGCAGGCATTACCATGTATATAAAGATGATAATGATGATGCAACAATTACAAGGATTCGTTTGTTAACAGATGAAGAACGTGTTCTGGAGGTTGCCAGGCTGCTTAGTGGCAGCGAAGTTACAGAAACAGCATTGAAAAATGCCAGAGAGTTGCTTAAGACTGTGATTAATTAATTGAAATTTAGTTATTTAAAAAATGAGAGAAGGTCTTTTAAAAGGAAAGAAAGGGATTATTTTCGGCGCTCTTAATGAGATGTCGATTGCATGGCAGGTAGCATTGAGGGCACATGCAGAAGGAGCTGAGCTTGTTCTAACCAACTCACCTGTTGCAATGCGGCTGGGTACAATAAATGAACTTGCAAAGATTACAGGCAGCAAGGTTATTGCTGCTGATGCAACAAAAATGGAAGATATTGAAAACCTCCTGACAGAAAGTATGAAAATTTTCGGGGGCAAGTTTGATTTTATCCTCCATTCAATTGGCATGTCTCCGAACGTAAGGAAGGATATCCCTTATGAGTCAACTAATTATGAGAATATGCTGAAAACTTTCGATATCTCTGCTCTTAGTTTTCACAGGGTGCTTCAGACGGCTTATAAACTGGATGCCATAAAAGAATGGGGTTCTGTTGTGGCTCTTTCCTACGTCGCAGCCCAAAGGACTCTTTCAGGGTATAATGACATGGGTGACGCAAAAGCGCTGCTCGAGTCAATAGCAAGAAGTTTCGGCTATATATACGGACGCGAACGAAAAGTGAGAATTAACACTGTTTCCCAGTCACCTACTGTAACAACCGCAGGAAGCGGGATACATGGATTCGACTCGCTTGTTGATTTCTCAGAGAGAATGTCCCCTTTGGGCAATGCAACTGCAGCCGATTGTGCCGACTATTGTGTTACACTTTTTTCAGATCTTACAAAAAAGGTTACAATGCAGAATCTCTTTCACGACGGAGGTTTTTCAAGCATGGGGATGAGTCTCAAAGCTATTTCCCAGTATCAGAAAAGTTTCGACGAATGTGACTGCGACGAAAAAAAGAGTGATATCTACTAAGTATAAAAACCTATTTTGCATGGCGGCTTTCCTGTCGGGGAGCCGCTTTTTTTATATTTGAATTAATTATTTTCAGGATTATGGCAGTTAATATATTTCTAATACTGTTTTACTTTTTGTTCCCCCTGCTCATTATCTGGCTTTGCCGGAAGTGGAACTTCTTTGAAAAGCTGGGAATTATTGTACTGGCTTATGGCTTCGGACTGATTCTTGGTTCTTCAGGGATTTTTCCGAAAGGGAGCCAGGGATACATTGATGCCTTGCATGGTCAGTCTGTACTGAAAACAGAAGTGCTTGAAAATCTGATTTCTGAAGGAAAGGCTGTGGAGGCTGACAGGCTTGTCAACAGCATTGCAGGAGTTCAGAATAACATAGTAACATTAGCTATTCTTCTGGCATTCCCGCTGATAATCTTCTCTATCGACCTGAAGAGGTGGCTTAAAATGGCCCGCAAGGGATTTATATCAATTGCGCTGGCTCTGGTTTCAGGCCTGGTTATTGTGACTGCCGGTTTTTTTATCTGGAAAAACGCTTTTCCTGATACATGGAAGCTGGCGGGAATGTTTGAAGGGATTTATACTGGCGGCACACCTAACTTTGCAGCATTAAAGCTTGTACTGGATGTTGATGCTCACCGTTTTATGGTGCTGAATACTTATGATATTATAGTCGGGGCTTTTCTTGTACTTTTCTTTGTAACAGTGGCCCCGCGTATATTCCGGGCTATTCTTCCCAGGTTCGAAGACAGGAATGGTATCAGGACAGATGTTGATCAGCTTGTAACTGAAACTGAGAACCTGAATGATTTTTCAGGAATGTTGAGTCGAAGCATGGCAGTCCCGCTGCTTAAAGCTCTTGGTTTTGCTGTTCTCATTGCCGGTGCGGGAGCTGCAATGAGCCTGCTGCTGCCACCTGAACAGAAGCAATATGAGATGGCTGTTGTTGTATTATCGATAACAACCCTTTCTTTAATTGCCTCGCTTGTAAAATCAATTAACCGGATAGAGAAGACCTTTCAGCTTGGTATGTATCTTATACTTGTTTTTTCATTAACTGTAGCATCCCAGTCTGATCTTACAAAAATGTTTGACAAGGGAATGCTTAACCTGATACTTTTTATCTCCTGGTGCTACTTTGGTTCGCTTATCTTGCACATAATACTCGCGAGAATTTTCAGGATAGATGCTGATAATTTTCTTATAACGGCCACTGCATTCATCTTTTCCCCGCCCTTTGTGCCTCTTGTTGCAAATGCCCTCCGGAACAAGGATGTAATTGTTACCGGTATAGCGGGCGGAGTAATAGGCTATATGCTTGGAAATTATTTCGGAACAACACTGGCCTACTTCCTGAGAGGCTTTTAATGAGCAGTAATCAACAAAAATCAGCGTAATCTGTGGGAACTATATTATCCCGCAGATTACGCTGATTAATAAGTATGGAGAGAGTCTCCTTATCCTAGAACAGGTAATTCAGGCCTATTGAGAAACCTATATTTCCGTCCTGGGCATTGAAAGCCTTGCCAATGTCAATTGCAATCACAAAGTTATTGTTCATAACCGGCATAATGCTGATACCTGCGCTCTGATGCAGCTTTTCTCCTCCCGGGTTGAAGTAATCAGAGTAGTTCTCTGTGGTGTAGAGTGTTGCGAATCTTGTCTGCAAATCCGAAGGCATTTCTATTTCCTTCGTTATCATGCCGAAATCGTAAAATCCGCTCAATCCCAGGTAGCAATCCTGCTTCAGGAACCTGAAGTATACCGGTTTCCATCTCAGTTCAACATTGCCCATTACAAAACCGTCACCTATAACCCTGTTCCTTAATACACCCCTTAATGTGCTTGCTCCCCCGAGGCCTTCATTTGTAGCTCCGGTGAGTATGGATGTAATAACCTGTGACTGGTAAAAGAATGGAGCTTTGCCTGAAATATTAGTCTGGTAACCAACCCTGTAAACTAAGGTAAGATCCTTTTCTATTAATGTAAAGTACTGACGATGAGTAAAATAAAACTTGGAAAAACTCCAGTCATTGCCCATGAAGGATGGAGCTGTCTCAATACCTGCTTCAGTCCAGATGCCTTTTATGGGATTTGGCCTGTTGTCGCGGGTGTCATACATAAGCCCAAGCTTAACTGTATTCACCCAGCCTCCGCCGGCCTCATCGGAAGAAATTATATCAAGAGCCTGGTATCTCTCATAAAGGCCAGGCATTTCAGTTACAGAAGGCAGTTTTACATCCTTGCCTTTATTGATTTTTTCAATGTCCACCGAGTTTGGCTGAAACTTCTGGAAAGCAAGCCCTGCCGCCCATTTCAGATGCTCGCCTGCAAGTTTTCCCTGGACATCGTTCTTGAACCTGAACTGGTCTCTTTCATAACGGTAGAACATCCTTGTTCTGTAAGGAGGTGAAGCCAGCTCATCATCAGCCCAGTCCTTATTATATATTGATTCATATCCGTTGAAACCATAGAAATAACTTGCCTTGTCAGGAAGATAGCTAAGATCACTTATGAAATGAATCGTTTTGAAAAGTGTATTTGATTCATACATTATCCTGTATATTCCACTTCCTTTGGTGAAGCGTGAGCCTTCTATGTAAATCCTTTCCTTATAATCGGGAAAAACGCTAGGATTGCCATAGTTGTGAAACTCAACAAGAGCGCCATACTGAAAACCAAGGTCGGTGTCGAAGGTTATTGCAGGCAAAGCCCCGCCAAACTTCCATCCGGTCTTTTTAGGCTTTTCTTCCTGTGCGGTCAGGCCTGCTGTAATCACCAGGGAGAAAACAAGAATCAGGCTCCTTTTCATAAAAACAGTTTTAGTTCAGGGTGCTAAAGATAAAGAAAAAAGGAAATTACATACTGTTTTTTCAATATTTGCTACCTTAGGCACTTGATAAATGCTGAATGCATCAATGGCTAATTCTTAACATAAATATCTGAAACCAGGAGATGGGAAAAAGCTTGATTATATCAAATATAAAAAGACTTGTTCAGGTTGAAGATTCACCGAGACTGAAAGTATGTGGGAAGGACTTGTCAGAAATCAGGACAATTGATGATGCCTGGTTGTATATAGAAGATGAAAAAATCTTTGATTTTGGTACGATGCATGAGTTGCCTGATGAGAAATGCGGCTATGAACAGGCAGACACTAAAATTGATGCCGGAGGAAAAATAGTCTTCCCCTCATTCTGTGACTCACATACACATATAGTATATGCCGGAAGCAGGGAAACTGAATTTGCAGATAAGATCAAAGGCTTGTCCTATGAGGAAATCGCAAAACGTGGCGGAGGCATACTCAATTCAGCGAAAAGAATACATGACACCTCTGAGAATGAGCTATATGAACAGTCATTCAGACGAATTGAAGAGATCATTACACTTGGAACAGGGGCAGTGGAAATTAAAAGCGGATACGGACTAAATCTTGAGGATGAGCTAAAAATGCTCAGGGTAATACGGCGTATAAGGGAGACAAGCCCGCTTGAAGTACGTTCGACCTTCCTGGGAGCTCATGCAGTGCCGCAGGAATACAAAAGCAACAGGGAAAAGTACGTTGACGTTGTAATTAATGAAATGATACCTGTTGTTGCCGCGGAAGAACTGGCTGATTATATAGATGTATTCTGCGACAAGGGTTTCTTCAGTGTTGAGGATACCGAAAGGATACTTATGGCAGGTATCAAACACGGGCTGTTGCCTAAAATTCATGCTAACGAACTTGATTTCAGCGGAGGGGTACAGACCGGAGTCAAATACAACGCCTTGTCTGTTGATCATCTCGAACGATCCGGAGATGAGGAGATACTTGCATTAAAAGGCTCTGATACAATACCAACCCTGTTGCCTGGTTCGGCATTCTTTCTTGGTCTGCCTGACCCTCCTGCAAGAAAAATGATCGAAGCCGGACTTCCTGTGGCTCTGGCTTCTGATTTTAATCCCGGATCCTGTCCTTCCGGAAACATGAAACTTGTTATGTCTCTTGCCTGCATAAGGTTGAAAATGCTTCCCGAAGAAGCTTTTAATGCTGCTACAATAAATTCCGCCTGTGCTATGGGGATATCGGAAACACATGGTTCAATAGCAAGAGGAAAAGTGGCTAATGTGTTTATATCCAAAGAAATACCTTCGCTTGCTTTCATGCCTTATGCTTTCGGAAGTGATCTCGTTGAAAAAGTAATACTAAAAGGAAAAATAATATAAAATATCTCCGTGTCACTCTGTGGTCCTCTGTGAACTCTGTGTTAGTTCTTTTTTATTACACAGAGCAGCACATAGTAACATAGAGGGCAGCGGAGAACAGAACATGACAATATGGAAAAAAGAATATTAGAATGTGTTCCGAATTTCAGTGAAGGCCGTGATATGGAGATTATCAGGCAGATAACTGATGAAATTGAGAAATGTGCAGGAGTTAAGCTGCTTGATGTTGATCCCGGCAAAGCCACAAACAGAACTGTTGTGACCTTTGTGGGAGATCCCGATTCTGTTGTTGAAGCCGCGTTTTTGTCTGTCAGAAAGGCTTCTGAATTAATTGACATGTCGAAACACAGCGGTGAACATCCCCGTATGGGTGCAACAGATGTATGTCCGCTGGTTCCGGTATCAGGTATCACTATGGAAGAGACTGTTGTTTATGCGCGCAAACTTGCTGAGAGAATAGGCAATGAGCTTGGCATATCGGTATATTGCTATGAAAATGCGGCATTCAGGGAGGAGCGCCGTAATCTTGCCAGTTGCAGATCAGGCGAATACGAGGGTCTTGTTAAGAAATTAACAGATCCCCTTTGGAAACCGGACTTCGGACCAACAAAATTAAATGTAAGATCGGGCGCCACAGCAGTGGGGGCAAGGGATTTCCTTGTGGCTTTCAATGTGAATCTGAACACAACCTCTGTGCGAAGGGCAAATGCTATAGCCTATGATGTCAGGGAAAAGGGAAGACCAAAGCGTGAGGGCGATTCACTTACAGGTAAAATTGTAAAGGATGATAAAGGAGAACCTGTAATGGTTCCGGGCTCACTTAAGTCAGTTAAGGCAATAGGCTGGTATATTGAAGAATACGGTATTGCACAGATTTCAATGAACCTTACGAATATTACTGTAACACCTGTACACCTTGCTTTTGACGAGGTTTGCAGGAAGGCCGATGCACGCGGAGTGAGGGTTACAGGATCGGAACTTGTTGGTCTGATACCACTTAAATCGCTGCTTGATGCCGGAAAGTATTTCCTAAGCAAACAGCAGAGATCAGCAGGAGTGCCTGATGAGGAACTTATTAGAATAGCAGTCAGGTCGCTGGGATTGAATGACATACGTGAATTCAGACCTGACGAAAGGATAATTGATTATGTTATGGCAGGCAACGTGAGGAAGGGAAGGCTTATAAGCATGAACCTTACTGATTTTGCAAATGAAACAGCCTCCGAATCACCTGCACCGGGCGGAGGTTCGGTATCAGCATATCTTGGCGCCCTGGGCGCTTCACTGGGAACAATGGTTGCCAACCTCTCCGCGCATAAGAGGGGGTGGGATGACAGATGGGAGGAGTTTTCTTCATGGGCTGAAAGAGGAATTCAGGTTCAGAAACGGCTTCTTCAGCTTGTTGATGAAGATACAGAAGCCTTTAATATGATACTTGAAGCTTATAGTCTGCCCAAAAAAACAGAAGCTGACAAGAAAAAAAGGGAAGAAGCTGTTGAGGCAGCAACAAAACATGCTATAAATGTTCCATTTACAGTAATGGAAACAGCATTTTCAGCCTATGATCTGATAGCGGAAATGATTGAAAAAGGTAATCCTTCTTCAATTACGGATGCAGCAGTAGGAGCCCTTGCCCTGCGGGCGGCAATCAGAGGAGCCTTTATGAATGTCATGATAAATTCACGTGATCTGAAGGATAAGGATTTTGTAAATATCATAATTGAAAAAGGCAGACATATCGATTTGGAATCTGAAAGAAAAGAAGCAGAATTATTGATAAAATTGAATAAATCCTTCCAATAATCTGTTGGAAATGGTAAATGTCATGTTAAAATAATTTAATAATGACAATAGTCATGTTAAATAAATAATTATTTTAGCGATGCGATTATTTACCATTAAACCTAAAACAGATTGTATGAAAAGATTCCTAATGCTTTTTTCACTGCTGTTGCTGACAGGTTCACTTGTCATGGCACAGACAGTGCAAATTTCCGGAACTGTGACAAGTTCCGAGGATGGACTGCCGGTTCCCGGCGTTTCTGTGATTGCCAAAGGAACTACTGTCGGTGCCATAACTGGTGTTGACGGAAAGTATATCCTTGCAGCTCCGCAGAATACACAGACTCTGGTCTATAGTTTTGTCGGTTTCAGAACCCAGGAGGTTCCTGTTGCCGGTAAGACTTCAATTGACGTGGTTCTTGAAACTGACCTTTTCAAGGTTGATGAAGTAGTTGTTGTGGCTTATGGTACGCAGCAGAAACGCGACATCACAGGATCAATATCCTCAGTGAAGGGCGATGCCATACGAGCAGTACCTGTTCAGAGCTTTGACCAGGCTCTTTCAGGTAAAGCTGCAGGTGTTGCCATAACAATGCCTAACGGAGTCCTTAATAACCCTCCTGTAATCAGGGTAAGGGGATTCAACTCAATAACATCATCTTCCAATCCTCTCATTGTTGTTGATGGTGTTCCGATTTTTACAGGTAATATCGGAGGTACTGCTATCCAGAACTCTCTGGCAGACGTGAACCCCAATGATATTGAATCAATGGAGATCCTTAAAGATGCTTCTGCAACTGCATTGTATGGTTCAAGGGCAGCAAACGGTGTAATCATAATCACAACAAAACACGGTCTGGGTGCCAAAACAAAGGTTACCTATGATGGTTATGCAGGATGGACTGAACCATTCAGACTTTTTGATATGATGAATGCTGATCAGTATCTGGAACATAAAAACCGTGCCTATACAAATTTAAATGGCACTGCACCGCTTCACTTTGTAAATGATGCTAATGGAAATCCCGTTAAAACAGACTGGTCTGATTACATATATCAGAAAGGTTTCCAGATGAACCATGCAATAACAGTTTCAGGATCAACACCAACAACTTCATATTTCCTTTCTGTTGGTTTCTCCGATCAGGACGGTATGATTAAAAACAACTTTTATCAGAGGAAGAATGCCAGGATGAATGTTGATCAGAAGATAACAAAATATCTTTCTATTGGTGCAAATATCGGATACACAAATGGTTACACAGAATCACCAAATACAGGTTCAAGCTTTGCAACTTCAGGTGCTGCACGTCTTGCTTTCGTTCTTCCTCCAATAATTGGTCCATATCTGAATGATGGAACTTATAATCTTAGCTCAGGAGGTATTGGCGGAATGGGCACAGGACTTGCTGCAGGCCTCGGTTACCATAACCCGGCACAGATCTTCGAAACAAATAAGCATACAACCGGAACCGACAGGATACTAAGTACTCTTTATGCAAGTTTTGAACCTCTTAAGGGGCTTGTAATTAAATCAGTTTATGGATTGGATAACCTTGGCATACAGAGAACAACATTCTGGTCGCCAATTGGTGGTGATGGTTACAGCTATGGTGGTTATGCATATAACTATACCAGGAAAGATAACAGGTGGACATTCACAAACACAATTAATTACGACAAAACTTTCATTGAGAAACTGAATATGGGTTTCTTAGCCGGTCTTGAACAGCAAAGAACTGTTACAAGTAACTGGGATGCTACAAAAACTGCTGTATCTGATCCATTTTTTAATCAGTTTGCAGGCTCATTCACAACAGCTTACGGAGTGCCGGCCGGTGATTACGGAGAGAATTTCTACTCATCATCCTTCGGACGTTTGAGCGCTAACTGGGATAAGAAATATTATCTTGAAGGAAGCTTCAGACGTGATGGTTTCAGCGGACTTTCAAAAGATAATAAGTATGGAAACTTCGGAGGCGTATCACTGATGTGGAATGTTTCCAATGAATCATTTATTACAGGTTCGAGCCTTTCAACAATTTTTTCTGATATCAGGCTTAAAGCAAGCTATGGACGCGTAGGTAATATGTTTGGTATTGGAAATTACAGCTCATTATTCCTGTATGGCGGAGGTCTTTATGGAACTGAATCGAGTCTTTCATTCACCCAGGCAGGTAATGCTGATCTGAAGTGGGAGACAAGTGACAAATATGATGTCGGATTAAGCTTCGGCATTCTGAAAGACAGGCTGCAGATGGACTTCAGCTATTTCTACAATGATGTTAATAATTTGATCCTTAACGTACCTCAGGCACGCTCGAAAGGTATTCCGAATAACTCAATTCCTGCTAACGTAGGTTCTATGTACAACAAAGGATTTGAATTTTCTCTGACAAGCTTCAATATCTCAAGACCTGATTTCAACTGGACAACAAATTTCAATTTCACATGGATCAAGAACGAAGTTACAGAACTTGCTCCTGGTGTTACCGAAATACGTACATCAACAGCAGATCTTGAAACAACAAATATTACAGTTGTTGGCAAGCCAGTTGGTAACCTGCTGGCAGTTGAAACAAGGGGTGTTGATCCGGCAACAGGCCGCAGAATTTATGTAAACGCTCTCGGACAGGAAATTCTGTACAGTCATGAAAATGCCAACAGATGGACCTATAGGGCTGACGGCTCTGTTGCTCCTGCAATAAACACTGCAAAAGACGGAGTAGCTTATGCATCCCCACTTCCTAAATATTATGGCGGTCTCGATAATACTGTAACATATAAGAATTTCGACTTTGCACTTAATATGACTTATGCTTTTGGTTTCTATGTTTATTGTGGCTCAAAAGCAGGTATCAGGGATCAGAGATGGTGGAACAATTCAGTTGAAGTATATGAAACTGCTTGGAGATCACCGGGTGACATTACAAACATTCCGAAACCTGTCATGAATGATAACGTGTCCAACGGTTCATCATTTGCGATCTCAGAAAACGTCGAAAAAGGTGATTATCTGAAGTTCAGGAACATTTCTCTCGGCTATACCTTTAAAAATGTATGGAAGAAGGGAATGAATATTGAAAGGATAAGACTGTATGGTCAGGTGTTTAATGCGTTTATACTTACCGGTTATTCAGGCACCGACCCTGAAGTATCAACAAATACGGACTCCAACCTTGCTCCTGGTATTGACAGAAACTCAGCACCCCAGGCAAGGACATATTCATTCGGGGTTAACGTAAGTTTTTAATCAATTAATGCAGAAACAGATATGAAAAATATAATCAAGTATTCAACAGTATTCCTGTTGATATTATTACTGAACGGATGCGTCAAAGACAAATGGATGAATCCGGCGCCGGTAACCTCACTGTCAGACCTTACAGCCTTTGATACCAAGGATAGGATTTTAGCCCAGATCAATGGTATGTATACTTCACTCAAGGATGGTAACCATCTTGGCGGAAGATTCATGGTATATAACGATGTAAGGGCAGACAACTTCCTTCCTACAAGTTCAAACCTTGTAACTTGCTTTGCAACATGGAACCATACTGTAATAAGCTCTACAAATGAAGTACAGAACCTTTGGGGAGCTGTTTACCAGACAGTTAACGTTGTAAACGTTTTCCTTGACGGGCTGCAGGCAGCTAAAGAAGATGGAAAACTATCATTTCTTACTGATGCAGAATACAATCAATACCGCAGTGAAGGTCTTACTATCAGGGCAATCTGCTATTTTGACCTTATGCAGATGTATTCAAAACCATATAAACTTAATAATGGTGCCGGTCAGGGTGTTCCTCTCAGACTCGTTGCAAATAAATCCGCTGCCGAAAACGATCTGGCCCCAAGTACTGTTGCTGAAGTTTATACACAGATTCTTGCCGACCTGAATGAAGCAGAACCCCTTGCTGCCTTGAATCATGGCAGTATTGGAAAGAACACCACCAGAGTCCACAGGAATACTATTATTGCCTATAAAACCAGGGTACTTCTTCACATGCATAACTGGGCTCAGGTAGTAACAGAATCTGCTAAGATTGTTCCTGCTTCTGCTCCTTTTAAGGCTGGTTCCGGAGTGCCAAACGAACTTAATGCTGCTTTCGCTGCTGTTTTTGCGTCACCCAGTGCCACAAATGAGACTATTTTGTCATTACCTATGACTGCCTCAAATAACCCTGGCACTCAGAATAACCTGGCTCATTACTTTAAATCAGGTACAGGTGAATCATATTACCTGAATACAGCAGCAGGTTCTGCATACGCATTGATGGATGCTGCTGATGCCAGGAAAGTTATGACAAATACTGTTTCAGGGAAAACCTACATCACGAAATTTGTTGACCAGGCAAATAAAACAGATTACCCACAGGTTATCAGGTATGCTGAAGTAATGCTTAACCGTGCTGAAGCTTTGGTTCGCAGCGGTAATGCTGTTACACAGGAAGCTGTGGATCTTCTGAATGCAGTAAGGACTCGTTCCTTTGCAGCCGGAGCTTATACACTGGCTTCTTTTGCCAATGCAGATGCATTCTACACTGCAATACTGAATGAAAGGAACATGGAATTCCTTGGTGAAGGTATTCGCAACATGGACTTGCTGCGTCTTGGTCTTACAATCCCCGGCAAAAGCGATCCTACTTTTGGTACTGTAGCTTCAATAGCTCCTACTGCTCAGTCATACTACTGGCCGGTGCCTGATAGCGAACTCAGCTATAACAAGCTTATGACTCCAAATAACTAACGGAATAATCGTTTAAACTAAAAAAGGCTGTCTGGTAATACGGAACAGCCTTTTTTTATTGTCGTGCAAGACTAACGACCTGCAAGACAATTAAATGATACGCCGGATGGTCCTCAGTCTGTGTGAATAAGCATTGATCTCTTTCTTGAAGATGCCCTGGTGATCTATTGAATCGATCCTTACACGCCCTGACGCATGAATAACAAGCCCCTGTGACAGTATCATGCCAACATGGGAAATTTTTCCTTTTTCATTGTCAAAAAACACAAGGTCACCGGTTCTCGCCTCACTAATGAAATCGACAGCCTTTCCTGCTTCTGACTGCTGCCAGCTGTCGCGTGGAATTGCAATGCCATGAATTTTATAAACAAGTTGAGTGAATCCTGAACAGTCAATCCCCGAAGGAACCCTGCCTCCCCAGATATACGGGCTGTTAATGAATTTCAGTGCAGTATCAGAAAGTGACTCTTCAGCCTTGCAGAAAGCCGGATTAAACTCTGGTAGTGCAGAAAAGATGTTCTCTCCGACTCTGAATCTTTTTGCTTCATAGTCAGGTTCATATATCTCACATCCTGCTTCAAGCACTATCCTTGAGTTATCGCTTTTGAAGCAAAGGAGCGGTCTGTTCAATACAATTCCTTTTGAATCGTTGGTCTCTTTAACGTGCTGAAGATGTTGCGTGTCGAGCCATCCTGTATAATCATCAAACAGTGTTCTAACCTTGATCCATGTTCCTGATGCTGCCTCAATCACATATTTTTCGCCGAAAAGAACCTGACTTAGCATCTCCGACCTGTGTGCAGGGCCTGAACGTAGAGGAACAAAAACATTTTCACATATATAGACTTCCATCCTGAAATTATTTATCCAAAATTAATAATAATAGCTGATATGGTCAGCACTTATTCTGCATGTGAATATGTCGAAAGAAAATCAATTTATTCACCCCGTCCCCAAGGGGAGTAAATTGATTTTCTTCGCTCCCCCTCGGGGTTGGGGTAAACGAAGAAAATCAAAGTCCCTTTTGTATGATTCCTGATACTCAAAAACAATTATTTTTGTATTTATAAAGAAGCTTTACCTAAACCTCACAAAATGTTAGCATCCGGTAAGGTGAAACATCCTTCAGAGAAGAAAGTGCTTAACCTCATTCTTTTTACAGTCAGCTTCCTTATTGGTGTTTTGATTGTTAAAGGTTCAGTTGTTTTATCACCGGCTAAATCCGCTTCCACTCTGGTGTTGGTTGCAATTTGCTTTTTGTTGCTGTACCTTTTTCTTCTTCATTTCCGCAGTGAGATCCTTGAGGTTTCACGGAAAGTCTTCTTCATCCTGGCCCTGATACTTCTATTCCTTCTGGCTGCAAGACTGGTATTATTCAATCCATCCCGGGATTTAATCTTTATTGTACCTTTTGCACTTATTCCTGTTCTTGTAAGGACTTTCTATGATTCCCGGCTGGCCTTATTTATACTTCTTATTACTCTCATTCTTGCCAGCTTCATGATCAGCGACCCCTTCCGGTTCATAATAATTAATATTCTGGCAGGAGTTGTGGCTATTCTTTCGCTGTCTGATATTAACAGAAAATTCAGACTTGCATTTTCTTCTCTTGTTGTTACACTGACATATCTTATAATATACACTGCATTCGAGTTGCGTGAACATGAAAGCTTTGGGAATATTGACATCAGCACTTTCAGGTGGTTTGCAGGAAACGGATTTCTGATACTTGCAGGCTATCCGGTAATAACCTTGTTTGAAAGGAAATTTTATTTTCTTTCAGATATCTCTCTTCTTGAACTTTCACATTCAGGTTCACCATTGCTTCGTCGTCTTTCCGAAGAGGCTCCCGGATCGTACCAGCATTCTCTGCAGGTAGCCAACCTTGCAGAAGCTGCCGCACGGGAAATTGGTGCAAATGTTCTGCTAACAAGGGCTGGTTCATTATATCATGATATCGGGAAAATTATCTCGCCCATGTATTTCATTGAAAATCAAAATCCTGAAAAAAGCCCTCACGTTAATCTCGATCCTGCTGAAAGCTCAAGAATGATAATAAGCCATGTGGAAAACGGAGTTAAACTGGCAAAAGAATATAAACTGCCTGTACAGATCATTGATTTCATAAAGACACATCATGGCACTTCAAAAGCCTATTATTTTTATCGTATGTATCTCGACAGGGGAGCTCTGCCTGAATCAGCAGAGGACGATTTTAAGTACAGGGGGCCCAGGCCCTTTTCAAGGGAGACAGCTATTGTAATGATGGCTGATGCTGTTGAAGCGGCATCAAGAACGATTGAAAGGTACACGGATGAATCAATAAGTGAACTTGTTGAAAGGATAATAATATTCCAGGAGCACGAAGATCAGTTTTCAGATGCCCCTCTGACATTCAGGGATATAGCAGAAATTAAAGAGGTATTTAAGAAAAGATTATTAAATATTTATCACTCAAGAATAGCTTATCCAGGATAACTGTATTTCTTCAGAATTCATGTAACCCTTTTTCGCGGATTACCCCCCTTTCAATTTCCCCCCACAGGGGGAAACGGGCTTTATCCCTCATTATGTGCTATATGGATTTTTTACCTTCCCCCGTGGGGGAAGGCCAGGACGGGGGTTTTAATGTTTGTAAA
>JAKLDT010000382.1 GCA_022703405.1 Bacteroidota bacterium | reverse complement strand
GACACTGACTGGATGATAAAACTTGTTGATGTGCATCCTGATGGCTTTGCAATGCCGGTTTCTGAAGGTATACTCAGGGCAAGGTTCAGGGAAGGACTTGATAAAATGAAACTTCTGAAGCCAGACCAGACTTATGAATACGATATTGAAATGACCGGTACGGCAAATGCCTTCCTGCCAGGCCACAGAATAAGAGTTGATATCACATCAAGCAATTTTCCTCAGTTTGACAGGAATCCTAATACCGGTGATCCATTGGGCTCAAGTGCAAAAACAAGAGTTGCAAAACAGATTATATATCACGGAGCCAGGACACCAAGTCATATTATACTTCCAATAGTTAACAACATTAAAAAATAATACTTTACTAATGAAAAGAAGACAGGCAATAAAAAATCTTTCTGTCCTTCCGGTTGCAGGAATGACAATCGGAGGAGTTTCACAGATGGAAACACTTTTAAACACAAAAGAAAAGACAAGCGCACCAAAAAGGGATTTTTTCAAAGAGCTTGGTGTAACTCCGCGAATAAATGCCGGAGCTACAATGACTTACCTTTCAGGCTCTCTTATGCTTCCTGAAGTTCTTGATGCAATTAATTCAACATGCCATGATTTTGCAAACATGTATGAACTGCAGGACAAGGCTGGTGCAAAAATAGCTGAGATGCTTCAGGTAGAAGCAGCAATGGTGACATCTGGTGCTGCAGGAGCAATGGTTCTTGGCACTGCAGCGTGCATTACAGGTAAGGATCCGGAACTTATCAGGTCTCTGCCAAATCCTCCCGGTCCCACCCGTGAAGTTATTATACAGAAAGCTCACCGGTATGTTTTTGATCAGGCTGTCAGAAGCACTGGTATCAGGTTTGTCGAAGTTGAGGATGAAGGACACATGGAAAGATCAATAAATGAAAGCACTGTCATGGCATTGTTCTTCAACGGGGCTGAATCATGGGGAGGCCCTCCAGACAAGATCAAACATGAGAAGTTTGTTGAGATATGCAAACGTCACAATATACCATCGTTTATTGATGCAGCAGCTGATGTTCCTCCGGTTGAAAATCTTTTCAAATACCAGAAGATCGGGTTTGATCTTATCACTTTTTCAGGAGGTAAGATGCTGATGGGGCCACAGAGTGCAGGTCTCTTATTCGGCAGAAAAG
The DNA here is from genome assembly GCA_022703405.1 of Bacteroidota bacterium. GTDB lineage: Bacteria > Bacteroidota > Bacteroidia > Bacteroidales > VadinHA17 > LD21. The sequence continues at coordinate 344 of JAKLDT010000382.1, read as the reverse complement.
ACCTTATTCAAGCTGCCAAGCTTAATAACAGCCCGCATGAATGTCCGATAGGAAGACCAATGAAGGTTAACAAGGAAGAGATATTCGGAATGTACGCTGCGCTGAAAATCTATCTTGAAAAAGATCACAAAAAGGAATGGCAGGAATGGCTCAACAGGATCAGCCTCATCACTTCTAAAATTGATAAGCTACCGACAATTAAGACAGAGACAGTTGTTCCCAGGGGACCGGCAAATGTTTTCCCGAGTCTTAAGATTTCATGGGACCAGTCAAAGATAAAAATTACAGGACAGGATGCTTCAAAAGCACTTGAAGAGGGTACTCCGAGCATAATTGCCGGAGGC
>JAKLDT010000381.1 GCA_022703405.1 Bacteroidota bacterium | reverse complement strand
TCTTTGAAGGGTAAAGTCCCTTTTTAATCATATTTCCAATACTCTCAACAACAAAAGGCTTATCCTCCCTGTAAGTAACCCCAAACCAGTGTTCATTGCTCATAAGTACCTGAATTGTAATCTCTCCGCTCTTAACGAACTTATCAACTGATGTAGGAATGTCAAGTTCAGACTTAAGATCCATACCTTTTGCATTGATGAAGTTTTTAAATTCCTTTCCAAGAAAATCAAAACAGGACGCCTTAAATCCCCAGAGATTCATTGAAACAATCTCCTCTCCGCTGAATTTTTCCATCTTTCCATCATGACCAGGAGCCTGGGCACCATCATGAAGTTTCTCTATCTGCTTTGTTTCAACTATGTTCACAAGAAGTCCATTCTTATCAGCCCTGCAAACTCCCCTGTTCACATGACCATGATCAGAAAGGGTATTCTTCATCTTATAACCAACTATACAGTAATTATTTGGATTTTTGTCATTTGTAAGAAAGTCATGAAGTATCCTGAATGATTCAGCACCATAAAAATCATCAGCATTTATGACACCAAAGGGTTCTTTAATTTTCTCTTTTGCAACAAGAATTGCATGACTTGTGCCCCATGGCTTTGCCCTTTCAGGATGGACTTTAACTCCTTCAGGCAGATTTGTAATCTCCTGGAATACATAATCAACTTCAATTTTCCCTTTCAGCTTCTTTACAAACCTTTCCTTCACCTGTTCTTCAATATCGCGGCGGATTATAAAAACTATCTTCCCGAATCCTGCCCGTATTGCATCAAAAATTGAATAATCGATAATAGTTTCTCCCGAGGGACCAACTTCATCAAGTTGCTTGTTTCCGCCATACCGGCTTCCCATTCCTGCTGCCAGAACTAATAATGTAGGTTTCATAATTACTGTGTTTTAATCTGTGCAATAATACTGAATTTTAATATTTTTAGGAAATTTTGAATTTGAGATTATGAAATATTTGCTTGAGATTTGTGTAGATAGTATTGAATCGGCAATAAATGCACAGGTTGCAGGAGCCGACAGAATTGAATTGTGTGATAATTTGCTTGAAGGAGGAACTACTCCATCTTATGGCACAATACTTTCTGTGAAGAACAATCTTGATATTGCGATCAATGTCATTATAAGACCAAGGGGCGGGGATTTCCTTTACTCTGATGATGAGTTTGAAATTATGCACAGAGATATTGAAATCTGCGGAGAAGCAGGAGTAAATGGTATAGTACTGGGTCTACTCACTACGGCTGGTCAGATAGATACTGAACGGACAGCCAGGCTGATTGAATTCGCATCGCCCATGCAGGTGACCTTCCACAGGGCATTTGATATGTGCAGGGATCCTTTCAGGGGACTTGAAGACATAATTGCTTCAGGAGCAACGCGCATACTTACTTCGGGACAGAAAAACAAGGTTAATGATGGACTGGGTCTTGTCAATGAACTTGTAAAAAAAGCAGCAGACAGGATAATTATAATGCCTGGCAGCGGTATTGACGAAAACAATATTAAGCT
>JAKLDT010000380.1 GCA_022703405.1 Bacteroidota bacterium | reverse complement strand
ATAGAGAAGAAGTTCACAACAGTAAAGAAATAATTGTACCCTTCTCTCTTTTTAGCAAACTGCCCGAGCTTCCTTGCAAAAATCCCTATTGTCGGGACAAAAAGCACAAGGAGGAAGGCAAAAAATTCTATCCCGAAAAACACTTTTTCAAGACCTCCGTTCACAAGCGCTGACAAATAGACAATTATCAGAAGAACAAGTAAATACAGGAGATAACTTCCTTTCAGCAGCAGCGTCGATAAAAGCCTTCGTTTATGAAGCTGATGCGGTTTAAGATATGCATAAGCAAGGGCGAAGACTATAACAATGAATACAGCGCCCAGAATGTGATTCAGAATCTCCTGAAAATTTGCCATTGCCTTTATTTTTTCATTTAGCCTCCTCCCTTGAAGACCATACAAGTGAACTTGCCCCGAGAACAGCAGCATTTTGCGTACTGAGCTCTGATGCGAGCAGCTTGACCTTACCTTTATAAACTGTGAGAAGGTTCTCTTCCATATATTCTTTTGCCGGTTCAAAGATCAGGTCCTCTGCAAGCGCCAGTCCTCCGAAAAGGAATATGGCTTCCGGATTCGTATGGGCAACTACATCTGCCAGTTTGAATCCAAGCATTCTTCCGGTATGTGTGAAGGCACGTTTTGCAACATAGTCACCTTTGACTGCAGCATCATGTATCATTTTGGCATCCAGCTCCTCAAAACTGTATTTCCTCAGTTCACTAGGCTGAAGTGAGTCAGCCATTATCTTCAGTACCGTACGTTTAAGTCCTGTTGCCGATACATAAGTCTCAAGGCAGCCTTTCCTTCCGCAACCGCAATCCCTGTTTGAAGGACCCGGTCTTATTGCAGTATGACCTATTTCTCCGGCAAAGCCATCGTGACCGTAAACCAGCTTCCCGTCAACAACAAAGCCGCTGCCCAGTCCGGTGCCCAGTGTTATCACAACAAAGTTCTTCATCCCCTTGGCACCGCCGTATATCATTTCACCTACAGCTGCAGCATTTGCATCATTTGTTACAATAACAGGAAGAGGTGTATGACGGTTGAACAGTTCAGAGAAGGGGATTATGCCTTTGAATGGAAGATCGGCAGGATGCTCAATAGTTCCCTTGTTTATGTTCCCCATAGGAGCTCCCACTCCGAAACCTATTATTTCAATGCCATTCCCTATTTTCTGTGCAACGATTGAAATCTTCTCATAGAGAGCGGCAATAAATACTTCAGGTTCATCATAATGAGCCGTTTTAATTGAGTCTTCTCCGAGAATTTTACCTTCTCTGTCAACAAAACCAAATACTGTGTTTGTTCCTCCGATATCGATGCCTACTGCTACTTGCTTTTTTGCCATTTTCAGGGGTGTTAGAATCTGTCCTTGTTTTAAAATTATCCTCCCATGTATTCGTTGCCGACTTTTCTTGCACGTACAGGTTTGTCGAGATTGATGCCAAGGGCAATACCTGTTTCAACAAGTATGTTCCAGCCTGCAGTCAGTTGAACATATTCTGCATGTTCGTCGCCATCAGGAATTATTATT
>JAKLDT010000038.1 GCA_022703405.1 Bacteroidota bacterium | reverse complement strand
CTGGTAGGCAATATAAAATTCCTGTGTAGCTCCATTAATATAATTTCCGTTGAAGTACCATTTATATTGATATGCAGGTACGCTTGAGGAAAGATACCATACAGTCGGACCTTTGGCGATAATAGTAGGCTTCTCAGGTGCTCCGTCATTGTTAACACTGAATGATTTAGATTGCTTTTTACAGCCATTGATATCTGCAGAAACAATATAAATTCCGGGTTCAAGATACCCTTCAATATATGATCCCTCATTCACTTTAACGCCATTTCTCAACCATTCATAAGTGACTCCTGTTGCAGCCTGATCAACTCTTAACTTAATTGGAATGTCCATCAGGCACTGTTCTGATCTATAATTGTCTGAAGCAATAGCAGGTTCAGCAGGATTCTCCTTAATTGTTACAACCTTCGGATCGGACATTGTGACACAGTTAGCCAGGGTATTTGTAATTTTCACAGAATAGCTGGCTGAATAAGTTCTGACACTGAACGTACTGTCAATTGCTCCTGTAATATTGTTATTGTCCATCTGCCACTGATAAGTATACAGGGTATCATAGTCTGCAGTGAGGATTACGCTGTCTCCGGCACAGAATACAAGAGGCTTATCCGTTGAAAGGGCTTTTTCGGGAAAACCGGCAACAATAATATTTTTAGTTATACTGTCGGCACAACCGTTTGAAGCAAAGGCTTTCAGTGTTGCTGCCCATGTTCCTTTTATGGCGTATGTATGAGTGCCCGGATTCTGGGCAACTGAGGTCTGACCGTCACCAAACGACCATTCCCATGAATTGATTGAGAGGGCGTTAAGGGCAGTTGTGTTTGTAAGAGTTGTGACTGTTCCAACACAAACATTTGGCGCCGTGAACTGTGTAACAGGTTTTGCCTTGACAATAACTTTCTGTGTAAGTGAATCTTTGTCACCTGCATTGCTTGTTACTGTCAGCTTCACATTGAAATTCCCTGCTAATGAAAATTTGTGTTCCGGGTTCTGCAATGTTGATGAGGTCCCGTCAGTGAAATCCCATTTCCATGAAGCTATTCCATCAGTAACAACCGACTGATCTGTGAATTTAGTAACAGAGCCGAGACAAACAGTATCAGTTTTGAAGAAGGCCTGAGTTTTTTTGATGATAACTGTATCTATAGCCGACCATTCACTTCCCGAATAACTCTGGTCAACTGCCTGAACCTGCCAGATATATGTTCCGGATTCAGGATTGATTATTGTGAAATTTCTGTTCAGCTGAGTGTTTCCCAGATCATTTACACTTCTATAACCTCCAGATGATGAGTGAGGTGCCACTTTCCATTTGTCGTCAGTTGTCCTTTTTGCCCTGACGTTATAACTCATATTTACGTACCATGTTTCATCAGTTTCAACACCATTCCAGAATAGTCTCAGACTTCCGGGACTTATTTCAGCAGAAAGATCAGTTGGAGATACAGGTCTTACATTTGGCTTGATCCTTCCAGCCATCATGTAAAGATTGTTCCTGTAAATCTGTGAAGTGAATGTGCCAGTATTTCCAGTAAAAAGAATATCCAGATCTCCATCACTATCATAGTCTGCTGATGAGGTGTTGCAGTAATAAGCTCCAGGAATTTTCAGAGCTGTAAGATCAATAAACTGATTCTGCCCGTTATTGAGATAGATTCTAAACTCGAGATTGCTCGTTGAGTATCCGGTAAGAAGAACATCAAGAAATCCATCATTATTATAGTCTCCCCATTCTGCAGAACTCATGGAAGTGCCTATTAATGAATTACCTGCAATTTCTGTAAATGTATTATTGCCATTATTACGATATATTTTTGTTACAGGTTTGTAGTCAGGTGGCGTTCCGGAAGCTCCTGTCATTAGAATATCAAGGTAATCATCATTGTTGTAATCTCCCCAGGCTACTGAGCTGAGACATAAGTCAATAAGGTCTATTCCTGTTTGTTCGCTGAAGGTTCCGTCACCGTTATTTTTATAAATGGCTGTGAAATTCTTTGCAAATGATTCTGTTCCAACCTGTCCTGAAAGCAGAATATCAAGAAGACCATCATTGTTATAATCACCGAATGAAACTGAACTTCTGTAAACAGGTTTCAGATTTATATTTGTTTGTTCTGTAAAAACATTGTTCCCATCATTCCTGTAAATTTTGGAGACAAGACCCGTATTAAGGTTCTGTCCGGTGATAAGAAGATCAATATCTCCGTCATTATCATAATCAGCCCAGGCAACCGAGCTATAAGCAACTCCGGTAAGTGAAATATTATCCTGCCAGGTAAAAGTGTTATTACCGTTATTTTTATAAATCCTTGAAACTGCACCAAGAGACTGGTTATATCCTGTCAGCACAAAATCAAGAAGATCATCATTGTTATAATCCCCCCAGGCTGATGATCCATAAGCAACACCAGGAAGAGTGATTGTTGTCTGTTCAGTAAAAGTATTGTCGCCGTTGTTTTTATAAATCTGTGACATATTTGTTCCGCCAACCTTTTGTCCTGTGGAGAGTATATCAAGGTATCCGTCATTGTTATAGTCTCCCCAGTTCACAGAGCCTGTAGTCAGCCCTGTCATGGAGATTCCTGAAAGGACTGTGAAAATTCCTGAGCTGAAGACTCCTATATTGTCATTATCAGTGTTAGTCTCAGTAGCATAGATCTCGGAGCCGTTAATTCCCTGAAATTCAATTGCGTGTATCGTGTAGTCTTTTCCGGGATTAAGGCCTGTCAGAAAAACAGAATCAGCAGTACCCTTGTATATGCAGTACCAACCTGTAGCTCCAAGAGGTGATCCGTCGCCAAAAAATGAATTGGCGAAGTAGGTAGTACTGTTAACTGGTGCTGCCGGACCTGAGGTGCCCTCTTTTGCAAAAAGGATACACCTGTCACCATTTCCTCTTTGCCATCTTAAGAGTATTGAAGAGTTACTGGTATTATAGCCCACAAGTTTGGTCGGTTGTTCAGGTGTAATTGTGAAATTGACGGGATCTGAGAAGCTTCCTCCTTCATAGTTGTTGTCAATTGCCTGAACACTGGCGTAATAATTTGTGTTCCATCTCAGATTTTTTAGTTCCAGAAAGTTATTCAATTGTGTGTTACCCATTCTGACAACCTTCCTTTTACCTGAGTTATCAGCCTGAGATGAAACTATTTCATTTGTAGTGGCAGATGTACCGGCTTTTAAATTATACGAAAGAGAAGCTGAAGGAGTAAGGTCCCCTGTAACTTTGTCCCATGTAAATTTTACCGTAGTTTTATTAATTGAATATGTCAGATTAATTGGTTTTCCTGGTTTTGTATTTGCTGTTGAATTATTGTTCTTGTATACTTTAGTAATCAGGTTATTTGTGTTATCAATACCTGCTACAATAAGATCAAGATCCCCGTCGCTGTCAAGATCACTAAAACCTGAAGAACTTTCATTTGTACCGGCTATACTTATATCAGAATTTTTTGATAGTATCCCGCTTCCATTATTAGCGTACATCTCTGAAATAACTGTGTTCCCTCTTTTACCCGACATGAACAGGTCAATATCTCCGTCATTGTCATAATCACCGGGTGACATGGTAGCATTATAAGCGGTACCAATTGTGATGTTCGATTGTTCTATAAGATTTCCTGTTTTATCATTGAAATACACTTTGGTAACAGGATTGTAGTTTGAATCTTCACCTGACATTATCAGATCGAGGAATCCATCACTGTTAAAATCTCCCACTGCCGCACCACAGAATCCAATACCATAGAGTGAGGTTCCTGTTACCTCTGAGAATGACCCATCTCTGTTGTTATGATAAAGTTTTGCTGCTTTTGCCAGAGTAGCTGTCTCCCCTGAAACGATAACATCAAGATATCCGTCATTATCAAAATCTTCAAGAGAACACCATCCCTTGAATACCGGAATAAATGAGGTTCCCTGCATTAAAGTAAATGCTCCGGTACCATCATTGAGATATATTCTTGATACTCTTTCAGCTGTGGTGGCCATTCCGGTCATAAGAATATCCAGATCACCGTCTCTGTCAATATCTCCCCATGAAACACAACTCCTGTAAATTCCTGGCAATCCTGATGATATCTCTGAAAATGAGCCTCCATCATTTCTGTACAGTTTTGTTTCTGCATCAAGTGTAAAACCTGTTGTCCCGGTAATTAAAAGGTCAGGATCTCCGTCATTATCGCAATCGCCCCATGAAGCCGAAGTGTTATATAATCCCAACAGGGGAATCGCTGTATCTGTAAATGTATTGTCTCCATTGTTCAAGTATAGAATTGTTGCCTGTTCAGGATCAGACCAACCGCATAGGAGAATATCAGGTTTTCCATCATTATTGTAATCACCTGTTGTGATGGAACCCTGGGCAATTCCTTTAAGACTTGTAAGTTCAGTAAATTGTTGTGCCTGAAGAGTAGCGGAATGCAAATACAAAACAACTGTAATGATAACAGGTATATGATTTTTCATTTTCTAACTGTTTTAAAAAATGTATTTAGTCTTTCTTGCACCTTATATAGTATGCATCGCTAGCAGTACCAGACGATGCTGAACCAATGCCATACAGGTAACTGCTGTTATACTGTATCTGGACATAACGGTAACTGCTTGTACTGGTCCACCATCTTGTATTATCCAATAAACCTGAATATCCACCGGAATAATATCCACCACCTCTTCCTGAGAAAAGGCTTGAATTATTATGTCCGGACATATTATTATTCCAGAAATCATAATCCCAATATCTCAATCCTGTCTTAATGTTGATTCTTAGCTCACCTTCAGTATCGTTCATAATAGCCCCGGCAACAGAATATCCCCCAAGTGATGAGGCAAGGGTTCCCCACTCAGTGGCACTGGGAACATGCCATCCGGTCGGACATATATGATACTGGCTTGTTACTGCACTCCAGTTATACATGTAGCCGTACGTATCTGCATTAGTTGCAACATCATTATATGTCCATTTCATAGGTAACTGTACCATTACTGCAGTATCTGACCCTCCGGGAATGGGAGCAGCAGACCAGTTTGAGACTTTTAGGTTCGATTGCATCCAAACAGTACCATTTATTGACACTGTGTTATATACATTCCCGTTATAGTCGGTCAGTGTAGCCGGAGTAGTAACAGATTCATTGTATCCGTATGCTGTTCCAACTGAATTTGTGGCATAGGCTCTTACATAATATGTTGTGCCGGCATTTAATTCAGTCATAGTGCCTGTGAATGACCCCGTTCCTGATCCTCCTCCATAGGTAGAGTTTGATGTTGTTGGATTATATGAAGTGCTCCAGCAAATACCTTTTGCTGTTACTGAAGCGCCACCTTCATCAGTTACATTCCCACCTCCGCTTGCCTGTGTACTACTGAATTTTGATCCAATTGAAGATGTTGATACTGTTGGCAAGACTGCCAGAGTTGTGAATGTATATTCTGTCCCATATACCGTACCTGCCGGATTAGTCGCATAAGCTCTGTAATAATATGTTGTTGCCCTTGAAAGGCCTGATACAGTAGTACTAAATGGAGATGAGCCACTTCCGTGATTGGTCTTAGTTGATGCAGTAGTTGGATTTGGATTTGTGCTGTAGCAGACTCCTCTTGCTGTAATCGTTGAACCGCAATTACCCGTAATTGAGCCTCCTAATACGGCAGTATAAGCTGTTATTGATGTGGCTGTATTGGTAGAGACTGTTGTAGCTACTGTACTTGTCGTAAATGACACAACCTCAGGGCCATAAACAGTAACATTCGAAGAATTAGTTGCATAGGCTCTGATATAATAAAGTGTACAAGGTGTCAGTCCTGTCAGACTGCTTGTAAATGCTCCGCCCCCTGAGCCGTTAACTGTTTTTGTTGCAAGAGCTACAGTAGGATTTGGCGAAGTGTTCCAGCATACACCCCTGGCTGTAATCGTCGACATGCAATTCCCTGAAATGGTTCCGCCTGAACTAGCCGATATTGATGTTACTGATAATACAGTGGTATTTGTTGCAATTGTAACGTTAACTGTACTTGTAGTAAAAGAGAGTTCATTTCCATACTGGATGCCTGCGGCATTAATTGAATAGGCACGGATATAATATTTTGTGCAAGGGATTAATCCTGTAATATTTGATGTATACGTTCCGCTTCCTCCAGAGGCATTAATTACCTTGCTGCCTGAAGTAGTAGGTGCAGTTGATGTCCCATAACAAACACCTCTTTCAGTAACAGTTCCTGAACAAGTACCGGAAATAGTCCCTCCGGTAATGACTGAAGTTGAGGATGGTGAAGTTAGAGATGTTGTTGAAACAGTTGGAAGTACAGATCCTGTTGTAAAAGTTTTATCAGCACCATAAGCAGTAATGCCATCACTATTTGTTGCATAAGCTCTGATATGATATGTTGTGCAGGCAGTCAATCCTGCAAAATTGCTGGTAAAGGATCCTGTTCCTGTGCCATCACTAGTTTTTGTTACAAGATCTTTTGTAGGATTAGCTGACGTACTCCAGCAGACTCCTTTTGCTGTTATTGAAGCTGATCCACCGGCATCTGTTATGTTGCCTCCACTTGTAGCTGTTGTTGTGCCCACTGGTGATGCATCAGTAGTTGTCAGCACAGGAGCTCCTGGTAATAGAAGAGTTGGGAATGACCTCTCATCTCCGTATGTAGTTCCAGCAGCATTTGTTGCATAAGCTCTTATATAATATGTTGTGTTGGCACTTAAATCTGTGAGATTTGTTGTAAAAGACCCGGTTCCGGATCCGTTCATAGTGAAACTATTTGATAGAGTCGGATTGGAAGTTGTACTGTAACATACTCCACGCGCAGTAACTGTCAATCCTCCGTCACTTGTCACGTTACCTCCTGTTGTGGCTGAGTTATATGTCACTGCACTATAGTCGGAGGTCGTAACTGTAGCCAATGGAGGTGCAGGTGTTGTAAATGAAACATCATCGCCGTAAGATGCTCCAACAGAGTTAATTGCATAAGCGCGAACATGATATGTAGTGCTTGCATTAAGACCGGTAATTGATACTGTATATGTACCTGAACCTGTTCCGTTCGATAATTTTGAATTTGAAGTGGTAGGATTTAAAGAAGTGCTCCAGCAAACTCCTCTTTCAGTTACAGTTGTATTTCCTTCATTAGTAACGTTGCCTCCTGCTGACCCTGAATTATATGTTATGGAGGTGACCGTAGAATTAGTTGTCACAGTTGCAAGGACTGGAGGTGGCGCTAAGGTTGTAATATTCAGCTCTTCTCCATAAGCAGTTCCAGCAGAATTTGTTGCATAGGCTCTGAAATAGTATTTTGTACTGGCAGACAGGGATGAAATATTGCTTACAAAAGTTCCTGTTCCTGTCCCATCACTTGTTTTGGAACCTGCTACTGAAGGTCCAGGAGAGAGGCTGTAACACACACCTTTCTCTGAAATTGAAGCACCTCCATCGCTTGTTATGTTCCCCCCAGACATGAATGATGATGATGAAACATCACTGCCGGCAGTAGTTGAGATTGTTGCAAGACCGGGAGGAGGGTCTGAAGTAACAAAAACCTTCTGGTCCCCGTAAGCAGTTCCGGCAGCATTTGTTGCATAAGCTCTTACATAGTATATTGTACTAAAATTCAGCCCTGTAATATTGCTTATGAATGCACCGGTTCCTGTTCCGTCGACTGTTTTTGCATCAGTAATTGTTGGGCTTTCACTTGTATTCCAGCATACTCCTCTGGCTGAAATTAATCCGCCTCCGTCATTTGTGACTTCGCCGCCACTTGATGCTCCTTCAAATGTAATTACAGAAATTTCAGCTGTTGTAAGAGTTGGAAGATCTGCTGGCGGAGCAGCAGTGTTAAAGGTTACTTCATTGCCAAATGCAGTTCCGATCATATTTGTAGCATAGGCTCTTACATAATATGTTGTATTAGGTATAAGACCTGTGAAAGGACTTGAATATTCGCCAACACCTTCATCATTTGCTGTTCTGTAATCATCAAGTGTCGGATTTGTATTTGTACTGTAACAAATACCCCTGGCTATAATTGCAGCGCCACCGTCACTAGTTATATTTCCTCCTCCTGTTGCAGTTGATGAAGTAATATCAGTAACAGCTTTTGTTGATACCGATGGAAGCACAGGGTCATTTTCAAGGGTTGTGAAAGTTTTATCCTCTCCGTTTGTTGTTCCTGCCCTATTCTCGGCCACAATTCTAAAGTGATATGTAGTACTTTTTGTCAAGCCGGAAAGATCTACAACAGAATATACTTCTGATACTCCATTAGCGTTATCAGGTATACCAAGAAGTGTTGTACCATACTCTGTTGTAACACCATACTGGAATTTTATCGAGGTAGTATTTCCCGATGCGTTTACATTTCCTGACAAGGTTGCAGAAGTTGGATAGATATTTATAGCTGAACCTGTTGTGGCGGTTGGAAGAACTAATGTTGTGAATGTAAGATCATCGCCATATACAGTGCCACCTGGACTTACAGCCTTAACACGGAAATGATAAAGTGTATTGGGAAGCATGCCTGTAATTATTGCCAGGGCTGATGTCGGTGTTATACCTGTGGTAGTTGCCGGAGTGGCTGCTGCTGTTGACCCGTACATGAATGTGGTACCGTATTCAAATGATATCGCCGTCTCGGTTCCATTTGCATTTACAGATCCGTTAAGTGTGGCCGATGTCCCTGATATTGATGTTGCTTCTGCCGAGGTGGCGACTGGCGGCACCACAGTCTCGGTTGTTATGGTTATTTCATCTCCATAGCCTGTCCCCTGGCTGTTTGTTGCATAGGCCCTGATGTAATATTTTGTATTCGGGGTGAGATTTTTGATTGTGCTGACATAGCTTCCTGAACCCGATCCGTTCTTTGTTGTGTCATTTGATACCGATGGAGATGGTGAAGTACTCCAGCATACACCCCTTACGGTTACAGTAAGCCCTTTGTCACTTGTTATGTTTCCTCCGGTCTGAACAGTTGTCGCAGTAATATTTGAGCCTGTAACAGTAACAATACCAGGTACATATGCAGAAGGTGCAGAGGTGGTAAAGGTAATCTGGGCACCGTATGCCGTGCCTGCCGAATTTATTGCGTAAGCTCTTGCATAATAGGGCGTACTTCCTGATAATCCTTCAATATTAGCAGTAAAGCTGCCTGTTCCCGAACCTATAATTAATGTATCATTTTCAATAGTTGGATTTTCTGTTGTGCTCCAGCAAATACCGCGGGCTGTAACAGTCACTCCTCCGTCCGAGGTAATGTTACCGCCACTCAGAGCTGAATATGATGTCACCGATGTGGCTTCAGTTGTTGTCAGTGTCGCCACAACAGGCAGGGGGGCAAGTGTCGTGAAAGGAACCTGTTCTCCATAGGCAGTGCCTACAGAGTTTGTTGCATAAGCCCTTACATAATACTGTATTCCCGGGAGTAATTCCGTCATACTGCTAGTAAATGCACCTGTTCCGCCACCATCTGTTGTCTTGCTGTTCTGTACAGTCGGATTTTCAGCAGTTCCCCAGCATATCCCGCGGGCAAGAACAGGAGAATTTCCGTCTGCCGTAATATTGCCTCCGCATGAAGCAGTAGTCCGGGTAATTTCAGAAACAGCCGATGTGGCTACTGTTCCGAGAGAATAAATTATTGCAGCAGGAGTGCTGCCTGAAGCTATATTTGAATACTCAGAAGTTCCGACAGCATTAAAAGCCATTACCTTGAATGAATAGCTGGTGCCTGCCTCAAGGCTGGTATTCTTATATGATGAGACATCTTTACCGGTTGATGTAACTGTAGTCCAGTCTGTGCCACCATTTTTTGAGCGCTCCAGCTTGAAACCGGCTTCATTTGTAGAATTATCATTCCAGCTCAGATCAATCTCTGTCTCTGATATAATTTTTGCTGTAAGATTTGTAGGCTTTTCCGGCAATTCCTCTTTCTTCCTGCAATCAAAAATCAGCAGAAGAATACAGAATATCACTAACTGTATTATTCTAGTCTTTTTCATACTTTCCCCTGGTTTACAGTTTAATTAAAGCTAAAATGATAAGACAACTTAATTAAACCTGATGGTTGCAACTGGAAACAATTGTTAATAAAACCCCTAAAATATTTTCAAAAAATATGACTATTTTAACTAAAAAACAAATATTTCTCCCTCAATTTGACAAACAGGCTTTAAAAGTAAATAACCGACCTAATTCTGTATGTAACTGAAATTTATGTTTTTTCTACCGTCTTTAGCGTAGAAATAAATCAGGGAAATTACTTACCTTTAAAAATTAATTGTGTAGTGGTACAGAAGTTGCTTATAAAACCATGAATCGGTGGAATTACTGAATTTCAGAAACTAAAAAAAATACTATCATGCTGTCAAAAAGATTTTTGTCCGTAATAACCTTACTTGCCGCTGCTATTATCACTTCAGCACAGGAAAAGACAAACCCGGCCGATTATTCCTTCAGCAAAGGCCTTAAATCACAGTTTGTTCTGCAGGATGACTTCTCAAAATTCAGCAACTACTGGCTCCTCGGTATCGAGGAAAACAGCTGGGCCGAAAGTATTGAAGGCGGTCATCTTGTTTTTGAATCGCTCACCAACAAACCCAAGGAAGACCTTATCCCCGTGATTATCGACCAGAACAGAAGCTTCGAGATAGAAGCATCAATTCGCTTCGTCGAAGGACAGATGGACAAGGGTTACGGACTCCAGTGGGGTAAAGCTGCCAATCCAATCAGGCAGTTCGACTTCCTTCTTACCGGTGCAGGCCATTACACCATCGATAAATATACCGGAGAATTCAAGGATTATGTCCCCTTTACTGTCTCCCAAAAGGTAAACAGGTATGCATTTAATAAACTGACTGTCAGAAAGGTGGCAAACAAGTACTATTTCTTCCTTAATGAGGCTCTTGTGCATTCAATGCCCTTCGAACCTTTTTTCGGCAACCTCATTGGTTTCCAGGTAGCCGAAAACTCCACAATAAGGGTTGATAATATCGAAGTGGCTTACCTCGATAAAAAGGAAGACACCAAGTCAAAAGTTCTTATTATGGACTATAAATTCGATACAAACTCTGATAAGGTTTCTGTTGGAAAACCGGTAACACTGACTCTTAACATCAGAAATGTCGGCGATAAGGATGCTTCAGCGCTTTCAATAAAAAACATGATGCCGGCCAATATTGAAGTTGTTGATTTCAAAACTGTTACTTCACTCAAAAAAGGAGAGGAACAGCTTATTACTCTACAGTTCTTCGCAACAAAAAATTATACCGACTCAATAGTGCCTGTAAAATTTGAAATTGCCGGTGCAGATATAACCAACGTAAATGACATCGATCTCAAAGTAGCAATCGACCAGCCTGTGAAGGTGGAGCTTGACAAAGCCCTTGCCCAGACTTACAGCGATTTCAGGGGAGGTAATGATCCTCTCAAGGGACTAAACGTTGCACAAGCAATGAAATCGGTAGAAGTGGGTGAATATTACGGACTTATTATAGGAGTTGATGAATATACCGGCGACTGGCCACCACTGAGAAATGCTGTAAATGATGCAAAAGGCGTTGCCGAGCTGCTTTCCCAGAAATACACTTTCACCTCACTCAAAACAATGTATAATAAGGAAGCTACCCGTGATAATATTCTTGCAGAATTTGAACGTCTTATGAATACAGTGAAGGCTAATGATAATGTCTTTATCTATTATTCAGGTCACGGTGAGTATATCGAATCGATGGACAAGGGCTTTTGGGTTCCTGTTGATGCAAGCGGGAAATCGGTTTCAAAGTATATATCAAATGAGGATATCAGATCCTTCCTTTCAGGTATACCTTCAAAACACACACTGCTTGTTACTGATGCGTGCTTCAGCGGCGATATATTCAGGGGCAAGACAATGACTATCCCTTATGAAAACTCAACAAAATACTATTCAAAAATGTATTCGCTCAGCAGCCGCAAGGCCCTTACCTCAGGCGGTGTTGAGCCGGTTATGGACAAGGGAAAGGAAAACCATTCAATATTTGCGTATTATTTCCTGCAGGCTCTGAGGAACAATACCGAGAAATATATCGATGCAGGACAGGTATTCGATTTCCTTAAAATTCCTGTAGTGAACAATTCAATGCAGACTCCGGCTTATTCACCTATCCGTAATGCCGGCGATGAGGGAGGACAGTTCATTTTTATAACTAAATAAAGATTTAACCACGGAGTTCACAGAGTAATACACGGAGTTTCACTGTTTCAGACTCCGTGTTCAACTCTGTGAAAATCCGTGTAACTCCGTGGTTTTTATAATATTACAATTATTCTAATAAAAACCTCTGATGCCAAAACGTATTCTGTTTTTCCTTGCCGTACTATTCCTGTTTGAAGCAGATCTCTTTTCCCAGCAATATTTTTTCCGCCGTTATTCAGTTGAGGAAGGCCTTCCCCAGGCTTCAGTTTATTGCCTTATGCAGGATGCAAGGGGCTATATATGGATGGGTACCGACGGTGCCGGAGTTGCCCGCTTCGACGGCCGCACAAGTGAGGTGTTCACAAAGGCAAACGGACTGTCAGACAATGTTGTACGCAGTCTGTTTGAGGATTCAAAAGGCAATATATGGATCGGCACAGGCAACGGAATTACAGTTTACGACGGATTCAGCTTTAAATCAATAGGAAAAGAAGAGGGCCTGAAAGGAACCTCTGTACTTAAAATAACAGAGATTTCAGGCGGAATTATAATGGCTGCAACAAATGACGGAGGTATAGCTGCAATTACAATGCAGGATTCACTTACTGTTAAAAATTTAACAAGCGAAGACGGTCTTGTAAGTGACTTTGTTTTCGATATCCATGAAGCCGGCGACAAAAAAATCTGGCTTGCAATGGTAGGCGGTATCAGCATAGTTGACTTTGACAGGGATTCACTTAAAGTTAAGGATGTCTTTGTTCCTGACGTATCAACAGGTGCAGAGACTCCGATAATATCCGTAATCAGGGAAGGCATCAATGATGACATCTGGCTGGGAACGTATGGAACAGGTATATTCACAGTGCCGGCAAAAGCCGATAAACAGAATTTCAGGCTAAGATCCCTCAACGCTAATGAAGAAAATCCCGGCATGATAGTATGGGATATATGGAAAACAGGCGATGATGAGATGTGGGTTTCAACAAACGACCATGGCGTCCTGAGATTCAGAAAGGATGTTCTCGTGGAGCAATTCAACAAGGAATCAGGGCTTCTTTCAAATCAGATCCTTGACATCATGCCTGACAATGAAGGCAATGTTTGGTTTGCTTCCTTTGGCCAGGGTGCCATGATGTATCACGATGATAAATTTATCAGATACACTGAAAATGACGGACTTAAAGGTGTTATAGCCCTCGATGTGCTATTCATTAATGCCTCTGATTTCTATGTGGCGAGCGAGGAAGGCCTTTCTTTATTCCGGAAAGAGGGAAGCAGGATACGCAGGCTCCGGCATTACTCAACTTCTGACGGACTTAACAGTATCGGGGCAAATACTGTCACACGCAAGGGTGATGAGTTATGGATCGGTACAAACAACGGCATCAATATTCTCAGGAATTCACGCTTAAGCGGATTCGTTGGAAACAATAAGCTGGGCAATAAAAATATCAATTCACTGTATGCCGACAACAGGGGAGATGTCTGGATAGGCTCAATGGGTGGATACGGAAGGATTTTCGGTGACAACCTTTTCTTTATGTCGCAGGAGGACGGTTTCATAAATGATGAGGTTCAGTCGGTTATAGAAGATAACAAGGGAAGGATATGGATGGCTACAATGGGAGGCCTTGTCCGGCTAGACGGCAACACATACACCGACTTCGACCATGAAGAGGGACTCACTACAGGAAAGATATCATCCCTGGCACAGGATAATATTGGTAATTTATGGCTCGGGACTCTTGACGCCGGAATCTTCAGGTTCGACATGTTAAAGGATTCAATGCCTGTCTCGCAGGTTGCAACTCGTGGTGTTCTGGCTTCGGCCAAGATTAACTCCTTGCAGTTTATTAATGATACACTGCTTGTTGCAGGCAATGACAAAGGCTTCGACCTTCTTGTTCTCAGAAATGATTTTTCAGTGAAAAATGTTATCCAGTATGGGATAAAGGATGGCTTTACCGGTGGGGAAAACAGCGCCAATTCAGTTGTTGCCGACAGTGAAGGCCTTGTCTGGATGGGAACCAAGAATGGCCTGATGAGGTATAACCCGCAAAGGGATTTCAGAAAGATCACCGGTCCTGAAACAAGGATCACCGACATAAAGCTGTTTTTTGAAAAGACCGACTGGAAGGCACGCAAAACAGAAACTGCAAAATGGTCGGGACTGCCTGTGAACCTGAACCTTTCGCATAATGATAATCACCTCACTTTTGTTTTCACGGCTTTTGGTTACGATAATCCAGATGATCTGCAGTTTTCATATTACCTTGAAAACCAGAGCAAAGAATGGTCACCATACATGAAAGAGCGTCAGGTTGTCTTTTCCGGACTTACTCCGGGCAACTATGTTTTCAGGGTAAAGGCTGTAAATAAATATGGTGTTGCAGGGAATACGGCGGAGTATTCATTTGTTATAAGGCCACCATTCTGGCAAACCCCCTGGTTCTATATTCCGGCGCTTATTGTATTGGTCTTTGCAGTGATACTCATAATAAGGATCAGGGAACGTAATCTTATAAAGGAAAAGCTCAGGCTGGAGAAGATTGTTGAAGAGCGGACCCGTGAGATTGTGGAGCAGAAGGATGAGATTGCAAGACAACGTGATGTGGTGACTTACCAGAAAAAAGAGATTACCGACAGTATTCATTATGCCGAAAGGATACAGAGGGCTGTTCTTCCCGATGAAAGTATCCTAAGGGACAAGATAGGGGATTACTTTGTCCTTTTCAGGCCCAAGGATATTGTGAGCGGTGATTTCTACTGGATGAACCTTAAAAATGAGCATGTTGTGTTCACAGCTGCCGATTGCACAGGGCATGGTGTCCCTGGAGCATTCATGAGCATGCTCGGAGTCAGCTTCCTGAACAAGATTGTTAATGAGCTTGGTATAGTAAAGCCTTCGGATATACTTAACAACCTGCGCACAAATATAATTACAGCGCTTAAGCAGAAAGGGACTTTCGAAACTACAAAGGATGGCATGGATATAGCCCTTTGTTCATTCGATCTGAAGAACAGGAAACTAATGTTTGCCGGGGCGAACAACCCTCTTTTCCTAGTCAGGGCAAACGGTGAAGCCTTCGAACTTACTGAAACAAGGGCCGACAATATGCCAATAGGCTATCATTCAGCAATGGAACCATTTACAAATCATGAAATTGACGTAATGCCCGGCGATACTGTTTACCTTTCATCTGATGGTTTCCTCGATCAGTTTGGAGGTCCTGATGCCCGCAAATTCATGAAGAAGAGATTCAAGGAGATGCTGGTCTCCCATCAGAAGCTCGATATGCAATCGCAGCGGACAACATTTAATACCATCCTCGAGGACTGGATTCATCATCCCTTGTCAGATCCTTCACTTGCAGAACTATCGGGTAATCAGATAGATGATGTGCTTGTTGTTGGCGTGAGGTTTTAGGCTGTCTTGCGGTATCTCCTTACTGCAAAGGTTGTGAAGAGCACGGCAAGTACACTCAGTGAAATCAGCTCACGCGATATATCTGTAAATGACGATCCCTTAAGCATAACCATTCTGTTCACACGCATCAGATATGCAACGGGATTAATAAGATTGAAATCCTGTGCCCATTGCGGCATGCTTTCATAAGGAGTGAAGATACCACTCATCAGTATGAAGATTATCATGCAGAAGAAAGCCACGAACATGAATTGCTGCTGGCTTCCTGAAAAGGTGGATATGAATACGGCAAGTCCCAGTACGGCAATAAGGAAGATCGTTGACCCCAGGAACAGGAGAAGAATGCTTCCGTTGAAGGGTATGTTAAATGTAATTTTACCGATTGCAAGTCCCAGTGCCAAATCAACAAGACCAATTATCAGGAATGGAACCATTTTTGCAACTATGAACTGCGATTTGCGCACCGGTGTTACATTTATCTGCTCTATTGTGCCTATCTCCTTTTCCCTCACCATGTTAAGTCCTGCAAGCAGGAAGCCGATTGCAGTTACAAGAATTACAAGAATTCCGGGAAGCATATAATATTTGTAATTGAGCTCCTCATTATACCAGTACCTGTTCCTTATATCAATTATAGGAATTGCTGCCGGTGCAGAGTTGTTAATATTTTTTATTGTAAGTATTGAATTGTAATCCCTTACTATGCCGTTCAGGTAAGCCCAGGCCAGCTGGGCCGATGAAGCATTGATCGCATCAATTGCAGCCACTATTTTTGCCTGTCTGCCTGTTACTATATCCTTTCCGAAGTTCTCCGGAATATGCAGAACAATATTACATTTATTCCTGTGCATCAGGCTGTTGGCTTCTTTTTCATTATACGTCATTCCCATAATCCTGAAAAAAGTCGATCCTTCGAGCTTGCTTATCAGACCCCTCGATTCGGGCGACATATCCTTGTCAATAACCAGAACATCCACCTTTTTAAGCTCAAATGTTATCGCAGGCACCAGGATAAGCATCTGCACAATAGGCACTGCAAATATTGCCTTCGAAATGAACTTATTCCTGAATATCTGAAGGAATTCCTTTCGGATGAGGAAAAGTATAGTTCTCATATGTTATGCAGTTATTTCCAAAGTTCAAAATTTCGTTCATTTACTTTGGCTTCCTGGCACTCGACGCTCGACGCTCGGCGCTCGGCGCCCAGTTTCCAGCGCCCAGCGCCTAGCACCTAGCGCCAGGCACCCTCCTCACTCCAGCCTTACCTTAAACTTCCTCACACTGATTCCAATGAATACTGTTGTCATAAGTATCAGTACAAGAGTCTCTTTCCATATATACAACAAACCGGTACCCTTGATCATTATGCTTTTTATAATAGTTATGAAATATCTTGGTGGCATTATAAGGCTCAGGTAATCATATACTTCAGGCATGTTTTCAATAGGAAATATGAAACCCGAAAGTAGTATTGTGGGAAGCATTAGTCCGACAAGTGAGATGAAGATTGCCTGTTGCATTGTTGATGAAACTGTTGAGATGAGAATTCCAAGCGACAGGCTCATGAGGATGTAAAGCATCGATTCCACCAGGAGCAATATAATGCTGCCTTTAACAGGAAGGCCAAATACTAGCCACGACATGGCAAGAATTACAAGCACATTTATAAAGGACAGAATAAAATATGGGGTGACTTTCCCCAGAATAATCTGCACAGGTTTAAGTGGCGAGACCAGCAGTACTTCCATCGTACCAAATTCCTTTTCCCTTGTAATTGTCACAGAAGTCATAAGTGCGCTTACAAGTATGAGTATAAGCGTAATTACACCCGGGACAAACATCGAATAGCTCTTAAGTTCAGGGTTGTAGAACATCCGCACCTCAGGTACAATTTTCAATGCGTTATTAAGGGCGCTGCCGGCCATTTCAATATTAAAATCATTTACAATTGCCGTTGTGTAATTTGTCACAAGAGTGGCAGTATTTGGCTCCGAACCGTCAGCAATTATGCTAAGGGAAGCTTTGCCCTCCCTTATAAGCCTTTTGCCAAAACCTTCCTCAAAAACTATTACGGCCTTTGTTTTTCCCTTTTTAAGCACCTGATCTATTTCTTCATAGCTCAGAAGGTCGGCGCTTTTCTTAAAAAAACCTGATGAGAGTATTTTGCCTGACAGCTTTTCTGTGACTTCATCGTGTGAAAGATCGAGAATTGCAACTCCGGCATTTTTAATATCCATGCTTATTGCATACCCGAATATAAGTATCTCTGCAATTGGTATACCGAAAAGGATAAACAGCGTTCTGTAATCCCTGAATATGTGCCTGAACTCCTTCTTTACAAATCCCAGAAACCGTTTCATATTATCATTTTCACTTATATACTTTCAAATTCTTTACTTCTCACCCATAACCTTGGGTTTTACCTCACCCCAACCCCTCTCCCGGGGGAGAGGGGCTAATCATTCACCGAAATCTCATTCTTCAGCCATCACCCCATCTCCCCTGGGAGAAGGGGCCGGGGGATGAGGTTAATTTCCCCCGGGAGAAGGGTCCCGATAACTCCCGATAGCTATCGGGGCGGGAGGGGGATGAGGTTAACTCCCTGCCGGTCTGGCAATCTTAATAAACACCTCTTCAACGCTTGATACATTATACTGCTTCTTCAGATTTGAAGGAGTATCGAGTGCAACTATCCTTCCATCATTCATAATCGATATGCGGTCGCAGTATTCAGCTTCATCCATATAATGTGTTGTTACAAAAATAGTTATGCCTCTTTCTGCAGTCTCATAGATCATTTCCCAGAACTGTCTTCTTGTTATGGGATCAACACCTCCTGTAGGTTCATCAAGGAAGACTATCCTTGGCTCATGCAGTACGGCCACTGCAAATGACAGTTTCTGTTTCAGTCCAAGGGGAAGGTCTGATATCAGCTTGTTTTCATACTCCCTGAATCTCAGCCTGTCAAGCAGCTGTGCGGTCCTCTCTGTAATTTCAGAACGACTAAGGCCGTAGATACCGCCATAGAGGGCTATATTTTCCCGTACTGTAAGGTCTTCATAAAGTGAGAACTTCTGGCACATGTACCCGATATTCCTTTTTATCATCTCAGCCTGGGTTCCTGCATCAAATCCTGCAACTTTTACCTTGCCGGAGGTAGGAGATGAAAGACCTGAAAGGATTCTTATTGCCGTTGTTTTTCCTGCACCATTGGCTCCCAGGAATCCGAATATCTCACCTTCATATACGTCAAAGCTGAGCCTGTCATTTGCAGTAAAGTGACCAAATCGCTTCACAAGATTCTCAACTTCAATTACTTTCTTTTTCATTGTCATTCAGTCATGCGGTCTTGTGGTCTTGTTGTGCTGTTGTCTGCATAAGTTCAAGGAATCTGTCCTCAATGCCTGACTCTGTTTCTGTAATTGAGGCATCACTTATGCCTTTCTTCCTCAATAGTGAGTCAATATTGCCAGGGAGCCTGTCATTTTTGAATGTTACATGAACTGATTCACCGAAAGGGAATGAGCTTATAGTCTCATCAAGTGAACGCAGGGCAATAATCAATTTATGTTTCTCTGCCGACCTGATGCTGAAAAGCTTCCTTCTGAATTCATTTTTGACTGCCGTGGGGGTGTCTACAGCCAGCAGGTTTCCGTTTTGGATAAGAGCAATCCTGTCACATCTCATTGCCTCATCCATATAGGGAGTTGAGACAATTACAGTGATGTTGTACTCCCTGAGGCGCGACAGCATGTCCCAGAATTCTGATCTCGATACTGCATCGACTCCGGTAGTTGGTTCATCCAGGACAAGCAGTTTTGGCTTATGGATCAGCGCACATGACAGAGCCAGTTTCTGCTTCATTCCTCCCGACAGCTTTCCTGCCAGCCTCTTCTTAAAAGGTTCTATATGCGAG
>JAKLDT010000379.1 GCA_022703405.1 Bacteroidota bacterium | reverse complement strand
ATGAGGCGTTATCGGAATAAATGATGTCACCGTTCTGATTTATCCAGCGGTTCTTCCAGCTGTCGGTATCAGTTTCTACCTTTCCTGTGAAGGGATTTGTATATTCATTTTGCCCTGTCAGTGTCAGATACATGTCCTTGTTTATTTCCGAATAAGTCCTTCTCCTGTTTTCGTTTATGGCATTATCAATCTCCTGAAGCTCCTTCTGTGTTGCTGCTATTAAGCCTGATCTTTGCCTCTGGCCATTAATCTCTCCTGCAATCCATTTCAGGTTCCAGATGCCTGAATTCTGTATTACATTAAATACAGGTTCCCATTTATCCATCTCACCTGCAGGGCATCTTATAAGCATGCTTTGCCTGTTTTTCCACAGCCCTCCTCCGGCATTGCCATAGTCCTCAATAACTGTTATCATTCTTTCCTCGTAGCTGATGCCATTCTCCTCATACCTGAACACAGCCATCGCGGCATAATATGACATGTTTGTTACCATTCTCATTGCCGGATCAACTCCCCTGTTGTACAATTCGGCCAGGCTTGGCAGCTGTTTGGCTGTTATCAGCTTAACATTCCGCGCTCCGGGGTGAGCATAGGGGATTGCCACCTCAGCAAGAAAGGCAACAGGATCTCTTTTCCTCCTTACGAGTGTGTTGTTGAATATTGCTCCTTCAGGATTTCCCCATGCATAAGACTGATCGATGCACATCATCTCTGGCATCCATCGTATCATCACACTGCCTTCCCTGTCTTTTTTTACAGTAAGGTCAAATTTACAGTCAACCATGTTATTGGCTCCTGCAACATTGGGATCAAGTATTCTTATAGCCCCTCCTTCAGTAATCCAACCTTTCGGTACAAGAAGACTGAAAGCCTTTTCAACAGGCTCATCTGTCCGTGTAAAATAGAAATTTCCTGACTGCCCACTGACTGTTGACAGGATTACCACAGACAGGAGCAGGGCGGATATTGTTCTTCTGTTATTACCTGAAAACATATTATTACCTGAAATGGAAGTTTTTAATTTTGCTTAAGTCCCTGTAATTCAGTTGTTACTTCTGGTATGTCAATTCCCTTTTGCTTCCTTCCTTGTCCCATTCCGGTATGATTGTCTCAACAAAGACTTTCTTTTCTGCCCGGAGCTTATCCATGTCAAGTCCGATGAAGGCCTGTGCCTTTTCTTTTGTTGAGATATCAGGATAAGGCACCTCCTTATTGTATCCGAGGGAGTAAAGCAATCTGGTAAGCTTCACCCTTGCATCGGCTGCATACGAGATACCTCCTGAAATAATTCTTCCTGTTTCAACTGGTGAATGAAATGAATTCCCGTGACCGGCAGCGGAGAAATCCCATCTCCACTGAGCACGCCTGATATCATTCAGAATCTCTTTCATCTGTTCTTCCTTCGCACCATTGTCCCATGCTGTTTTTGCTTCAAGGTGGCATCTTACAAGAAGTTCCTCCAGTTTATTCCTGTTCTCAATTATCCTGTCCTGCCTGCTGTAAACGTCCTTTATAAGATTCTCAGTCTCCTCACGGTGGCATACCTGGCATGATCCTGAAATGTTGTTGAGAGGGCT
>JAKLDT010000378.1 GCA_022703405.1 Bacteroidota bacterium | reverse complement strand
ATATCTGGAAATAATTTGAATATTTGTCTGTTTACTTTAAATAAACACGCAAATATTTTGCGCAGAAAAACAATCAGATTATGAAAAATCTTCTTTTGCTTGGAGATGAGGCTATTGCACAGGCAGCTCTGGATGCCGGCCTTAGTGGCATGTATGCCTATCCCGGAACACCTTCTACTGAAATTATGGAATATATTCAGGCATCCGGGCAGGCGGCAGAAAGGAATGTTCACAGGAGTTGGTCGGCAAATGAGAAGACTGCCATGGAAGCAGCTCTCGGTATGTCTTATTGCGGAAAACGGGCTATGGTGGCAATGAAACATGTGGGACTCAATGTTGCTGCAGATCCTTTTATCAATTCTGCCATGACAGGTGTAAACGGAGGGTTGATTGTAGTTTCTGCCGATGATCCGTCAATGCATTCCTCACAGAATGAGCAGGATTCGAGGTTTTATGCCAAATTTGCAAATCTTCCATGCTTTGAACCAGCCGATCAGCAGGAAGCTTACGAAATGATATTTGATGCATTTGATCTGTCAGAAAAATATAAACTCCCGGTACTCTTCCGCATTACAACAAGGATGGCTCACTCACGGGCAGGTACCATGCTTCGTGAACCGCTTCCGGAAAAAAAACTTTCACTGCCTTCTGATCCCGTACAGTTTGTCCTGCTACCGGCAATAGCCCGCAGAAAGTACAAGTATCTTCTTGAGGCCTATGATAAAATGCGCTTTGATACAAAACTGTTTAAATACAACCGTTTTACAGACGGAAGCAAAAGGGATATGGGGATCATTGCCTGTGGCATAGCTTACAACTACCTGTCAGAGAATATGAAAGGTGCTGCAAAAGATTTTCCTGTGCTTAAGCTTGCTGCATATCCATTTTCAAAAGATATTATAAAGGATTTAACATACCGTTGCAAGTCGGTGCTTGTGCTTGAAGAGGGGGCTCCTCTTGTTGAGGAGAGTCTCAGGGGCATCCTTGACGAAGGCCTTACAATATACGGCAGGATGGATGGAACGGTTCCCCGTGACGGTGAACTTAATCCGTCAATAGTGGCGAAGGCTATAGGCATTAAAACTTCATTCGGACAGAAAGTACCGGAGCTTGTTAAAAACCGTCCGCCTTCATTCTGCAAGGGTTGTGGCCATTCTGACGTCTTCAATGCTCTTATTGAGGCACTCAGTCAATACGGAAAGAAGGGTGTCTTTTCTGATATCGGATGCTATACGCTGGGAGCACTGCCACCTTACAACTCAATAAATTCCTGCGTCGATATGGGAGCTTCTGTTACTATGGCAATTGGTGCTGCTGATGCAGGTTTATTTCCGGCTGTTGCTGTAATAGGCGATTCAACTTTTACACATTCAGGGATGACAGGCCTGCTGGATGCAGTTGTGAAAGGCTCATCTGTTACAATTGTTATATCTGATAATTCTACTACAGGTATGACAGGAGGACAGGAATCACAGGCAACAGGTCGTCTTGAACAGATATGCAAAGGCATCGGCGTTGAAGAAGAGCATATAAGGATAGTTAATCCCTTACGTAAAAATCATGATGAAATTGTACGTATAATGAAGG
>JAKLDT010000377.1 GCA_022703405.1 Bacteroidota bacterium | reverse complement strand
GCATCGAAATAACCCCCGTAGAGATAATCAGCTGAAACATCCACATGTTTTTTAAATACAGCTTCGGCTTTTCTGAACAAATCAGTATTGTGAGTTCTGGCAGCTTCGAACATAACAAATGCAAGAGTCTCAAGTCCGTGGCCTGTAACCGAGAAAAGAGAAAACTCATTGTCGGGAGTTGAAAGATCATGGTTTATATACTCATTTGTAAGACCGTGATCCTTATTTACATGGTAGTTCATTATTGCATCGACGCATCTGCCTGCCAGCTTTTCGAGTTCAGCATCGGGTTGATGTTTCAGCATCTGGGTCGACAGGCTCAGGAAGATCATCCAGTGGCCAAGTACTCTAGGACCCTTAATCCGTGGAGTCCCCTTGAAGTAAGCGAAATTATATTCATAATCAGGCGCTTCGTATCTTTCAAGGCAATCGAACATTATTTTTTTTGCCAGTTCCCTGTATTTTTTATCACCGGATGCTTTAGAAAATTCAGCCAGGCCTTCAGCAACAAAAAGGCTTCCGTAAATATCCCCAGGGCCGGTAAGCGGATTGCCTTCCCTTGAAAATTTCTGTGGCCAGAAGCTTTTATCTGAAGGCTGGAGTGTGAGAAGAAGATCCTTTGCCTTTTCTGCGATCCTGAAATATTCAGGATTCTTTTCGATATTGTTGTACAGGAAGGAATACAGCCACAAACCACGTCCTACAAACCATGATGTCTTATTATAGTTCTCGGCCTGCCCTGTCCTGACATCGAGATAACAGATAACTCCTCCATGCTCGTGGTCAATTGCATACCGGGACATGTTTGGCAGGAAATAATCAAAAAGTTCAGTCTTATACTTATCGCGCAGCTTTTCCGGGCTCATTCCCGCAAGGCTTGTAAGCATTTTGCCCTTGTTCTTTATTGTTTTTTCTTCAGATATAAAGTCATAATTTCCTGTCATTGCAATCGCACCAATACCTGACAAGGTTCCGCACCTGACGAAATCGCGACGGGAGAGTTCCTGTTTTTTCACTTTACAGCAGTTTAATTTTTCAAATTTACTCAGAGCGGCTAAGTTTTCAAATCAGGCGCTGATAAAAAACAAACAACCTTTAAACATAATTGTTGTCTGTTATGAAGGCATTACGTCGATTGTTTACAAATTTTCAGAAGATGTTAATTACTCATTTTACATATTCACCCGTGAAAAATTAATTTTAGAGCATATTTTGTTCAATTGTTTTCTGTTTTTATGAGTGATTTGAAAGGCTTGTATATTGAGGGGACCAAAAAAACTCCCAGGGTTGAGTTTACCAATCTTACAGGGGAACTTGTTCTTGAAGGCAGATCAATACCTGAAAATGTTATCAAGGTATATGAACCGCTTATTTCATGGATCAATGAATATATAAAAGCTCCATGCATCACAACAAATCTTCATATAAAGCTTGAATATTTTAATTCATCATCACTTATCTGGATTGTTAAGATTATTATGTCTCTGAGCAAAATTGACATGAAAGGAGCTGTTCTTTATGTCCATTTTTACTTCGAGATCCAGGATTTTGAAGAAGGTATTTCAGAGGAGCTGAAAGACCTTATTGACGTTCTTGCAGGTAAGATCCGT
>JAKLDT010000376.1 GCA_022703405.1 Bacteroidota bacterium | reverse complement strand
TTTTTAGCCTCGGGATGCGTATTGAGCCATGAAGTCCATAAACCCTTCAGGTAAGCCATGTGTGTTTTGTTAAGTTTTGGCAGGAGATACCAGCTGGATAGAAGTGAGTTTTCATTATTCACTTCAACAAAGGCTACAGCCGGTTCTTCTGCATAAGTGGTGCCCGTATAAGGATTTTTATGCAACAAAAGCATTTTTGCATAATTCTTCTGCATCTCAAAATAAGGCCTGTAAAAATGGTCAATTGTCTTTCCGTAATTGAACTGATCAATCCCTTTATAATCAAGTCCCGGATAGTCAAAGGAAACATGTGTATTTATATTTGTATAGATACCATTCCGTTTCAGCTCATATATAAGCCAGTCAAGCTTATCAAGCTGTTCAGGATCAAGGGCTTTCTTTTCCTTGTCCCAGATGCCTCCGGGAGCTGACTGATTATCCATGTGGTGAAAGCGGATAACATTCATTCCCATCTTTTTGAGATGTGCAGCAAGCGAGGTAGCGGTTGCCTTATCAATGAAGCAGGAACCGAATGTGAGATTGTCACCGAAAAAACGGATCCTGTTACCGTTGCCATCTGCAAAATGGCCATCTTTAAGCGTCACAAAACCTGAGTTTCCGGCAGGTTCACTGTTGAGAAATGACATGTCAACAACTGTTGAAGTTGTGTCAAGATCCTGAACGACAAAATCAAACCATCCATGTTCCCTGACTGAACCTGAATCATTACAGGAGTTCAGGGAGAAAATTAAAGCCGCAGCCAGAATTATCATGGCTGGTAAACTGATAAGAGATTTTTTCATGGGTTAAGGGGAATTAAATTGAGACAATTTATAAGATCAAAAACGTACTATCTGAATTTATCCTGGATCACCGTAGCCTCCCTCAGTTGTTCATCATAATCAGGCAGGTAAGTTTCAGCTGAAATACGGGAGCTTTGTTACAGCCGGATCGAAATTAAGCTTCTTCCTTATTGCCCCGGCCTCTGCTTCTGTAATCACATTCTGGCGGATGACCTCAACACAGGATTCCAGGGAGGCAAAATTATCCATCCCGACATTGAGAACTGACACTGGAAGAGTCATTGCATATCTCAGCAGATCATCACCTGACACATTGCCGATAAGGACATTCTGTGCCATAACCTTTATTGCTATAATACCAAGGTCTCTCTCGATTGCAAGTGGAAGCATATTATCCTCATTACCATTTGAACGGGAAGCATTCATCGGACACATAACAACATCTATATCAAACTCTTTTAAGGCTTTCTGGGAAGCTTCATTCCATTTATGGTATGAGAATCCGATATTCTGTACAACCTTCTCCTGCTTAAGTTTCAGAAAAGCCTTGTAACCACCGCTGCTTCCGAGCAGGGTGTCAACATCTTCAACCTTGTCGATTGAATGCATGCAATACAGGTCGAGATGATCTGTGCCAAGCTTGCCGAGTGTTGTTTCAATATCCTTCATGACTGCATCATAGGTCCTGCTGCCTGATTTGGAATTAAGAAAAATCCGGTTTCTGTATTTCGGCACCAGAAACTTACCATATCTTTCTTCAGAAAGACCGTTTCCATAAGACCTGGCGGTATCAAAATATGTAATCCCAAGGTTTATTGCATGATCAATATGTTTCTGCAGGAGTTCATCCTTTACAGGCCAGTT
>JAKLDT010000375.1 GCA_022703405.1 Bacteroidota bacterium | reverse complement strand
GATGGAGGGATACAGTTCTTGCCAGGCTGCCGGAACTTATTAACAGTCTGCGCAATAAGGGACACAGGCTTTCTGATATCGGGATAATTGTGAGAGACAGCAGGGACGGTGCCAGCGTGCTTAAAAAGATACTTGATTACAATAACCTGCCAGCAGAGGAAAGACCCGGACCGGAGATAAACATTGTATCAAATGACTCTCTTGTGCTTGCAGGCTCTCATGTTGTTAACTTCATAGTCTCGGTGCTTTCATTTGCAGATAAACCGGCCGATACTGTCTCACGTGCCCTGATGCTGCGCTTATTCCTTTTATCTGCAGGTCATCCTGGTCCTGAAACGGCCTGTATAAGCCTTGCCGGGATCAGCGCTGAGGAAAGTAAGTATTATCCGGCAGCTCACGGGGAGATGCTGAGAAGCCTTGGCAGCAGTACTCTTTTTGAAGCGACCGAAAGGATAATCATGTTCTTCGGACTGGGAAGCAGTGAATCAAATATTCCCTATCTCAATTCTTTCCAGGACCTTGTGCTGTCATTTCAGTTATCCCATGGCAGCAGGATACCTGATTTTCTTGAGTGGTGGGAAAATTCAGGTAAAAACAAATCAGTTGTTCTGCCTGATAATCAGGATGCTGTACGGATTCTCACGATACATAAGTCGAAAGGCCTTGAATTTAATACAGTTATCCTGCCGTTTATTTCCTGGGGACTTGATCATCTGCCATCCAAACCTCCGGTTTTATGGGTTAAGCCGGCAGTTGCACCTTTTAGCAAAACAGGAATAGTCCCTGTTAAATACGGAAAATATCTTGA
Organism: Bacteroidota bacterium; assembly: GCA_022703405.1. Classification (GTDB taxonomy): domain Bacteria; phylum Bacteroidota; class Bacteroidia; order Bacteroidales; family VadinHA17; genus LD21. Next base: position 862 of record JAKLDT010000375.1, on the reverse strand, counting down.
AAAAACCTTTTTCGTAAAAGATTACCTTAACGAGAAGTTCTCATCGCATATAGATAACATTAACCTGCTTTATGTGGCATTTACAAGGGCAAAGGAGGCGCTCTTCGGATTCAGTTCTGATAATCCCGGAGGAGAAGATAATGTTGCAGCAGTGCTCAAAAAAGCATTTACTTCAGATATATCAGCTGCGGTCAGTGACTGTATTAAATTGTCTGACAATTATGACAGCAGCAATTGTATGTATGAACTGGGCAAAATTGTTCAGAAAACTGCCCCGGTTACTGAGACGAGGGAAGGTATCAAACCTGAATATCCTGTCAGTGAGAACATTGATTCATTGCGGTTGCGGCTGCATGGAAAATATTATTTCAGCACGGGAGACTCATCATTTCAGGATAAGATAAATTATGGCATACTGATGCATGAGATCTTCGAAAGCATTGATACTGCTGCAGATGTAAAGCCTGCTCTGCGGCAAATGGCTGCTGAAGGTAAGATAAGTGAAAATGAATTTGATGCACTCGAGAAGAGGATCAATAATCTGTTGTCGCAGCCTCCTGTATCAGATTGGTTTTCGGAAGGTGTTACGATTATGAGGGAAGCCGGAATTTTGCTTCCGACTGGAACCACAAAACGGCCCGACAGAATTGTTTTGTCCGAAGGAAAAACTGTTATAATTGATTTCAAGTTCGGGGAAAAGAATTCCGGCTACAGCAGGCAGCTGAAAAATTACAGGGAGCTTCTTGCGGAAATGGGCTATGGGAATATTGAAGGTTATATATGGTATGTCGATAATAATGTTATTGATCGCGTTTAATGAAAAAAATGCCTGAGGAAAGAATATATAAATGGGGTCATGGCA
>JAKLDT010000374.1 GCA_022703405.1 Bacteroidota bacterium | reverse complement strand
CCGGCAACGCAGCATGAGCCCAGGCCAATTCTGACCTCAGCTTCAATATTTTCATCATCATCGTCATTTCCGGCAGCTTTCTCTGAATGGCTTCCTGATAAAAAATCACTTATTATCTCTTTTGCCAGGTTAGGCTTAACATGACCATAAGTCTTTCCGTCTATCTGAATTACAGGTGCCAGAGTACAACATCCAAGGCAAGCCACTTCTTCAACAGAAAACAGGTTATCCTTTGATATGTTTCGGGACTCATCAATCCCGAGTTCTCTCTGAAAAGCCTCAGATATCAGCTGTGAACCTTTTACATGACAAGCGGTACCTGTACAGATCTTTATAGTATGTTTCCCTACCGGCAGATGCCTGAACTGTGAATAGAAAGTTGAGACCCCGGAGATCTGACCCGGAGTAATATCTGTCACCTCACAAATATATTTCAGGGCATCGGAGGGCAGATAATTTAATTTCTTCTGCACCTCCTGCAGTATAAGGATTACATTTTCCTTCTCCCTGCCGGTAAAGCCAACAACCTCATCAACAGCCGATTTTATCTCTTCAGGGCCGATGCTGTTGCTGCAATTGCATCCTGTACCTTGTATCTTATTATCCTTACTCACTTGCAGAAATACAGTATAGATTTTCTCTTCCTCTTATATAAATCTTTTTATCGGAAAAAGCTGGTGTACAATCAACTGCCTCTCCGAGGGCAGTCTCAGAAAACTGTTCAAACTTATTTGCAGCCTTTACAACAAATCCGCGTCCTGCCCTGTCGATCATATACACCTTATTATCAGCTATAACCGGCGAGGCATAGAAGGGATCGGCAAAAGTATGAGTCCACAAGGTATCCCCCTTTTGTGCATCATAGCAGGCAACATCACCGAATCCTGTTGCTATTACAAGTATTTCATCATTGGCTACAGGACTTGAAACATCGGAAGTATAAGCATTATCTTCCCAGGCTATTGCAGCTCCTGAGCCGGGTTTTACGGCAGCAAGCTTCTGATAATCTGTAACTGCATAGACCATTGAACTGTTAACTGCAAGTGAGGGTGCAACATCGCCCGAAAGGCAGTTTGCAGACCATAATTCCCTGCCATCATTTGGATCATAAGATGAAACTGAAGGATTTCCATTAATAACTACCTGCATTTTGCCATCAAATTCAGCAAGGACAGGGGAGGACCAGACCGGATGCCCTGTCCTCATAGTTTCCCATTTCAGCTTGCCGCTTTCAATATCATAGCCCCTCATAGAAAGTCCCTTATTTGATTCGTGCTGTACAAGAAGAGTGTTTTCATGAATCAGAATCGAACTCGCATAACCATACATGTTCTCGAATGAGGTTATATTCAAAGCCCATTTTCTGTTGCCTTCATGATCATAACAGACCATATTGGCATTTGCAAAAATGGCACATACATAATTTTCATTTACTGCAGCAGTAGGGACTGCAAGCCCCGATTCAGCATCCATTTCAGGGATTTCCGAAGGCTCTCCTTCAATTCCTGAAGCTGTGCCTTTCCAAAGTATTTCACCTGAATTCTTGTCAATGCAATATATTTCACAATGGTTTTCCACAGCCCCTGTTATGAAGAGCTTATCTCCCCAGATAACAGGAGAGCTCTTACCCTGGCCTGGTACTTTAAGCTTCCATTTTATGTTTGTTCCGGTTTCACCGTTCCACTCAACAGGATAACCTGATCCTCC
>JAKLDT010000373.1 GCA_022703405.1 Bacteroidota bacterium | reverse complement strand
AAAAAGAGTAACCAGCGTTCTTTAAAATACAAAGTAAGAAATTGCCCGCATTGTTTCTTCATTCATTTTTGAAACTCAACACTTAAAACTTTGGAGCAAACCTTGACCGGGGTAGAACAGGCCTCATCCCATTCCGATAGCTATCGGGACCTTGGGATTCCGCTAAGGCGGGACAGTGGACGTTCGAGCCTGACCAGGAGCTTCAGCCATAAAGATATGGGGTTTTATAAAAGCTGAAGGAACTTTGCGGGTTTTTGTTTATATAATTAATTTAATGGTAAAATGGGTTTTATTATAGGAATAATAGGTAATGTGCTGACAATAGTTCTGTCACTGTCGGCACTGATTATAGGCTTCGGTGCCTCATACCTTGTGTGGCAGGCTGCCCTGCGTAACAGGAGCAGGAAAATTATCAACGAGGCTGAATCGGAGGCAGAAGTGATTAAGAAGGAAAAAATCCTTCAGGCCAAAGAGAAATTCTTGCAGCTGAAAAGCGAACATGAAAAGGTAATAAATGAAAAGAACAGCTGGATATCCCAGTCGGAAAACAGAATAAAGCAGAAGGAGCATGCTCTTTCTCAGAAAATAGAGGAAGCCCAGCGTAAAAAGAATGAAACTGAAGCGATAAGGGAGAATCTGACAGCACAGCTTGAGCTTGTTGAAAAGAAGAATGAAGAACTGACAAGGTTGCACCATCAGCAGGTGGAACAGCTTGAAGCCTTATCAGGCCTTTCTGCTGAAGAAGCAAAAAACAATCTTATTGAATCACTCAAGGAGGAAGCCAAAACAGGAGCGATGTCATATATAAATGAGATCCTCGATGAAGCAAAGATGACTGCCAATAAGGAAGCAAAAAGAATTGTGGTTCAGACCATTCAGAGAGTTGCCGCCGAACACGCAATCGAAAATGCCGTAACTGTCTTCCATATTGAGTCGGACGAGATGAAAGGACGCATTATCGGTCGTGAAGGAAGAAATATACGCGCACTTGAAGCAGCAACAGGTGTTGAGATTATAGTGGACGATACTCCCGAGGCAATTGTCTTGTCTGCTTTTGATCCTGTCCGCAGGGAAGTGGCAAGACTCGCATTGCATCAGCTTGTTACCGATGGCAGGATTCATCCGGCACGAATCGAGGAGATGGTTGAAAAGACAAGGAAACAGGTTGAAGAAGAGATACTTGAAGTTGGAAAAAGAACTGCTATTGACCTTGGTATCCACGGACTTCATCCTGAACTGATAAGGCTTGTAGGGAAAATGAAGTACAGGTCATCGTATGGTCAGAACCTACTGATGCACTCGCGTGAAGTTGCGAATCTTTGTTCAATAATGGCTGCTGAGCTTGGGCTTAATCCGAAGCTGGCCAAACGTGCAGGACTGCTACATGATATTGGAAAAGTACCGGATGATGAGCCAGAGTTGCCACATGCAATACTTGGTATGAAGCTTGCTGAAAAATACAAGGAGAAACCGGAAGTATGCAATGCAATAGGATCTCATCATGATGAAACGGAAATGACAACCCTTATTGCCCCGATAGTTCAGGTTTGCGATGCCATTTCAGGTGCTCGTCCGGGTGCAAGGAGAGAAGTCGTTGAATCATATATCAAGCGGCTTAAAGAACTTGAGTCTCTTGCACTTTCATATCCGGGAGTGATGAAGACCTATGCAATACAGGCAGGAAGGGAACTTAGGGTGATAGTCGGAGCTGAGAAAGTAAATGATAAGGAGGCT
>JAKLDT010000372.1 GCA_022703405.1 Bacteroidota bacterium | reverse complement strand
GGACTTCATGCAGATTTTCTTTTTATATTCCTGATTATAACAGTCTTAACAGCCTGCAGTAACAGAAAACAGTCTGCTGATATAATGGATGGTGAATACTGGAAGAACCAGGGTCTTAACGAAATCATTCCCTTCTGGCAGAAACATATCATTGATACTGTAAACGGAGGCTTTTATCTTAACCTCTCAAGAGAAGGAGATCCCCTGCCTCCTTATGACAAGCATCCGGCTATGACAGGCAGGCAGATTTACGCTTTCTGCTGCGCCTACCTGCTGTCAGGCAGGGAAGAATATCTCAGGACTGCAGAACTGGGAGTGAATTATCTTCTCGATTATGCCTGGGACAAGGAATACGGTGGCTGGTATGATCTCCTCGATGAAAAGGGTAATCCAAAAACAGATACAAAAACAGTCCCAAACCAGCTGTATACTGATGTGGGACTGGCTGAATATTACTTTGTTACAGGTGACAAAAGAGTCCTGGAAAAAATCAATGAATCACTTAGGATACGCCAGACCAGGGCAAAGGATACTTTGAACGGCGGATATTTCCAGGCGCTCAGAAGGGATCTTTCAGTTGCCGACAGCTCCAAAAGCAAACACTCGCATTATGGCTACACAAGCTCACTGCTTCTTAACCTGATGCTTTTCACACACGATACTGCTGTTGAAAATTTTGCCCGTGAACTGATGGATCTCTCAATAGATAATATGAGGGATGAAAATGGCTGGTTCAGGGGCTTCCCCTCTCCTGATAATGTAAAATGGGAAATAAGCCCCCGCCTTGTGAACGGAACAGAAGCAGTATCAGCTGGGGCACAGCTTACTGCAACCCTTTCTCTTCTCAGGTTAGCCGAAATTACCGGTGATAAAAAATACAGCGATACCGGACTAAGCCTTGGCCGTCAGCTTATGAACTCAGCATACGATCCTTCCCGGAACGTATGGTTCGACAATATTGCAGCCAGACCTCCGTTCAGTGCACTCGACACGGCAAATGTGTGGTGGTGGTTACAGAGTTACGGTATGTTCATACAGCTGCATCTGTACAATCTGACAGGTGAGGATCATTATCTTGATTCCTTCTCGGGAATGGCTTCCTTCTGGTCAGAACATTTTGTTGACAGAGAATATGGCGGAGCATACCTGAACGTTTCGCCTACCGGCAGGGTCCTCAACACTGCAAAGGCTTCTCCATGGAAAGCCTCATATCACGAGATGGAAACTGCCCTGCTTAACTACCTTTACCTTAATCTGTATGTCAACAGGGAACCTGTCACTCTTAATTTCTGTATAAGTAAAGCTGACGAAGGAGAGAAACATTACGTTTCACTTGCTGAATCTCCGGATGTTATAATTGACAAGGTGACAATTGACGGTAAGGTATGGAGCTCTTTTGATTCTGAGGACAGATCAGTAACTTTGCCACAGGGAAACAACCTTAAAATAACAGTGACACTAAAACAAACAGAAAAATAAAACCTCCCGCGATGAAAAGATACATTCTTACAATTACTGCATTAATAATAAGCATTCTAAGCTCATTTTCTCAGCAAGCGTCCCTGATCCTCCTGAATGACAACTGGAAGGCAAAAAGAGCAACAGAGGTTCTCACTGATGGCAACGAACTTACTTCCGGCTCATTCAACCCTGAAGGATGGATAAATGCCACTGTTCCCGGAACAGTATTAACCACCCTTCTGAACAATAAGCTTATTCCCGATCCCTTTTTCGGCCTTAACAACAACCTT
>JAKLDT010000371.1 GCA_022703405.1 Bacteroidota bacterium | reverse complement strand
TATGTTAACCTTATCTCCGTTCTTTCTTTTGCTTATCTCCTCAATGAGGGGAAGGCCATGAACACCTATCTGCCTGCAGTTTTCCCTTTCAAGCTCACAGATATTCAGTGCTGATCTGAGAGTTACGGAAGAAAGCTCACCGATGTTCATTCTGTCATTAAGTTCTGACAGCACCTTATTTACTGCCCATGACAGGTTTACTGCTGTGGGCCTGCATGAAACAAGATATTTTGCAGCATTCTGAATGTGAGTCAGCGGATTTGTATTTGATGTAATTTCGAGAGTTGACAGGTAGATCCCAAATGCCGCTGCCGCACCAATAAGAGGAGCTCCTCTTACAGTCATTACGTCAATTGCCGCATAGACATCTTCAACAGTATGCAGGTCCTTTATCTCAAAGAAGAAGGGAAGTTTTTGCTGATCAATCACTTTCACAACCGAATGATCGGATTCATCCAGCCAGATAGTCTGATAATGCTGATTTCCAATCTTCATAGTTCTTAAATTTCAGATATAATTAAACAGGATCAAATTTACTAATTATTGACAATATACTTTTCCTGATTTATGCTCATAAAAGTCAGGGATAAATCAGAATTAGCATTAATATCATCATTTTGCAGCTTTCGAATTATCGACCGGTTCATTCGAAGTTTTTGTTCTGCGGAATTTTTATATTATCTTTGTTTTTTGTGTCCGGGGAATTAAATGAAGTTTGTTATATGATTAACAGAGAGGAATATAGGAGGAGGGTGATCCTTACTGCAGGTCAGATTTTCAGCAGGTATGGTTTCCGTAAAACAACAATGGATGAGATAGCCAAAGCTCTCAAAATGGGAAAAAGTTCTATATATTATTACTTTGAGAGCAAGGAGGAAATTTTTGAAGCTGTTGTGCTTTATGAAGCCAATATCCTTAGAAATGAGCTTACTACAGCCATCAAGTCTGTAGAATCACCAATAGAAAAGATGCGCAAGTATGTTTTTGTAAGGATGAGGTCATTCGAAAAACTGTCAAATTACTATAATGCAATATTTGACAAGAACCTCGATCACTTTGATTTTATCGAGACTATAAGAGAGAAGTATGATCGTGAGGAGCTGGCCATTTTAAGGCTCATCCTGTACCATGGATCAAGAATGAATGTCTTTTCAATAGACAACAGTGAATATACTGCTCTTGCAATACAGACAACGCTTAAAGGTCTTGAAGTACCGCTTTTCTGGAAGAAGCGGGAATTGAATATAGACAAAAGGCTTAATGCAATACTTGATGTATTGTTCAAAGGGATTCTCAAAAAGTAGGTTTTACCTTTTTATTACAGCTCTTTTTCTGACTGTGAAAGTCTTGTAGAGACCCCAGAGGCCGGCTATTATAAAAGGAATACTCAGCCACTGACCCATATTTATTTTCATTGTTGCCTCAAATGCAACCTGGTCCTCCTTGAGGAATTCAATGAAGAAGCGCGAGGTGAAGACAAGCACCAGGAAGAGGCTGAAAAGAAGACCCTGCAGATGTTCTCCTTTTTTTACCCAGTATAGCTTGTAGAGCAGGACAAAAATTGCGAGGTAGGCAAATGCTTCATAGATCTGTGTCGGATGTTTCGGGGCCACTTCATGGTTTCTGAGGAAAACAAAACCCCATGGCACGGTAGTCTCCACTCCGTAAATCTCGGAATTCATAAGGTTACCCATTCTGATGAAAAAGCCTGCAAGTGCAACAGTTATTACAATCCTGTCCATAACCCATAAATAATCCTTTCGTTCTTTCCTGGCGA
>JAKLDT010000370.1 GCA_022703405.1 Bacteroidota bacterium | reverse complement strand
CAATGGTTTAGCAGTGTATTACAACTCATTAGGAGATAATCATCAAAAAATGACTTTGAGCTGATAAAAGCATGAAGATTTTGACATCAGATCAGAATGGATTTTTAATATAAAGATTATCTGATTTTTACTAAAAACAGTTAATTTTCATTTTCCCTTTTTTCCGAAGATTGAAAAGTGAACATACCTTTTAGGATTTGCTTTTACATCAGTCAGAAGTATGTTTAAACTCTCTAAACTGTTTGATAGATTTGAATAAAGTGTGTCATTTGATATCAGCTGACCTGCAGTTCCTTTCCCTTCGTTAATTTTTTCAAGAGTTAATGTTGTTTGCTGAAGACTTGATTTAAGGTTGACTAATGTACTATATATGTCTGCAGCGGCAAGTGTGTCTGTAATATTCTCAATATTCCTTAAGGTAGAGCTTATACCTTCTGATTCCTGTGAAAGCATTTTAGAGAATTTGTTCAGGTTCTCAATTGTGCCTGCAAGGTCTGTCTCTTTTGATCCTATAATATTCTTCAGGCTTCCGGAAGTGTTTTTCAGGTTATCTGCAGTAATTCCGATATCTGATTTGAAATCCTCATTCATCAGTTGATCGAGAGAGGATGTGACAGAATCCATAGTAACAATGAGACTTGAAAATTTCTCCTTGAGCGGTTGAAATTCAATTCTGACCATTTCAGCGAGCGAGGGAGCCACACGGCCGGGAATTGTATCACCTTCAGAATAGAATCCGGGCCCGTTGCCATAAACAAACTGTACTTTCATGCCTCCAAGCAGTGATATGGGAGTAACTTCAGCGACAGTATTCCGCGGCAACCTGAAATCCCTGTCAACAGAAAACTCTACAATTATCTTTCCGCTGCTTTCATCAAGAAAATCAAGTGACTGTACAACTCCAACCTTATACCCGTTCACTTCCACAGGGTTTGACTCTGACAAACCACCTATGTTATCATATACCGAATAATAATAAGCCACATTCTGAAAGAAATTTTTCCCCTTCAGAAAATTGTATAACCAAATGAATATGACCAGTGTAATTACAACTGTGGCGCCGATTTTGACTTCATTTGATATTTTCATTGACTGAAACTATTTAGACTTTTTCCCTGAATCTTCGATTGCTTTCTGCAAAGGTACGGATTTGCCGTTTCTTACAGCTACAACAAACGCATCAGGATACAGATCTGATATTTTTTTTCTGAATTTCACTGCTTCGGTATATTCAGAAAAACTTCCTGCAAGATATTTATAGCGGTCATTTTCCGCTATTTCAGTTATGTTGTTGAGTCCCTTGAAATTTTCAGGTTTTATTTCATTCCTGGCTGAAGATGTTGCGACCTGTACCATGAAAACAAGCTCGTTATTTTCAGCAATAAGTTCTACTGTATCCTTTTTTTTCGGTTCAACTGATGCTGATATGCCGCTTCTCCTGTCAATTTCAGTTATATATTCCTTGCAGGCTCTGTAGATAGCTGAAGCCAGATAGTCCTGACCCTGGGCTGAATTAAGATATTTTTCCTCAGCCGGATTGGTTATAAATCCCGTCTCTACAAGAACACTTGGCATAGTAGTCATATAAAGCACCCAGAATCCGGCCTGTTTTACACCTCTGTCGTTCCTGTTTGCCTTGTCTCTGAACTGGGACTGAATTTTTGCCGCCAGCAGGGTACTCTGATCCTGGTGAACGTTTTGCATCAGGGTGAACATTACGTAAGATTCAGGTGATTTAGGATCGAAGCCCTCATACTTTGTTGAGTAATCATTCTCAAGGAGGATAACCTCATTTTCCTT
>JAKLDT010000037.1 GCA_022703405.1 Bacteroidota bacterium | reverse complement strand
TCCTATTGTTCCCTTGTTCCAGCCGAAAGCAAGAGCACGTTTTATTGTACCTACGTAACCTTCAGCCGATTCAGTGTCCCTGTTGTCAAAATCATCTCCATATTTTCCAAGAGCTATTCCAACGCATTTTGAATATTGTATTGTGTTGTTCTCAATTATCCAGCCACGACTCCAGTGAGTACCTATAAGACCTGTCTGTTCTGCTGTAGGGGGAGCCCAGTTTGTAGCAGCGTGCTGCATAGTAAACCCGCTTATTGTAAGGTAGTTGATGAATGGTTTGTCGGGATAAAAAATCACCGGTCTGACATTTATTTCAACAGTCTGCTGATTTGGATCAGTGTTTTTGAACTGAGCCCAGATTGTTGTGTTTGCAGCATCTGCTTCAGCCCACCATAGCGGATTCTTGTCATCAGCAGGAGCAAAGACTTCCTTTCTTTCTGCAGCTTCCATAAGCCAGTCGCCGTTAAGATATACCGCCCCCCTGTGGTATTTGCGGCCTGCAGGCGTGGGAGTGAACCAGTCTCCCTTAATCAGTTCGGTATACGGATTGAAAGCTCCGAATAAGCTGTTTGGTACTTTTGCTTCCCAGGTATCATCCGATATTTTCTTCCAGTCTCTGACTATCTCAGAACCTCTTATCTCTACTTTTTCACCTGCAGCAGCCTGGTATACAATTCTTTGTGCATCTGATTCGCCTCCCCGCAGAGGAGTGATCTGCTCCCTGTATATGCCCGAATGGACAGTTATTATATCTCCCGGCATCGCCTCATCAGCTGCCTTCTGTATTGTCCTGAAAGGGAAGCCGGAGGATCCCTCATTGGTGTCATTGCCTGTTAAAGCAACATGAAGTATCCTGCCTGCTGCGGGTTTCATGCTGTCATTTGCAGTTTCCGGTTTTTTGTCTGTGCAACCTGCAATTATCAGAATTACTGCGAATACTAAAGTAAGGCGTTTGATTGTTTTCATAGGAGATGTTTTTACAATTTATCAAACTTATCGAAAATTTATTTTAAATCAATATTCTTATATCTGAATTCAATTTAATACAATGTCACTGAGCCTTACTGCCTTCATATTGATTATATTTGTATAAATCAACTCCAAAAATCTTAAGATGGGAAATACTGCACTTATTACCGGAGCTTCAGGAGGTATAGGCTATGAGCTGGCAAAAATTCATGCAATGAACGGAGGAGACCTTGTACTCGTAGCCAGGACAATTGAAAAGCTTGAAGAAATCAGGACGGACCTTGAAACTAAATACAAGGTCAGGGTCTTTGTCATTCAGAAGGATCTGTCCCTTCATGGCTCTGCCTACGACATATATAATAAGGTAAACGATCTAGGACTGGAAATAGATTTCCTTATAAATAATGCCGGTTTCGGTGATTTCAGGCATTTCGCAGAAAGCGACTGGCCCAAGCAGGAAAAAATGATTAATCTTAACATAACAACTCTTACACATCTTACACGTCTCTACCTTCCGGATATGATCTCACGGAAGAAAGGGAGGATCCTTAATGTAGCTTCAGTTGCTTCTTTTTGTCCCGGCCCAACTATGTCTGTGTACTTTGCTTCCAAGGCTTATGTGTTGAGCTTTTCTGAGGCTCTTGCACAGGAACTGAAAGGAACCGGCATTTCTGTTACTGCTTTATGCCCCGGTCCCACAGAAAGCAATTTCCATACTGTGGCAGTTGACGGCAGGAAGCCAAAGGAAAGGAAAATGCCAGCCGCACTCGATGTAGCCCTTTATGGTTATAAAGCTATGGTCAGGGGAAAGGTGGTGGCAATTCCGGGCGCGGACAACAGGTTTCTTGTTGAACTGCTCAGGTTTCTCCCACGAAGCTTCGCAGCTGCAGCAGTAAGAAAAATACAGGAGAGCAAACACCTTTAGAATTAATTTGTAATTTAGAGCTGAGTTAATGAACACTGATAAATTCTGACTGAGCTGATCAGCAGGAAGTGGTTTTTATATAAATTGTCAAATTGTAATTATAATGAAAAAAGTATTTGTATTAAGCTCCTTATTATTTGTTGCATTGATATCAGGCTGCAAATCGGGAAGTAAGGAAGCCGTACAGGGAACAGATGCCCGTATTGACCAGCTTAGGAATGAGGTTGAAGCCAACCTTAAGGATAATCTCCTTTCATGGTGGTCGGCAAAAACTGTTGACTATGTAAATGGCGGATTTTATGGCAGGGTAAATTCAAAAGATTCCGTTATAGCTGATGCCGATAAGGGAGGGATACTCAATGCAAGGATCTTATGGACATACTCTGCAGCTTACAGGGTAACCGGTGATACTTCATATCTCAGGCTTGCAACAAGGGCGAAGGATTATAACCTGAAATATTTCATCGATAAGGAATATGGAGGTGCCTATTTCAGCATTGATTCAAAAGGACAGCCAAAAAGTACTGTGAAACAGATATATACAAATGCGTTTTTTATTTATGGCTTTGCTGAATATGCAAGAGCTACCGGCGACAAAGAAGCGCTCGAGGCTGCAAAAGCAATATTTGAGCTCTTTGAAAAACATGCACTCGACAAGGAAGCAAACGGATATTTTGAGGTATTCAGCCGCGACTGGCAGAGAATACGGGAGAGGATGATAGGGGAATCATCGGACAAGGATGAAAAAACAATGAACACTTCCCTGCATCTCATGGAAGCTTATGCAAACCTCTATAGGGTATGGCCCGATCCAAGGATGGCAGAAAGCCTGAAGAATATGGTTGAGCTCTTCCTTGACAGAATAATTGATAAAAACACATATCACCTTATAAATTTCATGGACCGTGAATGGAACAGAACTTCAGATGTTGATTCATACGGCCACGACATTGAATGCTCCTGGCTTCTTCATGAGGCTGCCTCATTATTGGGTGATGAAGAGCTTCTGAAGAGGGTTGAGGAAACCTCAGTCAAAATGGCTGAAACAGTCGAAGAAGCAATCCAGCCTGACGGAAGCATCTATTACGAAAAGGATCTGGCCTCGGGGCACATTAATAAAAACCGCAGCTGGTGGGCACAGGTTGAGACAATAGTCGGTTATTTCAATGCCTGGGAAATATCCGGAAACGAAAAATTTCTTGATAATTCAATCAACTGCTGGTCCTATACCCGCGATCATTTTGTTGACAATGTGAACGGCGGATGGTTCCCTAATGTTACTGATGACGGTCAGGTCGGAAGGGGCGACAAGGCAGGCCACTGGATCTGTCCTTATCATAACGGCAGGATGTGCATGGAAATAATTGAAAGAGTGGAAAAGCTTAATAAGCATAACGCTGATAAATAGAATTTTAAAAATACGGCCATGGCTAACTTCGTGATCTCCTGTAACAGGCTGCATTATAAACATTTACTTCTCTTGCTGTTCCTGTCAGCAGGAATATGCATGCAGTCTTTTTCCCAGATAAAATATGCCCCGCTTGATGAAAGGAAAGAGGCAGGGATAGGAGTTGAAAGAGTAGCAAGATATTTTACTCCTGTATATGAATCGCCTGTTGCACAGAAAGATACAGAGGTGAGGTGGGTGCAGATCGACCTGGGGTCCAGGAGGAATATAACTGCGATAAAGCTTCTTCCCCGTGTTTCTCCATGGGGATATGTAGCTTCTATAGGATTTCCTGTGAGGTTCAAAATTGAGATCTCCGATGATCCTGAATTTAAAACGTCAATCCTTTATGTTGATCAGATACGTGAGGACTTCAGGGATCCGGGTGATGAGGTTTGTACTTTTGCCGGAAAGGAAGCCAGTGGCAGATTCGTGCGTCTCACTGCACTAAGATTGAGGCAGCAACGCCTTGCTTTGTCAAAGTTCATAGTTCTGTCAGGTTCAGTTGATGTAGCTGAGGGCAGGCCAGCTTCAGATTCACAGACAGGGAACCTCGGCATTTCAGTGCTGACAAGAGCTCCAAGACCACAGGGTGAAGGAGTAAGGACTGACAATCCTTCTAATGTGATCCCGTTTGAAAAATGGAATCCTGTAAAATATAAAGCAAATACACCAAAATCGGGAGTAAGGTTAAAGGATGGCATTCTGTTAACCACAATGAAGAACAATATGGCCTACCTAATGAATTCCTTCACTGCCGACCAGCTTGTAAGAAATTTCAGGGTAAAAGCAGGTAAACCGGTGGCTCCCCTTGAGGACAGGCTTAACAATTTCTGGTTTGTTGACCTTCCCGGGCAGGAAGCCGGCAGATTTCTTATGGGAGCGGGCAATACCCTCCGGTGGATTGAGAATCAGCCTATGAGGGAAAGAATGAATTTTATAGTTGATGTTATAGATGAGTGCAGGGAACCTGACGGGTACATTATGGCTTACCCGAAGTACAAGATCTTTTCAGGTGAATTTGGCGCCTATACACGTTCGTGGGTTACTCATGGACTTCTGGAAGCCGGGTATGCCGGAAATGAAAAGGCTTTTCCGCTGCTGAGGGGATTCTACGACTGGTTCAATAATTCGGTTTATCTGCCTGAAATGCTGCGGAGGGCAGGGCAGGGGACACAGGGTATAATTCCAAGCACAAGGATGTATTTCTCTCCTGTTGGTGATCCGCAGGATATATACACGGTTCAGAGGTATTTCCAGGAAAACTACTGGATGGATCAGATGGCCAAAAAGGATGTCAAGGCTATATGGCTTTATCCCTACGACAGGCCTCATAACTACCTGCTGACAGGCATTGAACCCTACCTTGACCTGTACAGGGCAACCGGTGAAAAGAAATATCTGAGCGCTGCCACAGGCGCCTGGGACCTGTATCATGAAAACTGGGAGCACGTCGGAGGCTCAATTGCTATCTGCGAGGGTACTGATCTCTATCCTCCCAAATCTTATTACCTTCATCGTAATACAGGTGAATTATGCGGAAGTGTTTTCTGGTCTTATCTTAATCAGCGCTTTCACCTTCTTGATCCAGAAAACGAGAAATATGTTGCTGAAATTGAAAAGTCGATTTATAACAATCTGCTTGCCAATCAGGTAGATTCAACAGGTATCCGCTATCATTCAGTTCTTGTTGACCGGAAGGACTGGAGCGATCGCCAGCCATTCGCAATGAGCACCTGCTGCGAGGGCCAGGGCACCCGGATGATGGGAGCTCTCCCTGAATTCATTTATTCAGTAGCTGATGACGGAGTTTATATTGATCTTTATGCAGCTTCGGAAATAGATGTTCAGACAGCAGCGGGAAAAATGACGCTTAAAATGGATACTCAGTTTCCCTATAATCCGAAAGTGACAATAACAGTAAATGTTGATAAGCCTTTCGAATCAGCAGTGAGGATCAGAATACCGTCATGGGCTTCAAAAGATGTGATTGTAGTACATGGCAGGAAGAAGCTGACAGGTAAACCGGGAAGTTATGTGACATTCTTCGGGAAATGGAGGAATAATGACAAGATCACTTTTACTCTTCCTATGGAATTCAGGCTTACAAAATATACCGGTGAGGATAAGTTTGCTGACCGTGAAAGGTATGCTGTTGAGTACGGACCTGTTTTAATGGCTTACACTAATCTAAAGGGGGATAAGGAAAATATAAACCTTCCGGTTGAAACACAGAAAGCTGTTAAGACACTTAAACCAGTGCCCGGAAAACCACTTCATTTCTCCGTTGAAGGGATTACAGACTGCGAATTCATGCCTTACTTTGAAGTGCAGAATGAGCCTTTTTCATGCTATCCATAAAAAATAACCACGGAGTACACGGGATTCACGGAGTTTTAATCCGTTTCCATCCGAGTTATCCGTGGCGAAGTTTTAAACAGTTGTTATTTATGTTTATGCGGCTGGTGGAGCGGCAGGAGCCTGAGCCTTGCCTGCAGGACCAACATACTTTGATTCCCCGAGACCCAGTATTGGTATAAAGATAAAGCTCAGAAAGATAAGCCCGAGGGTAAAACCAACTTCATGGCCGTAGCTTTTTGAAAGCAGGTTAAGCACCCAGATCAAAAGCACAAAGTTGACAACAGGCAATAACATAAGCAGAAGCCACCACCATGGTTTTCCAACAATTTCAAGCAGAACGATAATGTTGTAGATGGGTATAATGCATGCCCATCCCGGTTTTCCCGCTTTTGTAAAAATTTTCCACATAGATACGATCATCAGCACGAACAGCGCCACATAAATAACTACGATTGTTCCCATAGGTCAGGTAATAATTTAGGTCCTACTCTTATGGCTTTTCGGTTTCGCCCCGTTTTTGAAGTGGTCTCCGGACTCCACATTTAATGGAAATATAGGAAAAAAAATGATTAATCCATTAAATGTGTGATAAATAAGTTGTCGTGCAATTTGTCAGCTATTTAGTCCTACAGATCGAAATCACCGGCAGCTTCGGGCTGATAAATGATTTTTTCAATTTTAATACTTGTCAGACCTGAAGGTACAATCCATTCAATTTCATCTCCTGCCTTATAGCCTATCAATGCTGTGGCAACAGGGGAAAAGATTGATATTTTATTCTCCCTGAAGTTTGCCATATCAGGATATACCAGTTGAATCTGAATAGTTTTTTTTGTATTAAGGAAGCTCACACTTACAATTGAGTTCATAGTAACAACGTCACCCGGGATCTCTTCCGGTGCAACAACTTTCGCTTTTGACAATTCCGTAAGCAGGTTTGATACTTCCTCTGATCTTATTTTTTTCTGGCGGACAGCATTATCAATTGCTTTCCTTATTCTGGTAACATCCAGATTGCTTAAAATCAATTCTTTCATCGTCTTCGGTTTTAATTAATATAATGGTATTTACATTGAAATAAATATGAATATCAGGAATCATACATATAAACTCATTGATTTTCTTCGTTTACCCCGGCCCCAAGGGGAGCGAAGAAAATCAATTGACTCCTCCTGGGGACGGGGTAAAACAATTGATTTTCAAGTGTCTTTTAATTCTTTATTAAACATTCCTAATACTTAATTATAGAAATCAAGGTTCTTTTCATTGAAACATAAATTTTCGGATAAAAAAAAGGGAAACTAAAAAGCTTCCCTTTGCGGTATCTCTTAATAGTTATTATCTAGTCACTGGCAATTAACTTGTAATCGTCTGATTCTTTACGGATAACAGATTTCATTTAATATTTTTATCTAAGGAAGGCAAGATAGGCCTTAATATACTATTAAACAAATAATAAGATATTTTAAATTGATTCTAAACAGAGTGTTGGGTATTATGATTCTGATTTTTCAGAAATCCACAGGGGATGGAATGAATACTGATGGATTACACATTGAAGCATGGAGTTCCTCGTTATGGGTGTCAGGAAAGACCTTCTAGGTTAAAGATAAAATGAAAGAATTAGGATTGAGGTATTCAGCCAATAAGTTATTTTGGTACTAGAGGCCACATGATTCAAGATCCACTAACCAGAAGCCTGTGCCCTTTGAGTTGATCAAGGAGAAGTATGGGAGTAAAGAGATTGTTCTTGATTAAATAAAATAAGCAAAGTATTTGTGCTCTGCTTATTTTTTTCATTCTGAGGATAATAGATGAATCACCAAAGAACAATCATCCAAGTACAAATTTTGAAAGTAGATAAATTTAGTGATTATATGTTTTGCCAGAGATATATAAGAATCAGCTTCAGATTTCAATATATTCTTTTTAACTTTATAGAAGATGTGATTTGTAATATTCAGGTATAGGAACATAATTAACTTTAAATATGATAGTTGAATGACATTGAAGTTGTGGCTGACGTGATGGAAGTATGATGTAAAATTTTAAGTGCTTGATTAAAGAGACTATTATTCAATAGTAATTTCAGTATATGGATAGTATGATTGTTTTTTTGCCTACATTTAAGTAAGTTATCTGCCTTTAAGAACGTGAAAAAGACCCATAATTTAAATTTACAATTATTTACAGACTAGACATTGACAATAATTTTTAAGAATTAAACCACTAATTATTTTAAAATGGGAACTATTTTTAAACTTTTGAAAAGGCTAAATATTAATAATCTATTCCCTGGTATTTTAATTATCGGCGAGTTTATTATTTTAGGCAACATAAAACTTATTCTCATACAAAATGATTTTTTTACAACATTATTCATTTTGGTCGCATGCTATTCCGTGGGCTTAATGAATCATATTCTTTCTCGTATGATAATTGATCCAATTAGTGAAAGAATAACAAGACCGCTATTCCTAGATTGGTTCGCTCATATAGGTTTGGATAGTGCAAAAGAAAATTTCAAAGATGATGTAGATTTTACAGAAGATTTGAAGAATGAATCCACCCATTTTTTATTTTTTAAATGTAAAGTGAAACAATGGAATTCAGTTTATCGAGCTACTCTTAGAAAAACATCAAAAAATGATGAATTAGATTTCAGAAGAAATCAAGGAAGATATTTACGAGACCTCCTAATTCCTATTATAATTTCTATATTTATTTTCACAAAAAATTGTAATATTAACTTGATCTGTAATATTTTAATTATTATAGGTGTCGTTTTGATTACAGTAATCCTATATAGTGGTTCAGAATTAACAACTTTTGCAGAAGCAAATGATCTAATTAGTAAAAGCAAGAAATAAAAACGTCAGCTAACATGGCTTAGTCTTTAATTTTAAGTTATTTACGAAATTTAATTTATGAAATAATTGTATCGTACCATAGACTATGCTTTTATTATAAGAGCTGTGTGTAAGTTGTTTGTCAAACTTTTTGCTTTTGCTCCTGCACTTAAGACATTTTTGTAATGGTTTATGTATCCAAACACGATCATCTTCCCGCAATTAAAATCCTGCGTCGCATCAGCTTTCTACATTGAGACACACTTCAAATATGAAAACAACCTCATTAGTATTTTTACTTATATGTTTTTTACCTGTTATTGTGAATTTCACTAAAGAAAATCCATCTATTGCTTCTGATTCAGAAAGCTTAAATATTTATGACCCATATATTGCCAGTGTGGCAGTTAATCTAAAAGATAATCTTGGTAATTATCTTTCAGGTACAATAGCAATCACTGGAGATACAACAATTAATGACAACTCTTTTGTTTCTCCCAAAGCTTACATCTTAAAGAACATTACAGGAATTGAAGATTCATATAAAAGTCAGATTATCATTACAGGAAATCCTGCAAGGAACGGAAAGACAGCGATCCTCTTCAAGGGATACGACCATCTTGAAGGAAAAATTGTCGTGTATTCAATAAAAGGCCAAAAGCTTGGCGAGGCCGATCTTGAGCATGAGAGCGAAATGAGCTTCAGCGCAAAGCCTGAACTACTGCTGATAGAATATAATGGAAAACAAGAACACAAAGTGTTCAAGGTAATAAACAACAGCAACAAATTCAACATGCAATTCGTACTTGTTGCCGCAGCAGCACAAATTGTAAGCAAAGAAAACAAAATGTCCACAAAGGGAGCATCCTTGAGCGACACTTACACATTCACATTCACAGACCCTTTGGCAAATATAGAGAACTATACTGAAATTTTTTCTGTTACACCCGGAAACAAGCACACTATAGACCAAATACTCTCATGGACACAGAAAACAGTCAAGTATTCTTCGAATACAAACACGAACACAACCATAAAAGCAATACGTGTTTCTGACAATGCAGTTTTAGACGAGAGAACATCTGCAACAGGAGCGTTCCCGATAAAGAGCATTGCTGAAAGATTCGATAACGAAGCAGGATTGCAGGTAAGATATGAACTGAGCGCGCCGTACACAGACAATGCTGTATTTACCGCAACGCAGTTCAACAACGGCGAATTCAAGATGGATACAATCAGGCTCGCGCAATATCTCTTGAATGTTATCGGAAACGGAAGCGGATTTGAAGTAAAAGACGGAACTAAAACAATAGTTTCAGGAAATGTGGGTACACAGACATCCTTCAAGCTCCCTGCAGACCAGAAGTCGCTCGACATTACAGTAACAGGCGCAGGACTTGTAACAAAAACAGTTTCTGCGGATTTCACAAAGGGAGCAAATTCTGCAACCATCAATCTCGACCCTGCACAGTATCATCACATCGCAACAATCAGCGTACTGAATGACATTGCAGGAAAACTATTCAAGGACGGCTGGCAGGCATATGCTGTAAGAGAAAATACAACAGACACAGCATTTTTCAGCGTCGCATCGCAGCAGTTTTCATACTCATTCGACGACAATAATGCAGTCACAAGCGTAACATTCGGAGTAAAAGAAACACCAGGATTTGAGGCTGCAAAAATCACTTTCGCGGTTGACGACGATGAAACAGGCATAATTACTGCGCACGGAAAAACATTCAGCATTGTCCAGAATGTTCATGTCAAGAACCAGTACGATGAAAACGCGGCAAACGTATCAGTTTCAGGAATCGGAACTGCAAAGACCACTGATGCGAATGGAAACGCATCACTTAATGAGAACGCTGCAACAGACATCAACAACGTTCCATTTGCCACATACCAAAGAACACTCACATTTACAAGAACAGACATACAGACACTCATAAAGTCAACAAGCACCACATCAGGAGTAAATTCACTGATTGACCAGGCAATCATCCAGAATTATGCACATGCTCTAAACGGACAGATATCAAGCAGCAAAACAGGAAAGACAATAATCGACGGAACAAAAGTTTATGTTTCAAAGGCAGCAGGAGATACAGCATGGGTAACAACCACTAGCGGAGCATTCGAATATTCCTGGACAGATGCAAACAAAACTCTTCTTGTGCACTACGGAGTGCTTGACAAGGACGCTGCAGGACACGGCGGAAAAGACCAGACTGCAACAATAGGAACATCAACATCAAACGTTTTAATGACTCTGCTCGCCGACGTGTACAGTTATCTTCATCCAATACAGATAAAAGACCAGAACGGAAACGTAGTTGCAAACGCAAGCGTTTCATCTCCTGGAATAACAACATTCGAGACGGATGCAGAAGGACGCGGAGTAGTAAACGTAGCAGAAGCTGAAACAGACGTGCATAACATTCCATTCGCGAATTATACTGATGCACTCACATGCACAAAGACAGGCTACCAGAGTTTAGTTCACAATCTAATTTCAACAATCGGAACAAACCTCGAGCAATTGCTCACAATGACAAAGGATGCAGTAGTCCATGATTTTATAATAAATGTCAGAGACATCCATGGAGACAAAATAACTGACCTGACACAGAAAGTAGAATGGAACGGAGACAACTCAGTCCAGTATGTAACGCCGGACGCAAACGGAGACGTGCACATCTACAAGGAAGAAACAGGAACTCCATCAACGAAGATAAAAGTCAGCAACACTTCGCAGAAATGGAGCGATGCAGCAGTATTCACATATGAGTTCCAGAATCGTGCGGATACAAATTATGCACAGGTTCAAAATTATGCAACATCCACTTTCATAGAAGTCAATTTGACAGGAATACCTGCAAAACTGATTGAGTACGTGGTTCCTGAAAAGGTAAAGACTCCAGATACATATGTAGGAACATTCGGCGACAGCATATCAACCAGACATACTATAATGCTTGATATGATGGGAGACAGATTAGCAGGCAAGACAACTAAATTTATTCCACGACCAGGAGCAGAAAAAGTACTAGAATATCAGCTCACATATAATTATACAACAGGAGTTGCAATAGACCAGGCAAATATAGACAGAGTCTCAGGAGAAAGACAAAAAGTAAATGATATTTACACATTAAATGACGGAACAAAATTGATAGATATAGAATTCCATTTTGTAACTTCGCCAACCGACCCATTATGGGCACAGGCGCAGGCAAGAGACAATTATGACAATTTTGCATACACTAGATTTGAGAATACAACGCCCGGAAATGGAGTGAGCACCACAACAACATATTCTCAGAACGGAAAAGCAAGAATAAAGAATTCGCTTTCAAGATATGGATTAGGAACAACAACAGGAAGCATTTTCACAGAAATTTATCAGCAATTTACAAACAATGCTGACCCTGCAAGTGGAACAGGCGGATGGGTCTATACAACAACAGGAGTTTCTGACTTTGGAAAAGCACTTGCAAGAATAATCTATTTGCTCAATCAGGGAACTCCAACACAGTAATTAGAATAAAATATAAAATTAATTTTAAGACGTTCCAAATATCAAAACATTTTCATCTTCTGTGAAATAACCAACAGTTCCGTCATTTACCATCAAACAACATGCTGCACTTCTTTCATTAAGTGTAAATGGATCAACAAGATTAGGCATTCTACTGACACACCAATCTTCATCACCAGTATAAACATTAGAGAACCAATTATTTCTGTTTAAATCAAAATCATAATTACAAGGTAATTCAGAATCATCTGAAGTTAATCCACATTCTGCCGAATCTTCACATGACCAGCCACTTACAGCATCGTAGTATGCATATGTTCCATTCATGCAACAAACTCCTGTTGGATTGCCTTCAGGATAACTACAATAGTATGAATTACCATCTTCAGCAATGCATGAATCATTGTATATGACTGTGTGTGTTCCAGTTACTGTATCTCTTACAAGCTGAACGCAAGTATCAGAATCATAAGGTGAACCCCTACAAGTCAATGGGTTTCCTCATGCCGTCGCTATGCACTCTTCATCTGTGCAGTCGAAGTTTCCGTCGAAGTTGTTGTCAAGTCCGTCAGTGCAGTTTTCGTGATACTTGAACAGAGAGGGTATGGGGGTGAGTTCATGGGATTATTCGCTTCGCTCATGATCCCTCAGGGGGGAGCTTCAAAGCAATCAGATCAATCCAGGCTGTCGCCTGGTTTTTATTTTATTCAAAGCCTTCGCTCAGGCAAGCCTGGCTTGGATCTCATTTCATAGAAAAGAACACTTATGTTTCAGAGGAATTTGCATTATTCACGCTCCCCTCTTTGTGAAGCAGAGAGAGCCTGTTCCGCTTCGGCGGGAGGATGGGGGTGAGTTCATGGGATTATTCGCTTCGCTCATGATCCCTCAGGGGGGAGCTTCAAAGCAATCAGATCAATCCAGGCTGTCGCCTGGTTTTTATTTTATTCAAAGCCTTCACTCAGGCAAGCCTGGCTTGGTTTTGAATAAAATAAAAATCCCTTCGCTGTTGCGAAGGGATTGATCTGATTGCTTTGGCGGAGAAAGAGGGATTCGAACCCCCGGTCCCGTGGATACAGAACAACGGTTTTCAAGACCGCCGCATTCGACCACTCTGCCATTTCTCCGCCGCAAAGATAATCTTTTTTTGATTTTTTATAATTTTTTGAAAAAAATTTCTTAAAACATTGATAATCAGCACTGTATGTACTTTATAAACACATTATTAACAAAAAAACACTTCAATATGCTCTGATATTGTCTATAGGTGAGCGAATGCGATATTTTATGTATTTTATTACGTTCATCCAAAAAAACAGCTGTTTTAACCTAAAAGTGGCATTATTTGTGGAAAAACGACTAAATTTATTTGCACAGTATCTTAAATAAGATAAATTTGTAATCAATTAGTAAGTTTGGTCTAACTTTAAATCTCTACACAATGACAAAAAAAGAATTAGTAAATGCAATTGCTGCTGATGCAGGTCTTTCTATTAAAGATGCAGGTAAAGCCCTCAATTCATTTGTTACAGCTTTTGGAAAAGCTATGAAAAAAGGTCACAGGATACAGCTCCCGGGCCTTGGCACATTCAATGTAACAAAGAGAAGCGCAAGAACAGTTCGTAACCCACGTACAGGCGCTAAACTCAATGTACCTGCCAAGAAGGTTGTAAAATTCAAAGCAGCTCCGGCACTTAACAAAGGTCTTTAATCTATTCTGATTGAGATTGCCAAAGGGGTGATAAAACACCCCTTTTTGTTTTTATAATCTTCAAGCTCTTCTGTAATATTTCTTCATCTTTTTTCCTAAATTAATGTAATCTCTGAAAATTTATTATTTTTACCTCACTGACAATTTTCAAGGATCGTGAAATGAACTGCATCATAATAGACGATGATAAATTGAGCTGTAAGGTAATCGGGGAGTTCGTAAGAAAAACTTCTTCCCTTACCCTTATCGGTGCGTTCAGTGATTCTATTGAAGCACGTAATATCCTTACAAAACGAAAGGATATTGACCTTCTTTTCCTTGATATTGAAATGCCTGAAATGGACGGATTCGAATTTATCCTGAGCCTTGAAAATCCTCCCAATATAATTATTATCTCATCGGGAGAGAACTATGCTGCCAGGGCATTCGATTTCAATGTTGTCGATTACCTTGTTAAACCAATCACTTACTCAAGGTTCTGCAAGGCAATTGACAAAACTATGAGGTATTATTCCCGCAAGGAACCTGTTTCTACCGGCGACAAGGAAATATTTATCAAGAAGGGATCTTCTCTTGTAAAGCTAAAACTGAATGATATAATATATATAGAGGCGCTCGAAAATTATGTCACCCTTACAACTAGCGATGATAAATTCACAATCCATTTCACAATGAAAGCGATTGAAGATTATCTTCCTCCGGGTGTCTTCATAAGGGTTCACAGATCATTCATAATTAATAAGAGCAACATTCAGACTATAAGGGAGAACACACTCGACCTGAATATCGGTGGTACAGTAAAAAGTATTCCTGTCGGTAAATCCTTCAGGGATTCTCTTTTGAATGATATCAATGTCATGGCCCGATAACGCAGCTTCTTCAGATGCTTACAAACCGTCAATTATTTCTTGAACACCTGGGGCAGACTTCGCCTTTTCCGATGCTTCTCGAAATCGTTAAAGCTGAAGGTGTTTACCTTTATGGCGCCGATGGCAAAAAATACCTCGATCTTATAAGCGGTGTTTCCGTAAGTAATACAGGGCATTGTAATCCTCATATTGTGAGTGCGGTAAAAGCACAGGCTGATAACTATATGCACCTTATGGTCTATGGCGAGTATATCCAGAGCCCTCAGGTGCGCTATGCTGAAATGCTTGCCAGAGTTCTGCCTGAAAGCCTTAATTCAGTCTTTTTTGTGAATTCCGGCAGCGAGGCTGTAGAGGGTGCCCTGAAACTTGTAAAACGACACACAGGCAGAACAGGTATAGTGTCATTCAGGAATGCTTATCACGGAAGTACACACGGGGCGATGAGCGTTCAGGGAAGCGAAGAGTTCAGGTCAGCCTTTCGTCCCTTATTGCCTGATATTCATCAGATTGATTTTAATGACTTTTCAGCGCTTGACCAGATTGATAAACATATTGCAGGGGTAATAATTGAGCCTGTTCAGGCCGAGGGTGGCGTTATTTACCCTGATGCCGGTTACCTCCAGGCTGTCAGGGAGCAATGTGATAAAACAGGCAGCCTGCTTATATTCGACGAGATACAGACAGGCTTCGGCAGAACGGGAGACCTGTTTGCCATAAACAAGTTCAATGTAATTCCTGATATAATCCTTCTTGCAAAAGCTCTTGGCGGAGGTATGCCTCTTGGTGCTTTTATTTCTTCTTCAGGAATAATGTCTTCACTTGCTGATAATCCCATTTTGGGACACATTACAACTTTCGGGGGGCATCCGGTATGCTGTGCCGCGGGACTAGCGTCACTTGAGGTGCTTGTGAATGATAAACTGACGGATAACTGCAGGGTGCAATCGGGCTTGTTCAGAAAATTACTGCAACACAGGCTTATACGCAATATCAGGGGAGAAGGCCTTCTGCTTGCTGTACAGCTTACTGATGAAAAGTATGTTAAGAAAGCTGTTGCAATGGCTCCCGCTTATGGCCTGATTCTTGATTATTTCCTTTTCTGCAGCGATGCTTTCAGGATAGCTCCGCCTCTGATAATAAAAGAAGAGGAGACTAAAGCAGCCTGCAGGCAAATAATAAATCTCCTTGATGACCTTGATAAATAGGAAGAGAATGCTCCGCAATACCCTGATATGTCTGTCAGCCTGTGCAATTCTGTCAGTTGCTGATGCAAAAGGTCAGACGGATTCCGGTTCTGCTTCTGCTACGCTCGGGAAACTTTTCGACAGACTGCTTGTAGTTTCAGACGATTCGCTTAGAATAAGGATAAATGATTCAATTAAAGTCATTGTTGGAAATTATGCGCGAACCGATACAGCATTTAATCACAGGTTTGACAATGTTAAATTTCTCGGACAGGTTACATCACCCGATTCAGTAATAAAAATACTTACATGGAACCTTAACCTCAGAAATTCTCCCGGCAGGTACTACCTATATATTATAAGGAGGAGCAAGGACGGACAACCGGACAAAATTTATGAGATGTCATCAGAATATAAGTCTGCAATGATAAGCAGCGATACAGTATATTATTCCGAAAACTGGTATGGCGCTCTATATTATGGCATTATGCCACAGGTAATAAACGGTGTGAAATGCTGGA
This sequence comes from Bacteroidota bacterium, assembly GCA_022703405.1. Classification (GTDB taxonomy): domain Bacteria; phylum Bacteroidota; class Bacteroidia; order Bacteroidales; family VadinHA17; genus LD21. The sequence goes on along the minus strand of JAKLDT010000037.1, from coordinate 3,235 downwards.
TTCTGCTCGGCATTGATTACGGAAATCCCGACATAACAAGAAAAATCATTGAAACACTGTACTTTGACAGGAATGAAAAGATTATTTTTGGGATAAAATCATTCATGGCTGAAGAATCGGTTAAATACAGGGCGTTATTTGAGTATTCTTCAGAAGCCACAATGACACTGAGGTTCGGAGGTGATGATTCGGTCATCTTCGATCACCTGGTTCCTTTTTCACCGGAACTGGAGAATCAGAAAAGGTTCTACGGACCTCATTATACAAATGATGCATATTTTCTGGAAAATGGCAGATGGGTATTGAAACTTAATGTTGATGCGCGGAACAGGGAGAAAATAAAAACTAATATACCAGTAGAAGGTGACGCCAGGTAAACATAAAACACATATAATCTGTTACGACGATTTCAGATGGTTCTCGGAGGATATTAAAAATAACTTCGGACCTGCAGAATACACTGTTTCTACTTTCATGAATGTTGATGAATTCATGCAGTGCCTTGAGAAAGAGAAAGATCCGGACTTTTGCAGAATTGCAGTGCTTGGAGCTCATGATACAACTGAGAATTTTGTTATGATCGGAAGGCTGGCTTCCGAGATTAAAGCCCTGAACAACTCTACAGGAGTAGTAGTTATAGGAACAGCTGATAAGATTGAGGAAATAAAAAAAGTAATCCCTGCTGAAGGATATTTCTGTATGCCTAAGAATTCAAACATGGCTCTGCGCCTTCTCAATATCGTGAAAAAACATGAGGGTGAATATGAAAGCATAATTTACAAACGGAAAAGGAACAGTGCTGTTTATTCCCTCATCGGCCTTGGTTCACTGGTTATTCTTCTTTCTGTGCTTGCCTGGATTATGCTTCCGAAGCTGTTTTAGCTTACTTGCTCCCGTTTTTGTGACTATTTGTCAGTTTTGACTCTACGGCACAGCTTTTGATTTCTGTCGGCAGTTTATTCTTGTATAACATAAAACTTAACGATATGCAAACCGGTAAAATTGGAGTTACAACAGAGAACATTTTCCCAATTATCAAGAAATTCCTTTACTCAGATCATGAGATTTTCCTTCGTGAACTTATTTCAAACGCTGTTGATGCAACACAGAAGCTTAAAACAATGGCTTCAGTTGGTGATTATAAGGGAGAAGCAGGGAATACGACAATTTATGTAAGCCTTGATAAGAAAAAGAAAACAATAAAAGTTTCTGACCAGGGAATTGGAATGACTGCTGAAGAGCTCGACAAATACCTGAATCAGATTGCTTTCTCAAGTGCAAATGATTTCCTCGACAAGTACAAAGACCAGGCTAATTCAATAATAGGTCATTTTGGTCTGGGTTTCTATTCATCATTCATGGTATCCGACAAGGTTGAGGTTGTTACGAAATCATGGCAGGAAGGTGCCAAAGCTGTCAAATGGACCTGTGACGGCAGTCCTGAATACTCTATTGAAGACAGCGAAAGGGAAAGCAGGGGCACGGATGTGATCCTGCATATTGACAAGGAATCGAAGGATTTTCTTGAAGAGGATAAAATTGAACAGTTGCTCAGGAAATACTGCAAATTCCTGCCTGTTGAGATTGCCTTTGGCAAGGAAAAGGAATGGAAGGACGGAAAAATGGTTGAGACAGGCAAGGATAAGATTATCAACAATACAAAACCTGCCTGGACATTAAAACCCTCAGATCTTAAGGATGAGGATTATCAGAAGTTTTACAGGGAGCTGTATCCTTCAGGAGATGAACCTCTTTTCAATATTCACCTGAATGTTGACTATCCCTTTAAACTTACAGGTATTCTTTATTTTCCGAAGATCAAGAGCAATATTGAAATTCAGAAGAACAAGATACAGCTGTACTCCAACCAGGTATTCGTGACCGATTCTGTTGAAGGAATTGTACCTGAATTTCTTACACTGCTGCACGGCGTTCTGGATTCACCTGATATTCCTCTCAATGTTTCAAGAAGCTACCTTCAGAGCGACTCAAATGTCAAAAAGATCTCAAGCCATATCACCAAAAAGGTGGCAGACAGACTGAATGACATTTTCAAAAATAACCGTGAAGAATTTGAAAAGAAATGGGATAACCTGAAACTTTTCATTGAATACGGAATGATAACAGAAGAAAAATTCTATGAGAAGGTTTCAAAGTTTGCCTTGCTGAAAAACACTGATGATAAGTGCTTTACATACGAAGAGTATGAAAAGCTCGTGAAGGAGAACCAGACCGACAAGAATAAGACGCTTATTTATCTTTATTCAACTAACAAGACTGACCAGTATGCTTATATTGAAAAGGCAAAGGCCAGAGGTTATGACGTTCTGAATCTTGACGGTCAGCTCGATGTTCATCTTATTAATCATCTTGAAACAAAATTGAAGGAATGCAGATTTGTAAGAGTGGATTCAGATATAATCGATAAGCTTATTCAGAAAGACGAAACGAGAGAATCAAAGCTTGCGGCTGAAAAGCAGGATGACCTGAAAAGTGTATTTACTGTAAAAACCAAAGGCAAGGACTTTTATAATGTCACTTTCGAGAACCTCGATGAAAATGAATCACCTGTAACAATAACCCAGTCTGAGTTCATGAGAAGAATGAAGGATATGTCGCAGATGGGCGGAGGAATGAACTTCTATGGCGAACTTCCCGACAGCTATAACCTTGTTCTTAATTCGAATCATAAGCTGATCCACAAAATTTCCGAAGACCTTGGTGCCGAAAAAGGCGCTGAACTATCAGCAAATGATAAGGAAAGAAAGCGTCTGAAGGAAGAAGTTGAGTTTATGGAGAAGGAGCATAGCAAAAAGAAGCCAGAGGAATTAAGCCAGATGGAAAAGGACGATCTTGAAAAGCTGCGCAAAGAACTTGAGAGCATTGAGAATTCCCGGAAGGACATCCTTGAATCTTATGGTGCTGAAAACAGGACTGTAAGGCAGCTTGTTGACCTTGCCCTGCTGGCAAACAATATGCTTCGCGGCGAAGAACTGAGCGCCTTTGTGAAGAGGAGTGTGGAGTTGATGTAATTTAGATCATCCTCCCGATCTCGCCCTTGATGTAGTCGATTGCAACCCGGGTGGGTTCCTTTTCCATGTCCATTACGTGCTGAAGAAGTTGCCTGCTGAGCATAAGTCCTGTGGCATTGGCAGGCATTTTTTCTGCTTCGCCGTTGATAATCCTGATCATCGACGACCTTGCATTTTTAACAACTTCCCAGGCCTGAGGGCTC
>JAKLDT010000369.1 GCA_022703405.1 Bacteroidota bacterium | reverse complement strand
ACAGCAAAGCCTTACTTGTAATTGACATTCAGGATTTCTATTTCCCCGGGGGAAAGATGGCCCTTACCGAGCCTGAAAAAGCAGCCGGTAATGCCGCACTCCTCCTTGCGCGGTTCAGGGAGAAAAAGCTTCCTGTAATCCATATCAGGCATAATTCCGAACCCGGAGGGAAAATAAATGAAATAGTAGAACCTCTTGAAACAGAAAAGGTTATAACAAAGAATGAAATCAATTCCTTCAAAGGAACCGGTCTGAATGATTATCTGAAAAACCTTTCTGTGGATACGCTTGTGATCTGCGGAATGCAAACCCACATGTGTGTTGAGGCTGCAGTCAGGGCTGGCGCTGACCTGGGTTATAAGGTCATTCTTGTACACGATGCCTGCACAACAAGAGACCTCATCTGGGAGAATAAAACTGTTAAAGCACAGGATGTCCACCTGTCTACCCTGGTAACACTGAAGAACTATGCCGTTCTGAAAAGCACTGCTGAGTATCTTTCTCAGTTTTAGTAAAGTCTTCCTTATTCGCTGATACTGAAAACCACAGGACCGGTACAGGTATATTCGAAACTTATAATTCCGTTACCGTCAGCTTTGTAAAAACCTGAATCAGTCCCGTTAACTGTCAGCCTGTATGAACTGTCAGGACGCAATTCCGTTAGTGTAAATTTATATGAATCAACAGATCTTATTTTCCAGACAAAGCTGCTTTTACTCCATCCTTCAATATCAATAATAACAGGCAGATTTCCTGACCTTGTTACTGACAATCCTTCAGAATTTTTGTTGCCTGGAAAATAATGCAAAACATTGTCTGTCATATCAATACCAAAAAAGCCCTTGTCTGTTATACTGAAACCTTCTCCTTCAACTCCGTACCCGGAACTTTTTAAGTGTACTTTATACACTTTACCTCTTAGCACATATCTGAATTCAGTACCGTCAAGAATACTGGTAATGTTCGGCTCCAGCCCGAATCTGTTCCATGCAGGACGAATGCCGTATATATCCCTGTAAAGAGCGCTTATTGAGGTAGAGGCTCCGGCAAGAATATCTTCCCCTATGCCCTTCTGCAAGGCTCTTGAATAACGTTGTGATGAAAGGCCGTCAACCTTATACTGTTCCAGGAGCTTCTGAATGTACTTTACAGCAATATCCTTGTTGTATTTAACATAGGACCTTACAGCCAGGTAACCCCATGTAAGGAAAATATCGCCGTTTTCATAATTCGGGAAGGGCCAGTTTACCTGTTCATAAACCTCTTCCTTCCTGAATGAATCAAAACACAGAGGCCAGTGGAAAAGGTTTTCCTCAGACATCCTGCTTTCTATCTGATCAAGAATTGATTTTATACGTGCCGGATCATCACATATTCCGAAAGCTATTGCGGCAAAATTAACAGGTGTCACAAGGTTATCTCCATGAAGAGATCCATCTCTGTCGCGCCAGTAGATGTATTGTTTCTTCTGCTCATTCCAGAAACCACCTGCACTAATCGGTCTGTTAAATGAATCCTTCAACCTGGCAGCCACCCTGGAATAATAGGCCGCCTTACCTACATCACCTAAAATATTTTCACAGTCCGACCATTGATTAAGCGCTTCATACATCAGGGCATTAACAAAGGCATTTTCATAGCTGGCCCATACAACATCTATCCAGTCACTGCATTTTCTATCAGAAGTATTATCATTAAGCATCTCGAAGAGCCCGTTGTTGTTTGAATCCCTCTTAATGAGCCAGTTGAGTATTTTTTCACAATTTTCCTTGTGTGATTTCAGCCAGGCAAGATCCCCGGTCTGC
>JAKLDT010000368.1 GCA_022703405.1 Bacteroidota bacterium | reverse complement strand
TGATAATGCTTACCTGAGTGAAAACAAGAATCATTTTACCTGAATCAGTTCTTAAAAATTATGGTATGTTTGTAAGCTGTATAAAGCTTACTGAATTGAGGAGGAAACTGATCAATATAGGATTTCATTTAAGCATACTGGTATTTTTGTTTATTTATTCCTGTGCTAAAATTGGTTCACCTTCAGGCGGGCCAAGAGACCGTGAACCTCCGGTTGTTGTGAAAACAATTCCTGCAGCAGGCGCAACAGGTTATTCAGGCTATAAGGTTGAGATTACATTTGATGAATATGTAGCTCTTGATAATATAAATGACAACCTGATAATATCTCCGCCTTCGAAGAAAAAGCCGAAAACATGGATCAGGGGAAAGACTGTTGTAACCGAATTCGAAGATGATTTTGCTGACAGTACAACCTATCTGCTGAATTTTCAGAATGCAATAAAGGACCTTAATGAAGGAAATATTCTGGAAGATTATCATTTTGCTTTTTCAACCGGGCCTGTGCTCGACTCATTGTCGGTAACAGGTAATGTTTATAATGCCGATAACCTTGAAGCTCCCGAGAAGCTTTTTGTCCTGATGCACAGGCAGCTTGAAGATTCTGCTATTAAAAAACATCTTCCTGAGTATATTGCACTTACAGACAAGAACGGATATTTCAGGCTTGACAATGTACGGCCTGGAAGCTATAAGCTTTATGCCCTTAAGGATGCCGATAATAACAAGATGTATAATCTTGATGATGAGCCGTTTGCTTTTCAGGGAAAACCAATTGAAGTCACTGCTGACAGCAACTGGATGCCGGTTATTAAAGATACAACGAAAGTAAAAAAACCTCTTCCCGTAAAAGGTTCTGCCAGGAAGGAACCTCAGATTAATCCGAAGGATACAATAGTCCTTACCGGCAAGACAAAGCTTCTGTTATTCACACAACCATCCTCAGCCCGTTATCTGAAGTCATCCGACAGGAAACTTAAATATCTGCTCGAATATGTAGTATCACTTCCACCTGATACCCTTGATTTTGAGTTTTCGGTTAAAGATGCTGACAGCAGCTCTTACTTCATTGAAAAGAGCCTTATGAGAGATACGATGAAAGTATGGCTTACAGATACAACACTTTATAATAATAACCAGCTTACAACTTATCTGAAATATCCGGTAACTGACAGTATCGGAGTTATTGATTATAAGCAGGATACAATAACGATGAGGTTTGTGCCGCCAAAGCAGCCAAGGCAGTCTTCATCCGCGTTGAAAAAAGTGCCGGCGCTTAAACTGACCAATAACATCACAGGCGGTTTCCTGAAACCCGGAGAAATGATTTCGTTCAGGTCGGAGACTCCGCTGCGAAAACCCGATACCTCATTAATAAGGATATATGAATTTGCAAAGAAAGACACACTTGTTGTTCCTTATATTATTGAAAAAGATCCGCTTACAGCCTGTATCTATACACTGAAAACAAAACTTCTTCCGGATAAGAAATACTTTCTTGAAGCAGATTCGGGGGCATTCAGCAACTATTACAATGAAAATGCCGACTCAGCCGGTATCAGCTTTTCACTTAAGGCTGCTGATTCATACGGCAAGCTGACATTTAAGATAAAAAACGGCACCGCACCAATGATAGTTCAGCTATATGACAAAGGTGAAAAACTACTGATACGGGAAACAATTGCCGTGGGCGATTCTCTGGCTTCTTTTGAGCTGCTTGAGCCAACAACCTACAGGGCTAAAATCATTTTTGATTCTGACAGAAACGGCAAATGGACTCCGGGAGATTTTTCGAAGTCGAGACTGCC
>JAKLDT010000367.1 GCA_022703405.1 Bacteroidota bacterium | reverse complement strand
GTCGGGAGATGTGTTTGTTTTTTCAAGCAGCCCGATCACTGCCTTGTCTGCCATATCAGAAGTACCAAGACCTTCACCTTTTAGTATCCTTCTTTCCCTGATCCCGACCCTCTGCATAATCCATTCATCAGAGGTGTCAACCATTTTCGACAGCTCATTGTTTGTGAGTCTGTATTCCGGCACCCATGCATTAATTCCTGTAATAGCTGCCCGTATTTTTTCCATAATTAAATTCCCTCTCTGATCTTCTGAGCCAGGTTTGCATGAGCTACCTCCCTGGTTCTTATGACCATGTTCATAATGGCTTTCCGTTTTGAAACGCCGTGTCCAATTACAACATTTGCATTTATTCCAATAATGGGAGTGCCACCGAAATTCTCAAAATCAAGCTGATCAAAATATAAATCCTGAAGATTTCTCTGTTTGTAAATATGATGAAAAGATTCTCCCATTTTAAGGATTACATTTCCAACAAAACCGTCGCAGACCACAACATCCGGCATATTCTCCTGGAACAGGGAATTACCTTCCACGTTGCCTGTAAAATTCAGTCCGGGATGGTCTTTCATCAGTTCATAAGCCATCTTCACGGCAGAAGTACCCTTGGTTTCTTCTTCACCAATATTTATAAGACCAACAGAAGGATTTTCATCTTCAAGGACATAGCGGGCAAAAATGCTTCCCAGAATTCCGTACTGAAGCAATACATCGGGTTTGCAGTCAGGATTCAGTCCTACATCAAGTATAACTGATCGCCGGCCGTTAACCTTTGGGAGAACAATGCCCAGGGCCGGACGAAGCACACCGGGAGTTACGTTGACAGTGTAGCTGGCCCCTACCAGCATTGCTCCTGTATTTCCGGCACTGCAGAATCCGTCAAGCATGTTGTTCTTAAGCATTCCGTATCCTACAGAAATACTTGAATCTTTTTTCTGCGAAAATGCTTTGGCCGGATGTTCACCCATACCAATAACCTGGGTTGTATGAACTATCTCGAATGATGACGGATCAACATTCATCTCGCCAAGCTTCTTTTTAATGGCTTCACTGTCCCCGATCAGAACAAGTGTATCATCAGCCGGCAAGTGCTGAAGGGTATCAACTGCTCCTTCCACAATTGCATCAGGAGCATAGTCCCCACCCATGACATCTAGGCCAATTCTCATATCAAGGTTTTTAAGTTAGCCTTCAGGTCAGGCTGTAGCTTTGCCTGCTATTGCAAGCTTGCCTCTGTAATATCCACATTCCGGACATACCCTGTGATAGAGAACTGCTGAACCGCAGTTTGAGCAACTTGCAACAGTTGGTGCGGTTGCTTTGTAGTGAGTCCTGCGCTTATCTCTTCTGGTCTTCGAATGTTTTCTTTTGGGATTTGGCATTTTTCAAATATTTAATTGTTCATCAATTTCTTAAGGTCATCCCACCTGGGATCATTCGGTTTATCATCGTCGTCATCAACAAGAAGCTCCTTAAGCTTTTCAAGCATCACCGGATCACAGCCGCTTTTTCCGTTTTTATCATCAGGATGCACTCTTTTAATCGGCAGGGCAAGATGAATATACTCGTAAAAATGCTGCATAAGATCCAGTTCATGCTCATCAGAAGGCAGGGAAAGAATATCCGGATCATCATCCGATATGCTTTTCCCAAGCTTCACAAGCAGCCTGTTCCGGCACTCAAGCGGCCATGGAAACTCCTCAAGGCAGCGATCACAGCTTATTTTCACTGTCCCTGTGATACTTATAAGCAAATCGAGATGTGAGGATCTTTTCTCCATCTCAACATGAGCGTTCAGTCTTCCTTCCTTGATTTCCGACTCTTCAAAACTTTCAAAAAACTCATTTTCTATTTCAAAATCAAAGAGGT
>JAKLDT010000366.1 GCA_022703405.1 Bacteroidota bacterium | reverse complement strand
ACAGGGATGAATCGCGATTACTGGTGGTGAACAGGAAGACAAGGGAGATCGAACACAGGATTTTTAAGGAAATCACCCAATATTTTTCGGAACATGATGTTCTTGTATTCAACAACACAAAAGTTTTTCCTGCCAGGCTTTACGGGAACAAGGAAAAAACAGGTGCTGAGATAGAAGTATTTTTACTGAGGGAACTAAACAGGGAACAGCGTTTGTGGGATGTGCTTGTTGATCCTGCCAGGAAGATAAGGATAGGGAATAAGCTATATTTCGGAGAAGATGACCTGCTTGTTGCCGAAGTAATTGATAATACAACATCAAGAGGCAGGACGCTGAGGTTTCTTTTCGACGGCACCTATGAGGAATTCAAGGAAACACTATACAGCCTGGGCGAGACTCCCCTTCCAAAATTCATCAACAGGAAAGTTGAGCCGGAGGACAGCGAGAGGTATCAGACTATCTTTGCAAAGCATGAAGGTGCAGTTGCAGCGCCGACTGCTGGTCTCCATTTCAGCCGTGAACTTCTGAAGAAACTTGAGATAATCGGGGTTGATTTTGCTGAGATCACACTTCATGTCGGTCTTGGCAACTTCAGGAGCGTTGATGTCGAGGACTTAACAAAGCATAAGGTTGATTCTGAACGAATAAAAATTACAGATGAGGCTGTAAACATTGTAAACAAGGCCAAAGATAACAGAAACAGGATCTGTGCCGTTGGTACAACAGTTGTCAGAACACTCGAAAGCTCAGTATCAACAGACGGTTATCTGAAACCCTATGACGGGTGGACAAATAAGTTCATATTCCCTCCCTATGAGTTCAAGGTGCCTGATATGATGATTAGTAATTTTCATCTTCCTTATTCCACTTTGCTTATGATGGTTGCAGCCTTTGCCGGATATGACCTTCTCTTTGAAGCCTACAAGACGGCTGTAAAGGAAAAGTACAGGTTCGGTACTTATGGTGATGCGATGCTTGTAATTTAGGCTGAAGGGCGAAAGGGCGAAAGGGCGAAAAGGCGGAGGGGCTGATAAAGCCATAATCAAATTTCCGGATCCGGCCTTTAAAATATTGTAGATCCCTGCCGGGAGCAGAATTCTGCTTAAGGCAGGGATTTTCATTTTCAGATTCTGTTCAGATAATGATTTTCTAAATTCTTTCTCTACCCGGATTGACTTGTTGTCATCATCGTGCATCTGTTGGTCAAAAAAACTGATCGGATGTTCAAATATTCCTTATATTTAGCTGTTTAATGTGTGTTGCAGGTGTGCAACCGTTGTGTATTTTTTACAGTCTTGAAGAAGATTGAATTGTTGTCCGTTTATGAAGGTATGAGCGGACCTGACATAGATATATAACTGGCCGGTCTTTTAAAAAAAAAAGAGCAATAGTCCGGACGGTAATTTTATGTTTAAACCATACCAATTCAAGACGCTGAAAAACAGCGAAATAAAGAGAAAGACTACACGACTGAGAGAGATAGAGAAATAAAAACAAAGAGACTTATAAATAGGAGGTTTGATATGACAACAACACGTAATTCATCTTCGGGCAAAGGAGGCGCCGGGAGGTGGCAGCGTGGAATGAGAGCAAAATCTGCTCCTTCCGTTATCGTATTGTTTATGATTTTATTCCTGACAGTAATAGATGTCGGAAAGGCATACAGTCAGCAGGGTGTAGCAATAAGTGAATCGCCGGCCACACCTGATCAGTGGGCGATACTTGATCTGCAGTCGAGCCTGAGGGGTTTTCTTGCTCCCAGGATGACAACTGCGCAACGATTGACCCTTGGCACAAAGCCTCCGGCCCAGGGCATGCTTGTATATGATACCGACACAAAATCTTTCTGGTACTTTGACAGCGGCTGGAAAG
>JAKLDT010000365.1 GCA_022703405.1 Bacteroidota bacterium | reverse complement strand
TCTGCCTGAAAAACAGCTTCCATGTAAACGGGGATCAGACAAAATCAGGAAAATCAAAATTTGTTTACAGGCCTTTCACTCTCGAAGGTAATTTTGCCTTTGCGTCAGGTCTCCAGGAAATGCTGATCCAGAGTCATACCGGCATTGTAAGACTGTTTCCTGCAATACCCGGAAACTGGAAAGATCTCAGCTTCAGTAAGCTTAGAACCGAAGGAGCCTTCCTGGTATCTGCAAAGATGAAAAACGGACAGGTGAATGATGTAGAAATAATTGCTGAAAAAGGAGGTGAGATTAAGATCATGAATCCTTTTGAAAACCAGGAAATTAATACTTCCTCCCCATTCCAGATCAATGACAAAATCATTTCAATAAAAACCACTCCAGGTCAGAAAATTAAAATGACTCCCAAATAATATCTCACATGAAAAAAATATTTGCCCTAACTCTGCTTTTTTCACTTGCACCTGTCTTAAAATCACAGAACCTTACACTTACATCTCCTGACAGGAACCTGGTACTGCAAATAACAAACAATCAGAAACTTGAATACTCAGTATCATTTAAGGACAGGACCATTGTAAATCCTTCAATGCTGGGATTCGAATTCAGGGATGAACCGCCCCTTGCCGGCAACTTCACAGTAACAGACAGCAAAACAGGCACCTTCGATGAGACCTGGATCCCTGTTGTGAAATCAAAACATGCTGAAGTAAGAAACAATTATAATGAGCTGAAAATACTTCTGAAGGAAAAGAGTGATCCCTGCCGACTGCTTGAAATGGAAGCAAGGGCATACAATGACGGGATTGCATTCCGGTTCAGGTTGCCAAGGGCAGCAAAACCTGGTGACCGCCAGATTGTTAAGGAATTAACAACATTCTCAATTCCAGGTGATCCGAAAGCATGGGTTGTTGAATATGGAGGCTATTCAAGCTCAAACGAGGCCGAATTCATGGAACAGCCTCTTTCGTATGTAAATGAGAAGACTATTGCCGGAATGCCGTTTCTTATGGATTATGGCAATAATTGCTGGCTGGCAATAACTGAAGCTAAGATTGACAATTATCCGGCCTTCTATATCGGAACAAAAGGAACAACAGGACAGCTTACAACAAAACTTGTTCCGATACCCGGAGAGGCCGAAAATGGAGTAAAGGCAAGATTTAATGATGAGGTATGGACACCGTGGAGAGTGCTGATGACCGGTGATAATCCCGGTGTACTGATCGAATCGGAGATAATCCAGAATCTCAATGATCCCTGTGCTATCAAAGACCCATCCTGGATAAAACCCGGAATGAGCGCCTGGGACCACTGGTGGCATGGAGAGGTTAAAATGGAAATGCCGGTGATAAAAAAATATATCGACCTGGCATCAGAGATGGGATGGCCTTACATGCTTGTAGACTGGCAATGGTACGGGAAGTTCAATTCCCCGGAAGCTGATATTACAAAATGGGCGCCCCAGATTAACATGCCTGAGATAATCAGTTACGCCGCATCGAAAAATGTTGACATCCTGGTATGGCTTTATTGTACAGATGTGAACAGGAATTCAGCATATAAAACAGCTTTCCCTGTTTACAGGCAGTGGGGAATCAAGGGAGTCAAGATCGACTTCATGGATCGCGATGACCAGCAGATGGTTAACTGGTATCTTGACATAATAAAATGTGCAGCAGAAAACCACCTGACAGTTGATTTCCATGGCGCCTACAAACCTGACGGCATAATCAGAACCTGGCCTAATATGATCACACGTGAAGGGCTTATGGGAAACGAATATTACAAGTTCTCGGGTAAAATGAGCCCTGAGCATAACATAAAACTTGCCTTTACAAGGATGCTCGCCGGTCAGATGGATTATACTCCCGGAGCTTTTCTTAATGTTACACGTGAGCAGTTTAAGCAACAGGTACCTGCAATA
>JAKLDT010000364.1 GCA_022703405.1 Bacteroidota bacterium | reverse complement strand
TCTCTATTCCGGGTAATATTTCAATTGTGCTGAAAGATATTTATGGCAAGGTTGTGTTAATACCTCTTAATTGTTACCAGGAAGAAGGCTTCTACAATTTTAGCCTTAATACACAAGGTTTACCGGCGGGCCTATATTTGTGCACACTTTATACTGACGGAAAACAGAACGGAGCAATCAGAATTATTGTGACACACTGACTCTACCTGGAATCAGTATTATTAGAGCCAGAGAAGGTTGGCAATTGCCATCTGAAGCTGCCTCTTCCATCTGGATTACGTGAATAGCTGAGTTCCAGTGAGGATGGCGGGTATTCAACAAGATCAACCTTATCACCATCGGGGTATGACAATATTACCTTTTCTCCTTCGGCTGACAGTTTAAAACCTGCGTGCAGACCATTTTGCATTGTGTCCGCATCGGCCCATATAATCAGAAAACCATTTCCATTTATTATAGTTTTCGGGGGGAACCTGTATTTGGCAGGTTCGCTTTTGCTGTCAGAGAGAAGCCAGCCTGAAATATCCTGCCTCTCTGACGATATGTTACAGAGTTCAATCCAGTCATCATATTCACCATCCTGATCAGTGGCTGTTGTTGTGTTTACAGGCATTATTTCATTTATTACAATCTTCCTTTCCTCTTCTGCATATTTCTTTTCGCAAGCTGAGAGAATAAATACTGCTGCAAAAACAGCAACTGTAACAATTGTCCTTATGATATGCTGATGAGGAAATATTTCTTTCATATTTAAAATAGTGTGGCAGAACCAAAGGCCCCGCCACATAAAGATAAATATAAAAACAAGAGCAGATTTATGCTTTAACAGCTTTTACTTATAGGAATCCATGTGAACACTTTTCACTGCCCTTCCTGAAGGATCTATCATGTTCCGGAATGATGCATCCCAGGCAAGGGCTTCAGGGGTGCTGCAGGCAACTGAAGGAACTGAAGGAACACAGGAAGCCGCTGAATCAGATGGGAAATGCTCGCTGAAAATTGACCGGTAGAGGTATTCTTCTTTTGACATTGGCGGATTTACCGGGAACCTGTACCCGGCATTTTTCAGCTGTTCATCCGATACTTCCTTTGATGCCAGGGCTCTTAGCGTATCAATCCAGCTGTATCCCACACCGTCAGAGAATTGCTCTTTTTGCCTCCATGCCACGCTCGAAGGAAGATAATCCTCAAAGGCCTTGCGCAAAACCCATTTTTCCATTTTATCTTTTGTAACCATTTTGTCTTTCGGATTCAGACGCATTGCCACATCCATAAACTCCTTGTCGAGGAAGGGAACCCTGCCTTCCACACCCCATGCAGCCAGTGATTTGTTAGCCCTGAGACAGTCATACAAATGCAGCTTGCTGATTTTTCTTACTGTTTCCTCGTGAAATGATTTTGCATCCGGGGCTTTGTGAAAATAAAGATACCCGCCGAAGATCTCATCGGCACCTTCGCCTGAAAGAACCATCTTCACTCCCATTGATTTTATCACTCTGGCAAGAAGATACATAGGAGTCGATGCTCTTACTGTTGTAACATCATAAGTTTCAATGTGATAAATAACATCCCTTATTGCATCAAGCCCTTCCTGGACAGTAAAGTTGATCTCATGGTGAACAGTGTTGATATGGGCTGCCACCTTTCTGGCTGCTGCAAGGTCAGGAGAACCCTCAAGGCCCACCGCAAATGAATGCAATTGAGGCCACCAGGCATCGCTCTGATCCTGCGTTTCAATCCTTTTCTGACTGAATTTTTTAGCAACGGCAGATACTATTGAAGAATCAAGTCCGCCTGAAAGAAGCACTCCATAAGGCACATCAGACATCAGTTGCCTGTGTACAGATTGTTCAAGAGCTGTTCTGAGGTCATCAATGCTTGTAGTGTTGGCTTCAACTTCACTGTAATCCATCTAGTCGCGCTGATACCAT
>JAKLDT010000363.1 GCA_022703405.1 Bacteroidota bacterium | reverse complement strand
GCAATTATTGCAATATTACGTATTGACTGCATACAAAAAAATTAGACCGCAAAAGTAATATTATTGGCCGTAATAAAGTAAAAACCACTGATAATTAATTATTGACAGAAAAAAATATCTATATTGGTCTGAAACTTAAAAGAGATATTTATGAAAAAACTACTCACATTTCTGGTTTTGACTCTTCTTGCTGTAACCGTTGCTACAGGCCAGCAGGGTGTGAAACTTGCCGTTGGCACAAAGGCTCCGGAATGGATGTTCACAGATGCTGACAAGCAGGAATTCACAATGAATACGTGGGCCGGCAAGGTAATCCAGGTTAATTATGTTGATCCGGATGAATCAGAACTCAATGAACCATTCAATGAGGCAGTTAATAAGGCCGTTGACAAGGATAAGAGAATCAGCCGTGATTATTTCAAGGGATTCGGAATAGTTGACTGCAAATCGACATGGAAACCAAATGCACTTATCAGAACTATTGCAGGAAACAAGGCAAAGAAATTCAATACTACAATACTTTTCGATTACGATGCTACCCTTCAGAAACTATGGGGAATGCCGGAAGACAACTATACTGTTGCAATACTTGACAAAAACAGGGTTTGCCGTGCTCTTTACAAGGGAAAGATCCCGGAATCGGAAAATGAGAAAATAATACAGCTGATTATCTCATTGACAAAGGAATAATATTTTTTATAAGTAAAATACTGACCGCAGGAACATCGGGCCTGCGGTTTTTTTTATGCTTAAGACAAGGAATCTTTATCTTTCCTCCTCCACATCCGATATCTCGGTACCAAGCTTTGCCTTAATCCTCTGCAGGTCATGCTTCATCCCGGCAACAGCCTGGATCAGTTGTTTTTCGGGAAGAACAGGGTCAGGCAGCTCACTGCTTATATAATTGACGAATTTCCATATCTCCTTTACTTCGTTTATATGAACCTCATAAGGCTCATATATAGGATTGAGTGAATAAAGAACAAGCTTTCCATCCTTCCTTATATTATTCTCAACAACCTTGAATACAATTCCGTCATCCATTGTAAAAACAATGTATGCCTTACCGCTGATAATATCCATCCAGTCCTGCTGGAATTCACCGGTAACCCACGATCCGTCGGGAATGGGGAGCATGGAATCTCCTTTAAGCTGGAAAGTCCGGTACTTCTTCTTCTCTGAAAGAAATGGAAGAGTGAATACAGGGAGCTCGCCGATAAATTCCGGATCGGCATAGCCTGTTGTGTAGCCTGCCTTTGCCTTTTCAGGAACAAGTTCTATGTTTTCAGCATTCCTAGTATTAACAGAGGTTGTAAGCACACGAAGGTTACTTCCCTTCACATAGGCATCATAGCCACGTTCAAGCTCGCCAAGCTGGCTTTCTGACAATTTCGAAATATCAACCTTCAGTATTGTATCGATTGATATATTGAAATATCCTGAGAATGAAATCAGTATTTCAATCCCGGGCTGGGCAACGCCGTTCTCATAACCACTTAGGGTTGAACGCTTAAGGTTAAGGGCAAAAGCCACATCATCCTGTGTGCGCCCTCTCCTTTTTCTCAGAAATTTTATGTTCGGTGAAAAGTACATAATTAGAAAATTGATTATATTGTAATCATTGGTTTGATTAATATTTAATCAAAAGTAAAATAAGTATTTGATATAAACAAGAAAAAGTAAAAAAATCACACAGAGTAACACAGAGCAATAATCCATAAGATGTTCAACACAGGCAACATAGAACGGACAATCCTTCACCTCGACCTTGACACCTTCTTTGTGTCAGTTGAAAGGCTCAGGAACAGTGCTCTCATGGGAAAGCCTGTTATTATTGGTGGCATGTCTGACCGTGGCGTAGTATCGAGTTGCAGCTACGAAGCCAGGAAATACGGGGTCAGCTCAGCCATGCCAATGAAACTTGCCAGGAATATGTGTCCAGATGCAGTAATAATACGGGGCGACATGG
>JAKLDT010000362.1 GCA_022703405.1 Bacteroidota bacterium | reverse complement strand
AAGGAAGTGTCAAGGCGACATAAAATTTCAGTAACAGATTCAGGACTTGTTTCAATTGTTGGCGGCAAATGGACTACCTACCGCAGGATGGCAGAGGAGGCTCTTGACAGTGCAATAAAAAAGGGACTCATTGAAAAGAGACAGTGTAATACAGACAATCTTAGCCTTGCTTCTGATAAAAGCAGCACACGACTGAAAATTTATGGAAGAGGAGAAAAAGAAATTGTAAAAATTTTCTCAGATGATCCGTCTGCCGGGAGAACACTTCATCCCGATCTTCCCTATACAAGGGCCGAAATTGAATGGATATGCAGGAATGAAATGCCGGTGAATATTGATGATGTGCTTGCAAGAAGAACAAGATCTATTCTTCTTAATGCCAGGGCAAGTGCAGAAATTGCACCTGTGGTGGCTGATATAATGTTCATGGAAACCGGTCATGACGCTGAGTGGAAATCAATACAACTAAAGAATTATAATGTATTGATTGATAAGTATTTGTAGTTGACAGATAATAAATAAAAAAAGATATAATGAAGAAGTTCATTTTAGCTCTCGATCAGGGTACCACAAGCTCCCGGGCAATAATTTTTGACAGGGAGGGCAAGATAATATCAACTGCACAGAAGGAATTCAGGCAGTATTTTCCAAAGCCGGGATGGGTTGAACATGATGCTGAAGAGATCTGGACATCGCAGTACGAAGTTGCTCTGGAAGCTATAAAAAAGGCAAAACTCAGAAGCTCAGATATTGCGGGAATAGGGATTACAAACCAGAGGGAGACAACAATTGTATGGAACAGGAAAACAGGCAAAGCTGTACATAAAGCTATAGTGTGGCAGGACAGGAGAACAGCTGATTATTGTGACAAACTAAAAAAAGATGGAACTGACATAAAGATCAGAAAGAAAACAGGACTTATCGTCGATGCTTATTTTTCTGCCACCAAACTCAAATGGATACTCGATAATGTAAAAGGAGCAAGGAAGCTTGCAGAACAGGGTCAGCTAGCTTTCGGTACTGTTGATTCATGGCTTGCATGGAAGCTTAGCGGAGGGACACTTCATTTAACTGATGTTTCAAATGCATCACGGACCATGTTGTTCAACATACATACTCTTAAATGGGATAAAGAGTTGCTGAAGATCTTTGATATTCCCGAATCCGTTCTGCCGGAGGTCAGGTCTTCAAGCGAGGTTTACGGATCTTCAAAGGGTGTGTTTGACACAGAAGTACCTGTAGCAGGAATTGCAGGAGATCAGCAGGCAGCTCTGTTCGGGCAGATGTGCATTGAGCCGGGGATGGTAAAAAATACTTACGGTACCGGATGCTTCATGATGGTGAATACAGGCAGGAAACCTGTTGCATCGAAAAACAAGCTGCTGACAACAGTTGCCTGGAAGATCGGAGATGAAACAATTTACGCCCTTGAAGGAAGCATATTCATTGCAGGCGCTGTGGTTCAGTGGCTGAGAGACGGACTGGGGATAATCAAAAAATCAGCCGAAGTTGAAAAGCTGGCAGCTGAAGTGAATGACAGCGACGGAGTATATTTTGTCCCTGCCTTTGCAGGTCTTGGCGCTCCCTACTGGGACCAGCATGCCCGCGGAACACTTGTCGGTATAACACGGGGAAGTACTTCGGCACATATTGCAAGGGCAGCCCTTGACAGTATTGCATACCAGACTCTTGATGTACTGCTTGCCATGGAAAAGGATTCAGGAATAAGGATCAGGGAACTGCGCGTTGACGGTGGAGCTACTGTAAACAACAACCTGATGCAGTTTCAGGCTGATGTTCTGAAATCAAAGGTGGTGAGGCCTGAGATTACTGAAACAACTGCTCTTGGCGCAGCTTACCTGGCAGGCCTGGCAGTCGGTTACTGGTCAGGACCGGGTGAAATTAAAAAGCAATGGAAGGCAGATAAAACTTTCTCCCCGAAGCTAAATGAGAAGAAAACTAAAGATTATATTGCAGG
>JAKLDT010000361.1 GCA_022703405.1 Bacteroidota bacterium | reverse complement strand
TGAACTTCTTACATTATTGTCAAGCTGCAGTTCAAGATAACCTTCCCCGTTCATTACAGTAAGGTCAGCACTCAGAATGTCATTTATTTTATAATCAAGGGCAAGCCCAAGGTCAGCAACATAACCATAACCGTTAAGTGACTGATAGGTGTTTGCAAGATATCTCTTACCCCAGAATCGCTGCTGGAACCTGAAAAGTCTTGTGTCAGTCAGACCAAAAAATACATTCATCCTGTCGTCTGACCAGCTGATTGAAACCTCCTTGAAGTAGGCATAGCGTCTTCTTATAGTCCCGGGGACCATGTCATCAGGGTTGCCCAGATTTGCTGTAATGTTAGCTGAAAAGTGCTCATCAACCTTATAGATATAACCAAAGTATGCCCTGTTTAACCCGAAGCCGGTCGTTTGTGTGGTATCATCAAGATTGATGTGAAAGTCAGTGAATATTTCAGCAACAGGCTTACCTTCATTTAAAGCATTCTGCTGTCCGCTGACCGGTAAAATACATGTTGTAGAAGCAATAATCAGAAGAAGAATACGATGTTTTATTTTCATAGAATAAGTTATAAGCTGGACCGCAAATGTAACTCATTATGTCAGAGAATTACACAAACAGAAAGTATATTATCTTCTGTCTTTTTTAAATTATGTTAAAACTTCAGATTAAATTTGGCAACTTTTAATTCAGAATAAAATGTCAAAGGAATCCAACATTAAAGCAGATTATTTTCTGTCAATTTCATCACAATATAAGCTTGGCGCTTTAGTCACAGAATCTTCTCATCCTGATACAGTGAACCTTTCAAAGCTTTCAATTGAGAATCCGGTAAAAGCAGTTTCAGTTCTTAAGGGGCTGGATACCAATACACTGACGGTTCTTAAAGGAAAAGAAAAGGAAATAAAATACCTGGCTGATGCTATAAAAGATACTTTCAACGCAGGCAGAGATGTTTATTTCTGTGGCTGTGGTGCAACCGGACGGCTTTCTCTTACAATCGAAACTATATGGAGGCAGGTATACAAAGGCTTACCAATGGAGAACCGGGTTTTCAGTTTCATGTCCGGAGGGGATGTTGCACTGATCCGTTCGATAGAAAATTTCGAGGACTATACTGAATACGGTGCGCGCCAGCTTAAAGAAGCAGGCTTCAGGGATGGAGACCTTCTTGTAGGCATAACAGAAGGGGGTGAGACTCCCATTGTGATTGGTGCTGTTGAAGAGGCCGTAAAAATGTCTGGAAGGAATCCCTTCTTCCTTTATTGCAATCCTGATGATATTCTTTGCAAGGTGGCTGAACGGTCGAAAAATGTAATTGAAAATAAAAGGATTGAGAAAATCAACCTGACTGTAGGACCGATGGGCATCACAGGAAGCACCAGGATGCAGTCTTCAACAGTATTGCTCGCCGCAGCCGGATTTGCACTTTTATATAATGACAAGAAAGAATCTGAGTTGTCAGCTGTTTTATCTGAACTTCTGGACTACTGGAAAAAAACTGATATCGGATTCATAGCCGGCTTCATCGAAAGTGAATCGGAATTTTATAAAAAAGGAGACTATCTTCTTTATGAATCAGATCCTTATCTCGGAATTACAATTATTACAGATACTACTGAGCGTTCACCCACTTTCAGTCTTTATCCCTTTGAAAATATTCACGAAAATGATCCGAAGATCTCACTGTGTTACCTTTATATGCCTTCAGCTCCCGACAGCTCAAAAGCATGGGACAGCTTGCTTTGGAGAAAACCGCGGACACTGGAATGGCCTGATATCGGTGGTATAGCTTCTATGAAACGCCTTCTGGGCTTTGATTTCAGTGCAAAGGTCCTTGAGCGCAGGCAAAATGCTGAAAAACATGCTGTACAACATATTTTCAGAATAGCACATGTTGATTCCGGAATAGAGTTCAGGCTTGAGAAAAACACACATCTTCTTCAGTTACCCTTTACCAATCCACTGTGTCATCACCTTATTCTCAA
>JAKLDT010000360.1 GCA_022703405.1 Bacteroidota bacterium | reverse complement strand
TCGGGATATTCTATCTGATTATCAAGATCATACTGGGTAATTATCAGATCGCCCATAAGCCTTCTTGATTCTCTCTTCCCGATAATATAACCCAGTTCCTCCAACCTGTAACCTGCATATTCTGCTTTCCTCAGGCATTTATTTTTCTGGAAATCCCAGTTTCCGAATATGGCTCTGAGCTGGTTGTCCCTTATCTCTTCCATATCTGTTATCATGTTCTTTGAAAAACCGCTTTCCCAGTTCCAGGAGCTCTGAAGGGCATGCTGGCAGTTTTCCTCCGAAAACTGAATAGCCCACGGACAGTCAGGAAATGAAACAGACTCCCCGGCTTCTTTACTCCACCAGAAAAGACTGGCTCCAAGTACCTGTAAAGTATCGCTGACAGGTGCCTTTGATTCACCGGTTTGCGAACGCAGTTCACTACCCTCCCTGAAATCTGCCCCTGCAAGATAACCCAGGTTAGCATCACCGGTACAGTCGGCAAAAAGCGAGCCCTCAAACATGAGCTCAGAACCATTCTCAATATTTACTGCTGTAACTGATTCAATCCTCCCATCGATTGTTATTGCCTTAACAATATGATAATTAAGGTACAATGATATATTTTCTTCTGAGCTTACAAGTTCCTCTTTAGCACTGTCACCAAAGGTGTTGCCTTCTTTATAGTTTTCTGCCCTTTCAATGCCCATTGCATTAACGATACTTCCCAGTTCCGGATATTTCCCCCTCTGGGTCTTTCCGCTCCGCCATACCCTTATTTCAGAGCTGTTGTTACCACCCAGCACAGGTCTGTTCTGTATAAGTGCAACTTTAAGCCCAAGCCTTGCAGCAGATACTGCTGTTGAGATACCTGCTATCCCTCCTCCTGCAACAATAAGGTCATATTTTCCAGCCAGAGGAGCTTCCTTTGGCAAGCCGAGCCATTCCCTGCGCAGGCTATCCTGAACAGGCAGGGAATCGGGAGGGGTAAAATTTTTATCAGAAGTAAGGAGAAGTGCATCAATCCGTCCGTTAAAACCAGTAAGATCCTTCAGGACAATACTATTGGTCCCCTGTCTGAGTTTTATTTTGCCGCCGTATTCCCAGTGCCAGATTCCTGAACCTTCACCAAAAGTGTGTTCAATTTCAATATTGTTTATCAGCACCCTGAATATGCCAGGTGTTTGTATATCAGTAAACGGGGCAGTCCAGTTTTTTGTCCTCACCCATAATTTATAAATGCCTGATTCTGGAACCACAAGATCAGTTGAAGCATCGCTAACTGGTTTTCCAATGCCATGAGCCATCAGGTAGGGAGAACCCATGACATCCATGAACTGCTGGTCTGTAACCCAGCCACCCTTGTCCTTAAAGGATTCAGCCTCAATGAAAACAGTTGTTGATTTGCCTGAACAGGAATGTAACAACAACAAGAGTACAACAAATTTAATGCACCTCATTATCAGGTCTTTTTGCAATTAAGAACCATCATCTTCAGTTTCTTATCTCTCTGACCTTATAAATTTTCATATCCGGGATAGTCACAATTTTATCAGGATTTCTGAAATAAATATTATTTGTCCACCAGCTTTCCTCTGCTTTAGTATAGATAAGTCCTCCGGTCTTCTCATTATAATTTACCGACTTCACATCTCCAGTTCCCTCAAGCATGCTGAAGGGTAAGAAATTCCCTTTTTCGGTATCGAAGGTCCATACATTATGATGTGTTGTTACAAGAAGTGTATTATCATTTACATAAGAAAGATCATGACCGCTTTCATCCGGAAGTTTCCATGTTTGCTCGAGATTAAGCGATGGTTTATCTGATTCCCAGTCACTGAGAGAATAAGACCTGAGTTCATCGAAACCAAGGGCAAACAGCCTGTTCAGCTTTTCCATCCATACAACACCGTGGCCGGAATAAAGGCTGTCGCTGAAAACCGGTCGTTCAGGTTCATTAATATTGTAAAGTTCAATACTGTTGCCTCCTTCTGCAGTTGACAG
>JAKLDT010000036.1 GCA_022703405.1 Bacteroidota bacterium | reverse complement strand
AACCGCAATTTTGCAGGCAGGATGGGAAATAAAAATGCATCAATCTATCTTGCCTCGCCTGCAACTGTTGCAGCGTCAGCCTTGCTCGGAGAAATAACAGATCCCAGGATGTACCCCGGATCAGAAATATTCATCCATAAAAAATCAATCTCTGAAGTTTTCAGGATCAATCCTGAGGAGCCAAGGCAGATAAACTCAGTATGGGATTATTCTGATGTTGATAATCTAAATACTGATCTTATGTTTGCAGGGAAGCATACATATAATATATTAAGTACTGACAGTGCCGGCATACTGGAGCATCTATTTGAGGATTTTGATCCTGTATTCAGGAAAAACGCAAGATCTGGTGACCTTATAATTGCAGGGGAAAACTTCGGTTGCGGCAGTTCACGTGAACATCCGGCAGTGGGGCTTGTTCATGCAGGAATTCAGGCAGTAATAGTAAAATCTGTCAACAGGATCTTCTTCAGGTCATCAATTAACCAGGGCTTGTTGCTTCTTGTTTGCCCGGAAGCCGTGGAAGAGTACAGAAGAGGAGCAACAGTTTCAGTTGATCTCTCAAAAAGCTGCATATCAATTGATTCAAAGATTTTTAGTTTTGAACCTCTTCCCGAAAAACTAAAACAGATCATAGATAACAAAGGCCTTGTGAACTTTCTTAAAAAGACTTAGACATGCTAAGTGTATCTTGTTTTTGAAGCAAATATTAATTCAAATTGCATTAATTGAAAAAAAATGTATTTTTGCAGCCGTAAAATGGTTCCGTAGCTCAGCTGGATAGAGCAACAGCCTTCTAAGCTGTGGGTCGGGCGTTCGAATCGCCCCGGAATCACGAAAGGGATGTCTTAAAAGGACTCCCTTTTTGTTTAGTTGTAACCCAGAAGCGACAGAAATCCTTCACTCAGAAACCTGATTGCCGGCCCTATAGGAAGAAAATTGATCTTTGTTATTACTGTAGCCAGTATGAGCGCAAGAAAAAGGTAAGATCCGTATTTATATAGATTATCATAGAACACGGGGTATCGCCTTAACTGATTAAGCAGAAGATGCGAACCATCAAGTGGAGGCAGGGGGATGAGATTAAAAATGAATAGGCCCCAATTTATATTAATGGAATACCATAAAATATCCGCTACGAAAATAGTCATGGAATTTCTGTAGCCTGTTATACCGGCGAAAAATATAGCAAAAAAAACGGACAATATCATCGCTGTCAGGGCATTTGACAGAGGCCCTGCAACAGCAATTTTCATTACGTCATATTTTGGATTCCTCAGTCTTGATTCATCAAACTGAACAGGTTTCGCCCATCCGAATCCTGCCACAATAAGCATCAGGAAACCAAGAAAATCAATATGCTTCAACGGATTCAGTGTAACCCGGCCCTGCTCTTTTGATGTTGAATCACCGCATCTGTGGGCCATCCAGGCATGACAGAATTCATGCACAGTCAAACCGATTATTATACCGGGTAGAAACTTAAGTATTCTTATAAGATCAAAATTTTCCATGTGCAATTATACTAATCCTTTTCCCTTCTGAGTCTTGAATCAAGAAATTTATAGGCTTCAATCCTTATCTCCCTTGGAAAATCATGCTTTGAATCAGGCGTCATAAGTACAAGGTCTTTTGATTTTCCTGCCAGCTTGTAAATTAATCCTGCTTCCTTCACACAGTCTTTTACCCCTGAATTATCAAAATTACTGTCATTAACAGGGGCATTTATAAAAACTGCCCTGGGCGCAATGGCAGCCAGAACTTCCGGAAAATCAAATGGCATTTTTGATGGATCCTTTGAATATACTGTGGCTATCTTCGGCATATAACCCTTGTGGCTCCATCCTGTGAGGTCGCCATTGTAATATTTTCTGAATGATGTGAAACCACAGCTTGTAACTACTGCACTTATCCTGGTGTCAAAGGCTGCAACAAACAATGAATTATGGCCGCCAAGTGAATGTCCAATGCATCCTATCCTTTCAGGATCGACCTGCTCAACAGATTGCAGAATGTCAACAGCCTGCATGTGATTGATTACCCCTTTCATTGTAGCACTCTGATAACCTGCAGAATACGGATCAAATTTATATTCTCCGAAATTAGGATAGTCAGGAGCAATAGTTACATAACCTTTAAGGGCGAGTTCATAAGCATAATGCAGGTTCTCACTGCCTCCCAGACCTGCCGGTTCGTCTTTCCCAATCGGAGTTGTCTGATGCAGGCAAAGTATACCGGGTACTTTTTTCTCCAGATATTCAGGAATAAATAGGTAGGCAGGGACCGTATCACTGTCCCGGGTTGAATAAGTGATCCTTATCCTTTTTACGCCAGTGTATATTGTATCATCAAGTGCCAGATAAGAACATTTTTTGATCCTGGCCGGAATTGCTCCCATAACAGCCTGCATGCTGTCAAGAATCTGGTTCCGCTTTATTTCAAGGTCATTTTCATTTTTTACCCTGGCTTTCTCATTATTTTCTTTTTCATATATAAGTAAACTGCTTTCCGGTGAATTACAGGAGCAAAAAACAGAGAAAACAAACAGAACAGTTAATATACTCCTGTTATTCAGACACTTGAATTGTTTCATTGTTTTAAGACTTTTGATTTCAGTTCTGCAATAATTCCTTCATGGCCAGCCATTACAGGGAAATTGTGCTCAGGGGTATCGGAGCTGAAGAAGTATTCAACATCTTTTCCGCTTATATCTTTCATAGTTCCTCCAGCCTCAGAGATGATCAGCTCCAGAGGTGCAATATCCCATATACGGGTAAAGAGATTGATGCAGGCTCCGAACTTTCCTTCAGCCACGTTAAGGAAATCAAAAAGGCAGTTTGTGGCCCTTATGTTTCTTGCCGAGAGAACAAGGTTTCTGTAAATTGAAAGACTTTTCTCAAGTTCCTGCTCATCGTCTGTGTAATCCACTGCAAAGGCTACAAGTGAATTCCTTAGCGTCTTGGTTCTGTCAAGCTCAAATACTGCACCGTTTCGGGTTACACCTTTTCCCCGTTCAGCAATGAACAGCTGGTCTGTTATGGGTAGATATGCTCCACCCAGTACCGGTGAATTTCCTTTAAAAAGTGCAATCAGCACGCCGAACCATGGAATGGCAGAGGCAAAGTTTGAAGTTCCGTCAAGAGGATCGATGACCCATGTGAATTCTGATCCTTTATCAATAAATCCACCTTCTTCCGACAGGATATTGTGATCAGGATATCTGCCTGAAATAATTCCGGTAATCAGCCTGTCATTCCTGAGGTCAACCTGAGTGACAATACTGCTCTGTGATTCTTTCTGCTTCGACTCGATCTGCGTACCGAAATCTTTTAGCAGTTCATTTCCTGCTTCCCTGAGGGCCATGACAAGTGTCTCTTTCATTTTTTATTTTTTGAACTGCAAGATACTAAAAATACAGGGCAGTAATTTTGCAGAATTGCGGTACCTTTGGCGTATAAACCAATAAATGCTTTCTTTAAGATCTTAATTTGAAAAAAAGCTGGATAAAATGAGTCTGATAAAAAGAACATTGGCAATTATTGCGGCAATTGTTTTGTTTGGTACAGGAACTGTTTCCGCACAGGCCACAAATGATACTGTTGTCTACCTTATTACCTGTAATCCGGGTACTGAAACCTACTCGATATATGGTCACAGCGCTCTGAGGATTGTCAATAATGTTAACAAAACCGATCTGGTATACAACTGGGGAGTATTTGATTTTAACACTCCGAATTTTGCCTGGAAATTTACGCAGGGGAGACTCGACTATATGCTCATCACAGAACAGATGGAAGATTTTCTGAGGACTTACTTATATGAAAGAAGGGCAGTTTATTCACAGAGAATAAACCTTCAGCCCGATGAGATAAGGACTCTTATGACTCTGATTTCGATAAACCTCCGGCCTGAAAATGTGAGATACAGGTACGATTTTTTCTATGACGACTGCTCTACAAGGATCCGTGATCTGATTGAAAAGTCACTTGGAAATAAACTATTATATCCCCCTGAAGAAACTATTGAACATTTTACTTTCAGGGATCTTACAGGAAAATATCAGGCACAGTATCCATGGCTGAGGTTCGGTATTGATCTGCTTATGGGATTGCCCGGTGATAAAACTGCCTCATTCAGGGAGATGATGTTTCTTCCTGTTGATATGCAGAATGGACTGTCAGAAACACTTGTTAAACGGGAAGGCAAGATGGTGCCATTGCTTTCGAATCCTGAAATACTTCTTGATTTTGAGCTGCCTGAAGCCAAAGGAAGTCGTTTATTGGCCCCTGAGAATGTCTTTTCTGCTGTTCTCATTGTACTTATTATTATAATACCCCTCTTAAAGAACAGGAAAATTGTCAATGGCATTGATATTGGAATATTTCTTATCGCATCAGCTCTGGCTGTTTTGATAATCTTCTTGTCCTTATTTACAGGACATCAGCAAATGAAGTTTAATCTTAATATCTTATGGCTTAATCCGATTCTTATACTTTGCCTTATTCAGCTGATACTTAACAGGTCCGGAATTATCTGGTTCAGGATTGTTTTCTTTATCTCAATCATTTTCCTTGTGGTTCATTTCCTTCTGCCACAGGACTTTAATCCTGGTGTTCTTCCCCTGACTCTGATAATTGCCTACAGGAGCTCAGCCCGATCGGCATTTTCATGGAATCCTTTTACACTGAAATGAAACCAATTCATTTAACTAAAATTTAACACTGATTAACAATACCTTATTTATATCTGTATTTTTTTTGCATCTGGTTTTGTAAATTGATTTAAATGACTATCAGGAATGATGCAAATAAACTCATTGATTTTCTTCGTTTACCCCGGCCCCAAGGGGAGCGAAGAAAATCAATTGGCTCCCCTTGGGGATGGGGTAAAACAATTGATTTTCAAACATCTTTTACATTCCTGATACTCAAATTAATTTATATTGTATAAATCATCAACGTTTATTTATATTTGAAATATCTAAATTTTAAACAGATGGAGCAAACCGCAGATATCAGATTGCTGAATGAAAAAATAGAAAGGGAAAGTTCATTTGTCGATCTGATAAGGATGGAAATGAACAAGGTAATTGTCGGTCAGAAGCACCTGACAGACAGCCTTATGATAGGTCTTCTTGCGAACGGCCATATTCTTCTTGAAGGCGTCCCCGGCCTGGCTAAAACACTTGCTATTAAGTCACTTGCTTCAGTTATTGATGCTAAGTTCAGCAGGATACAATTTACTCCTGATCTTTTGCCGGCAGACCTTATAGGCACAATGATTTACAGTCAGAAAAAGGAGGAATTCATTGTTAAGAAGGGACCTGTATTTGCCAACTTCATCCTTGCCGATGAAATAAACAGGTCACCTGCAAAAGTGCAGAGCGCTCTCCTTGAAGCAATGCAGGAAAGGCAAATAACAATAGGGGAATCAACATTTAAGCTCGATGAACCCTTCCTTGTTCTTGCAACCCAGAATCCCATTGAGCAGGAAGGAACATATCCTTTGCCCGAAGCGCAGGTCGACAGATTCCTTATGAAAGTGCTTATTGATTATCCCACTTTAGACGAGGAGAAGCTTATTGTCCGCGAAAACCTGTCAAAGGAATTCCCAAAACCAAACACAGTGCTGAAAACTGATGACATTATCAGGGCAAGAAATGTTGTCAGGGAAGTCTATATGGATGAGAAAATTGAGAATTATATTCTGAATATAGTTTTTGCAAGCAGAAAACCTGAAACATACGGACTGACTTCATATAAGAACATGATAGCTTACGGGGCATCGCCCAGAGCATCAATAAACCTGGCACTTGCTGCAAAGGCCCTTGCTTTTATAAAGAGAAGAGGCTATGTAATTCCGGAGGATGTAAGAGTTATATGCCCTGATGTAATGAGGCACAGGATTGGTCTGACCTATGAGGCTGAAGCCGAAGATGTTACCCAGGATCACATAATTTCAGAAATTCTAAATGCGGTTGAAGTTCCGTAAACAATAAATATGAAATCCTTCGCTTTCTCTGTTTTATTTTATCTGATCGTTTTTGGAGCTGCCAGTCAGAATCTTGTCGGGTACACTTCAGGGGAGATAGTTGCATATATGAAAGCAAAGAAGATAGATATGAACCGTGAAAATGTCACAAACAGTACTTTCAGATATCTTAAATACTCTGACAAATATGATACTGAGACAGTATTGTTTTTCCTTAATCCGGATTCAGTTTGCAGAAGCGTAAGGATAGTATACAACAACAGTATTAAAAGTTCAAAAATCAGAGAACTTGATTCAATGTATTCCAGAACAGGGGAGAAGGCCTGGAAAGATATGCAAAAGGGTAAAAACTATATTGTAAAACTGTCGGAAGACGATTACTCCTTCTCAGTCACAATTGAACCTGAAAAATAATCTGCAGAGTTGTGGAAGCTACAGAATTATTAAAGAAAGTCCGCAGGATTGAAATCAAAACCAGGGGATTGAGCCGGCATATTTTTGCCGGTGAGTACCACAGCGCTTTTAAGGGCAGGGGTATTGCTTTCAGCGAAGTAAGGGCATATCAGTACGGTGATGACATAAGGAGTATTGACTGGAATGTTACAGCCAGGTTCAATCAGCCTTATGTAAAGATCTTCGAGGAAGAAAGGGAACTCACCGTCATGCTTCTTATCGATGTGAGCGGATCAGGCGACTTTGGAACAAGGGGATCGTTCAAGCGTGAACTGATGACAGAAATTGCCGCTGTCCTATCATTCTCTGCAATATTTAATAATGACAAGATAGGGGTGATATTTTTCTCTGACAGGATCGAAAAAACAATCCACCCTAAAAAAGGCAGAAAACATATCCTCAGAATAATCCGCGAACTCCTTGATTTTCGCTCCGGAAGCCGGAAAACAAATCTCAATGATCCTCTGAGGTACCTTACAAATATTATAAAGAAAAGATGTACTGCCTTTATTATTTCTGATTTCATTGCCCCTGATTTTGAAGAGTCGCTTAAAATAGCTTCAAACAAACATGATATAGTTGCTTTAAAGGTTTTTGACAAGGCAGAGAATGAATTGCCTGATCTTGGAATGGTAAAAGTTGAAGATGCTGAGTCGGGCGCAGAAAAGTGGATTGACACTTCCTCAGCCAAAGCCAGGTCTGCCTATAATTCATGGTGGAACAATCATGTTGAAAGTATAAGGAATACCTTCATAAAATGCGGGGTTGACTATACCGAACTCAGAACTGACCTTGACTATGTTAAGCCCTTGATAAAACTATTCAAAAAAAGATAGACAGGATGAAGAGGATGATAGTTTATATACTTTTTCTGATAGGTTTTTACAGCTCTTCACCAGGGCAGGACATCAGGGTTTCTGCTTCCTTTGATACATCCAGGATCTTTATAGGAGACCAGCTTAAATACTCCCTTTCTATTGAACAACCTGATAATGTAATACTTAACCTTCCAGTATTTAAAGACACACTGGTTAAAAATATTGAAATCATATCAGGTCCTGTTACAGATACCGTAAAGAATGAAAAAGGAACGCTTATAATAAAACAGGAATACCTTATAACATCTTTTGATTCAGGGAGATATCAAGTCTGGCCGGTATTTGCAGAACTGAAAGGACCGGATGGAATAAAACGATTTTATTCCGATTACTCTTACCTTGAAGTGCTGCGTCCTGATATAGCGCCAGCTGACACTACCTTGAAAATTTATGATATTATTTCTCCGTACAGGGCTCCGGTTACAATCGGGGAAATACTTCCATGGGTTCTCGGACTAATCGCTGCCATAGTGATTGCTTATTTTGCAATAAGATACATTAAGAAACTAAGGAAAGAGCCATCTGAAACCGAAATAATCGTGCTTAAAGATCCTGCACATGTAATAGCATTGCGGGAACTTGAGCTGTTAAAGGAACTCAGGTTATGGCAAAAAGGTGAGGTTAAGCAATACTATTCAAGCCTTACTGAAATTCTGAGAAAATATCTCGAAAACAGATTCAGTGTATTTTCTCTTGAACTTACAACTTCTGAAACCCTTGACGCTTTGCTGAAAACAGGATTCAGAAAGGACAAAAGTTATGAGAACCTGAAAACTGTTCTTTCAGGTGCAGATATGGTGAAGTTTGCAAAGCATAATCCGGAACCTACTGAGAATGAAGCATATTTTCAGACAGCCTGGGATTTTATTATTGAGACAAAAATGGAGGAAGAGCCTGAAGCTGTCAAATCTCCTGATGAGAAAGGAGGGGACTCATGAGAGGAATAACCTTTGCCGAACCATTATTCCTGTGGCTGCTGTTGCTTGTACCTGCTGCAGTTGCCTTTTATATTTTCAAACAGCATAAGGCAAATGCTTCACTTCGCTTTCCGGGACTGACTCCTTTTGAATCATTGCAACCAACATTCAGGCATTATTTAAGACATATTCTGTTTGCTTTCAGGATTATAGCTATAGGACTGCTCATAATTGTGCTTGCAAGGCCACAGGCCACGAACAGCTTTCAGGATGTATCAACTGAAGGTATCGATATTGTTCTGACAATGGACATATCAGGCAGCATGCTTGCACGCGATTTTAAACCTGACAGGCTGGAAGCTTCAAAAAATGTAGCCACTGAGTTTATTACAGGCAGACCTTACGACAGAATCGGCCTTGTCGTGTTCAGTGGTGAAAGCTTTACACAGTGCCCGCTTACAACAGATCATGCAGTCCTGATAAACCTTCTTCGTGATATAGAAAGCGGAATGATAGAAGATGGTACAGCAATTGGCAACGGGCTTGCAACAGCAGTAAACCGTATTAAGGACTCTGATGCGAAAAGCCGCGTTATCATTCTTCTCACTGATGGTGTAAACAACAGGGGAGATATAGCTCCGGCAACTGCAGCAGAGATTGCAAAGACTTATGGTATAAGGGTTTATACTATCGGAGTCGGAACAAAGGGACTTGCTCCTTATCCCGTTCAGACACCTTTTGGACTGCAATATCAGAACATGCCTGTTGAAATTGATGAAGACATCCTTAAGGAGATCTCTCAGTTAACAGGAGGAATGTATTTCAGGGCAACTGACAATGATAAGCTTATTCAGGTTTACAGGGAAATAGACAAGCTTGAGAAATCGAAAATTGATGTAAGACAGTTCAGCAAAAAGGAAGAACGCTACATTCTGCCTGCGCTTATTGCCTTCATACTCGTAGTCCTGGAAGTAAGCCTGAGAAATACTTTAATGAGAAATCTGACTTAATATACTGGCTGTTATGCAACTATTCAGATTTGCCAATCCCGGATTCCTTTATCTGCTGCTATTACTGCCGATATTGTTGGCAATGTATATCTACCATGACTACAGGAGAAAGAGCAGTTTAAAAAGATTTGGCGATAAGGTTTTCATAACAAGGCTTTTGCCGGAATATTCCGGAATCAGGCCTTTAATAAAAATAATTCTCCTTATGACTGGTATTGTCTTTGGTACAATTATGCTTGCAAGGCCACAGTTCGGATCAAAGATAGAAGATGTTAAGAAACAGGGTGTTGAAGTTATTATTGCCCTTGATGTAAGTAATTCAATGCTTGCAGAAGACATACAGCCGAACAGGCTTACCCGGGCAAAACAGGCAATCTCAAGACTTGTTGATGACCTTGATAATGATAAAATAGGGCTCATAGTTTTTGCCGGTGATGCCTATACCCAGATTCCTGTCACAACTGACTATGTTTCGGCAAAAATGTTTCTTTCATCCATAAGCCCTGAAATGGTTCCGAAACAAGGGACTTCAATAGGCGCTGCAATTTCCCTGGGTATCAGGTCGTTCACGCCCGGAGAGGATAAGAGTAAAGCTATGATTATAATCACTGATGGAGAAAACCATGAGGACGATCCGGTGGCTGCAGCAGATGAAGCTTCAAAAGCTGGAATTATAATCCATACTATCGGGATCGGATCAGAACAGGGCGTTCCTGTTCCTGTTTTATCCGGAGGGAAAAAGGATTTCCTGAAAGATATTGAAGGAAATACTGTAATAACAAAACTTGATGAAGAAATCCTGAAGAAAACGGCTATCGCAGCCAGGGGAAGCTACGTCAGGGCAAATAATTCAAACATTGGCCTTGATGAGATTTATAATGAAATAAAAAAGATGAAAAAGCAGGAGCTTGAAAGCACAATGTATACAGAATATAACGATCAATTTCAGATATTTGCCGGAGTGTTTCTATTTCTGTTGATAATTGAATTTGTAATTATGGATAGAAAAAACCGCAAACTGGCTGATATAAGGTTATTCAGATTTAAAGTCTAAGTGAATTCCTATGATGAAGACCGTATTGTCAAATAAGAAAATCTCTTCAGGCAGGTCAGTTCTGATGCTTTTGGTCCTTTTTACACTTTCATTACCTGTATTTTCCCAGGCAGACAAAAAATTTATACGAAAGGGGAACAGGGAGTATAACAAGGATAAATTCAGTGAATCAGAGGTTTCATACAGAAAGGCAGTTGACAATAACAGGCGATCTCCTGATGCAGTATTCAATATAGGTGATGCCCTGTATAAACAACAGAAGTACGAAGAAGCTGCAAAGCATTTCAACGAAAATATAAGCATGAATGATGATGCTGAAAGGAAGGCTGCCGGAATGTACAATCTGGGAAACTCACTTCTGCAGGCCAATAAGGTAAAGGAAAGCATTGACGCTTACAAAAACTCGTTGAAGCTTAAACCGGATAATATAGCCGCCAAGTATAATCTTGCGTATGCACAGGACCTGCTGAAAAAACAGGAAGAACAAAAACAGCAGGAGCAGCAGGAACAGAATAAGGAGAATGATGACAAAAAGAATGATCAGAATAAGCAGAATGATGATAAGAACCAGGATCAGAAGGATAATAAAGAACAGCAGCAGCAGCAACAACAACAACAGAAAAAGCAGGATCAGTCTATTTCAAAGGAAGATGCACAGCGCCTTCTGAATGCCCTGGCAAATGATGAAAAGAATGTTCAGGAAAAAGTAAAACTTGCAAAAGCTGCCCGCGAAAGAAAGCAGACTGTAAAAAACTGGTAATAAGGGAATATGATGAAAAAATATATATACCAGGTAATAATTTTTCTGGCCTTTACTGCAACAATAATTGCACAGGATGTAACTGTTAAGGTTCAGTATCCTTCAGTTGTAACCACAGGCCAGCAGTTCAGTGTAATCTGGACTGTAAATTCGGGTGGTGGTGAATTTGAAGCCCCTTCATTTTCACCATTTTATAAACTTATGGGCCCCCAGACTTCCTATAATTCCAGCACACAGATCATAAACGGGAAGATGTCACATTCTACAACCTATACATATATATATTATCTGCAGGCTGTAAATGAGGGAAAATTCACTCTGGGTCCGGCTGCTTTCACACTCAAGAATAAGACATATTACTCTGATTCATTGCAAATTGAAGTGGTAGGTGATGGCTCGCAGAAACAGGCAGCTTCAGGAAACAGAAAAGGTGAACAGGATGTCGAAACAGGAGGGAAGGATATCTTCGTGAACCTTCTTGTCAGCAGAAAGGAAGTATACCTGGGGGAACCGGTAACTGCCACGGTAAAAATTTATACACGAATTAACATCTCAGGATTAAATGAAATAAAATTCCCACAGTTCACTGGATTCCTGAAGTCAGATCTTGATACTCCGCCACTTACATCACTGAACCAGGAGAATTTAAATGGAACAATTTATGGCACCGGTGTAGTTCAGCAATTTCTTCTGTACCCGCAGAAAACAGGTGAAATTATTATCGACCCTGTGCAGCTTACAGTACTTATACAGCAAAAATCAGGTCAGTCTGACCCTTTCTTCGGTGACTTTTTTGCCTCTTACCAGAATGTACCCAGGATGGTTGCGAGCCAGCCCGTTAAGATTAAAGTGAATTCCCTGCCTGGCAACCAGCCAGAAAATTATTCAGGCATCGTAGGAAAGCTTGATATTAAATCTTCAATAAATAAGGATAGTGTTAATGTAAATGATGCGGTAAACTTTAAAATAACAATTTCAGGATCCGGAAACCTCAAGGTCGCAGCAGTCCCGGAATTGAAATTGTCTCCGGATATTGAAGTATATGATCCCAAGACTTCTGAGGATATCAAGAACGGACTAAACGGAACAACAGGGACCAAAACATTTGAATTCCTTCTCATTCCAAGGCATTATGGGGAATTTTCTATACCTCCTGTTACTTATGCATATTTCAATTCTTCAACCGGAAGGTACGAGGAGCTGAAAACGCCTGCCTATAGTTTTTATGCAAGAAAAGGAACTGGTACCGACAATTCTGATGGCATTACCGTGTATGGAGGAGTTTCCAAAGAGGATGTTAAGTATCTCGGCAAAGATATTCGGTTTATTAAATCAGAATCAGGTAAGCTCAATAAAGTTCAGACACTGCTTGTTTCAAAGAGAATTTATTACAGCAGTTTCATCGCCGCCCTGTTTATCTTCCTTACAGTTCTTTTCATCAGAAGAGAACATGTTCGGAGGAATGCTGATCTGTCAAAAGTACGCAACAGAAAAGCAGGAAAGGTTGCCTCAAAAAGACTCAGGGAGGCAGCCGTTTGCCTTAAAAATAACCAGACAGACAAGTTCTATGAAGAAATACTGAAGGCATTATGGGGCTACCTTAGCGACAAACTGAGTATCCCTGTGGCGGAAATGACCAGGAGCAGGATTGTTATGTCACTTTCAGAAAAAGGTGTTGATGAACAAACAATTGCTGAGCTGAACCAGATACTTGATACCTGTGAATTTGCACGTTTCGCTCCAACATCTTCAGAAACCCAGGCTGCCTCTCTTTATGAAGAAGCATCAGGGTTTATAGGAAAAGTTGAAAATTCAATATCATGAAAATGAGAAAAGTTACCAGGCTGCTTATATTGATATTTTTATTGTTCACACCTTTGATTACTATCGTGTCACAGGAACAGACTGCTGATAAATTCGGAAAGGGTGTAAGTATGTATACTGCTGGTGATTACCAGGGAGCTCTGACAGTATGGAATGATATTTATAATACCGGCTACAGGTCTGCTGAACTAAATTATAACCTGGGAAATGCATATTTCAAGATCCAGAATATACCTGCAGCTATTTTGTTCTTCGAACGTGCTTTACTGCTTGATCCTGCAAATGAGGATATTAACTACAATTTACAGATAGCCAGATCATTAACTGTCGACAGGTTTCAGGAGATACCGGAATTATTCTTCATTAAATGGTATGATTTTGTTGCGCTTTTGTTATCCTCGGATACCTGGGCAGTACTTGGTATAATTGCCTTCTTTATCTGCTTAGCATCAGTCTCGCTTTACATTTATTCAAGCCGGTATACATCGAAGGTGGCAGGATTCTGGGCAGGTGTCTTCTTCTTGCTGTTCTCAATAACTTCAGTATCATTGAGCATCAGCAACCGGAATCAGGTGTACAATAGCGGCAAGGCAATAATATTCAGTCCTGCAGTCAGCGGGAAAAGCTCACCTGATGCAAGCGGAACCGATTTATTTGTTCTTCATGAAGGTACTAAGGTCACAATTGAAGATGAAGTCGGTGACTGGTACGAAATAAGACTTTCAGACGGGAATAAAGGATGGATAACAGCAAATAGTCTCAGCATTATCTAGTCCGGATGCAACTTATTTTGTAACTTTATTGTCTGATTATCAAAGTCCGAGATTAGAGCCTTATGAAGAAATACATTTTACTTGCACTTTTCCTTGCTGCGGCTATTGCCTGCAAAAAAACCGAGTTTGAGCCTGAGGGGCCTACTGATGTCAGAATAAGAAACCTGACAACTTATGCCTTGTATGACCTGACTGTAGATATTGACAGCGTTGCAAACTATGGTAACCTTGATGCACAATCAACTTCAGCCTATATCAGGTTCAAGAAAGCCTATCCTAAGGCAACTATCTCTGCCAAAATAAACAAAGGCGGAACACTTACTACTTACTCAACTGAAAAATTCGATTATACCTATATGCAATATATGGGTCAGATGAAGATCACTTATGAAATATTTGTCCCTCAGGCTGACCAGAATGTATTCGAGGTAAAAGTTGTCCCTGATGAGCCTCTGATTCTCGAATAATTTGCCTCTCTCAGTTTTAAGCTGATAATATTTTCATTAAATTGATACATTTGTCATATACACCCGGCAAATGGATGAATTTATAACTGTATGTCCGAGAAATTGTTACAGCACCTGTACATTCAAAGTTCAGGTTGAAAACAACACAATCAGGCGTATCTTACCATATAGCGGGAACAGAGCAACACCCGAAGGCCCATGCATAAAGGGCTTGTCGTATATTGAACGATCATCTTCACCTGCAAGAATTATAAATCCTCTTATCAGAACAAGCAGGGGAACTTTTGAAAAAATCCCAAAAGCAGAAGCACTTGATATTGTTAGCAGCAAGCTGAGTTCACTGAAAGAAAAATATGGTCCTCACAGCATCCTGTGGTACAGGGGCAGTGGCATGTCGGGACTTACAAATGAAATAGGTTCTGCATTCTGGAAGGCCTTCGGAGGAGCTACAACTACTTATGGTAATCTCTGCTGGCCTGCAGGACTGGAAGCTGTAAGGCTCACACTTGGAACAGTTAAGCACAATGTACCGTGGGATCTTCCGAATGCCCGGACAATAATTATCTGGGGAAAGAACCCTGCTGAGACAAATATCCAGGAAGTGCCTTTTATTGCAGAAGCCAGAAGATCCGGTGCCCGGATAGTGTCAATTGATCCTCTGAGAACACCTACTGCTGATAAAAGTGATATTCTTTACAGGATAAAACCAGGGACAGATGCTGCACTGGCTCTTGCAATTTCCAGGATACTTATTGACAATAACCTGATCGACAAGGTTTTTATTGAAAAATACGTCAGGGGATATGAGCAATTCCGGCATTCTCTTACAATTACTCCCGGAGAAGCAGAGAAGATAACCGGTATTCCAGAAAATGAAATCAACAGACTGGCTCAAATAATAGGGACCGGAGCACCTGTTACCTTTCTGCCAGGTTACGGGCTTCAGCGACATCTTAACGGCGGACAGACAATTCGCTGTATTTTAGCCCTGGCTGTTTTAACAGGCAATATAGGCAAACCCGGTGCAGGATTTAACTATGCCAATCTCCAGAGCTACGTCTTCGATACAATAAAAGAGCCTGAATCATATTATCCTGATAATGAAACTGATATACCTTTCAGACGTTCTCTTTCAATGGCAGGTCTGGGTAAAGACATGCTCAAAATAAAAGACCCTGAACTGAAAGGTGCCTTGGTTGAAAGAGGCAATCCGTTCCTGCAGTCACCCGACTCAACACTGGTGAAACAGGCATTCAGAAATCTTGAATTCAAGGTTGTCATTGATCAGTTCATGACTGATACAGCAGAGTCAGCTGATATTATTCTTCCTGCAAAAAACATGTTTGAACAATCGGATATTGTCGGATCTTACTGGTCTCCTTATGTGCAGTTCAAACCAAAAGTCCTAGAGCCTCCTGATAATGTTATTCCGGAATCAGAGATTTATTATGAGCTTTCCGAGCGGCTTGGACTTAAGATCCCTGCTGAACAAATTCCTCTACCCGGAAACGAAAATATCGAACACTGGCTTGAAAAGAGAATAAACGGATATACTCAACTCAGGCTTGATGACCTGAGGAATGGGCCTGTACCTGCCCCCGGACTACAGGAGATAGCTTTTTCTGATTTAAATTTTAAGACACGTTCCGGCAAAATAGAATTGTTTTCAGAGGAGGCAAAAGAAAAATGGAAAGTTTTAGCCCTGCCTGAGTATGTTCCCATCGTTTACGGCTCTTATTCAGAGAAATATCCACTTGTTCTGCTTACACCGAATGCCGGAAACAGAATACACTCTCAGTTCGGCAACCTTGAGGTAATTAAGGAGAACTCCGATAAACCTGCTGTATTGTTTTCCGCTGCAGATGCCACAAGAAGGAAGATATATGATGGCTGCAGAATAAGGCTTTTTAATGACCGGGGTGAAATATTTTCGACAGCAAAGATCTCTGAAAGAATACCTGAAGGGACAGTGGTTCTGTATAATGGGATCTGGCTGAATGAAGGAGGAGGGGGAAACTTCCTGATTGAAGGGAGAATGACTGATATGGGCTATGGATCAGCATTTCATGATAACAGGGTAGAAGCTGAACAGGCAGTGCTATGAAAGGTAAAGGATTTATATTCAACCAGGAACTATGTGTAAACTGCAAGGCATGCATTGCAGCCTGCAGTCTGGAAAATAAATTCACCTTGCCTGTAAGGACAGTAGTGACCTTCAATGAAAACAGGCAACAGGAAAGAGCTGTCAGCCACCTTTCAATAGCCTGTAATCATTGTGGTATACCTCTCTGTATGAACGGTTGCCCTTCAAAAGCATATATAAGAAATGCAGCTACTGATGCTGTAATAATTGATCAGGAAAAGTGCCTTGGATGTAATTACTGCACCTGGAATTGTCCTTATGATGCACCAAAATTTGATACCCGGAAGAGGGTTATCGGGAAATGCCATCTTTGCTATACTCTTGTTGCTGATGGCAGCCTTCCAGCTTGCGCACAGGCTTGCCCTACAGGAGCACTGAAGTATGACAGATTTGAAAGACATGACTCAGCTGCAATACCTCTGTTACCTGAAGGTTTCGGAATTGAACCTGCATTAAGGTTCAGTGAGCCAGTAAAAAATATCCCTCTTGAAATCATTCCTCCGGATAATACCGGAAAATTATCTGCCGCCGGAAAAGGAAACATAAATTCAAAAGCAGACTGGAGCCTGGTACTTTTCAGCTTTTCAGCTACAATTGCTGCAGCACTCACAATTTTCAGTTTTTTCTCTGACAAAGGACCTGGTTCGCTGATAATCTCACTTCTATCACTTGTTCCCGGAATAATATCGCTTTTTCATCTTGGAAAACCATTAAGAGCATGGAGGGCGCCTGCAAATATCAGGTACTCGCCGTTGAGCCGTGAGATTGCCTGTTACATTTTATTTGTAACAGCGAATTTTCTTATGCTTTTTTTAAATTTTCCGATCTTCAGGCTATTCAGTGTTTTTACCGGATTGATCCTGCTAATATCAATTGATTCAGTATATTACTATTCAACCGGAAAAATCAGGACTTTCCTTCACAGTGGCCAGACATTCATTAGCGCTTTACTTATTGCTTCATTTTTCACCGGAGAACTCTGGCCTTTTATTTTTACGGTAATCATTAAGCTTTCATTGTCTGTCCGAGGACTGACAGCATACCGGAGCAGCGGAACTGAGATGATTTTCTTCTTCAGGCTTGCAGCGCTTGTAATTTCATCTGCGAGTCTTTTAACAGGGATATCATACCCCGCTTTACCTGTATTTTTGATCTTTCTTACGGGTGAGCTTCTTGACAGGATTATTTTCTATATTGATTTTTATCCGCGCAGCATAAAAGCTTCCTTAAACAATACTTAATTAAATACAATTTATGAACCGCAAGAAAATTAACAGTGCAAGAATGCCTGTTTACAGGGATTCCGGTTTTGAGCTATTAAATTCAAAACTTACAGCTGAAACCTTCAGGCAGGAAACAGAGAATAATAGAGAACCCGAAAACTATATTTACTCCCGCTACCGCAATCCAACTGTGGTATCCGCAGAAAATGAAGTTATTAAACTTGAAAACTGCAATTGGGCACTTCTCACGCAATCGGGAATGTCTGCTATAGATACGGCGCTTTCAGTTTTCCAGAAGGGGAAAAATACAAGGCCCTGGCTCTTCTTCTCTGAGATATATGGTGGTTCTATTTCGTATGTTGAATCTGTTCTTAAGCAACGCAGAGGTATTGATGCACACTATTTCAATCCCTCAGGAGAATCGTATATTCTGAAAGATTTTGAGAAAACTCTCAGAATATTGAAACCTGAGCTGGTTTATGTTGAGTCGGTTTCCAACCCCATGCTTATTGTTGCAGATATTCCGGCTCTTGTAAAAATTGCAAAGAAGGCTGACTGCAGGGTAATACTGGACAATACTTTTGCGACTCCATATCTTTTCAGACCTCTTGAATGCGGAGTCGATCTTGTAATACACAGTGTTACAAAATATCTTTCAGGACATGGAAATATTTCAGCAGGAGTAGTCTGCGGAAATGATGAACAACTATTAAAGAAAGCTATTGAATACAGAAAATTTGTAGGGCACATGATGTCACCCGATGATGCCTACCGTCTTGAAACCCAGATAAAAACTTTCAGTCTCAGATTTCAGTGTCAGTGTGATAATGCGTTCAGACTTGCAGCGTATTTATCTGAAAATAAAAAGATTGAACGAGTCTGGTATCCCGGCCTTGTCAGCCATGGGACATACGAAGTTGCCAGAAAATTATTTAATACAAAAGGATTTGGGGCAATGATAACTTTCGATCTGAAAGGCAGGAGCAAAGCTGAAAAGGCTGTGAAGCGCGACAGATTTATAAGTGAGGTGTCGGAATCAATAAAACTTATTCCTACACTCGGTGATCCGGATACAATACTTATGCCTGTTGAAGCCGTTTGGGGAGCTAAATATCCTGAACCGGGAATGATAAGGTTATCTGTTGGTTTTGAAGAGTATCAGGGGCTTGAAAATATTATCTCATCAGCTCTTAAGAAACTGTAAAAGCATCAATGCTTATCTCCAGTCTACCGGATTCACACCTTTTCCTGAAAGGTACGAATTGCATTTGCTGAAATGGTGATTCCCGAAAAAGCCGCGGGAAGCAGAAAGGGGAGAGGGATGAACAGATTCAAGCACAAGGTGTTTTGTTCTGTCAATGTTTTCTCCCTTTTTCTGGGCATAGGCACCCCAGAGCATAAATACTATCCCTGATTTTTCACGGTTGATAATTGATATAACCGAATCAGTGAACTGTTCCCATCCCTTTTTTTGATGAGAACCTGCAAGATGGGCCCTTACTGTGAGAGTAGCATTCAGCAGCAGAACGCCCTGCTTTGCCCAGCGTTCAAGATTACCTGATGCAGGACGTGATAAACCAAGGTCAAGTTCAATTTCTTTGAAAATATTTATCAGACTTGGAGGAAAATCAACGCCATCCTTTACTGAGAAGCAGAGCCCATGCGCCTGACCAGGTCCATGATAAGGATCCTGCCCGATCAGAACCACTTTCAGATTTTCAAAGGAACACAGATTGAAAGCATTGAAGATCAATCCTGCAGGAGGATAAACAGTAGCAGCTTTATATTCCGACCTGACGAATTCTGTAAGAATCCTGAAATACTCCTTTTCAAACTCATCCTGAAGGACGTGTTTCCAGGAAGATTCAATTGTAACATTCATTATTTTATCCTCGTTGTGTAATCCTGTCTGCTAATTTAGGTAATAAAATCTTCCTGAAAAAAATGGGCTGACATAAACTTGCCAGCCCTTAATCCATGCCTACCCCACAACCTAAAACTATTTCTTTCCGCTTCACCTTAAATTATTCAGATTTAACAAATTAAGTATTCTACGGCAGGACAGTTTCAAATGTAAATAAAAAGCTAAAATAAAGCTAATATTTTATGGGAAATCTGATCTATTTCTTAAAAATGAAGTAGACAGCAAGGATCAGGAAGATGAATCCTATCAGGTGATTGAGGCGGAACTGTTCATTTTTAAAGACAATGAGAGTAAATATTGTAAAAACCATAATTGAAATTACTTCCTGGATCACTTTAAGTTCAACGAGTGAAAATGGTCCTCCCGTCCCTGAATACCCGATTCTGTTTGCAGGAACCTGCAGGGTATATTCGAAAAATGCGATTCCCCAGCTAAGTAAAATTACAGCAAAAAGACTCATGCTCTCAAACCCTGACATCGTTTTCAGT